>JACRAQ010000046.1 GCA_016213335.1 Nitrosomonadales bacterium
CCCACGCATGAGCAAACCCGGACGCAACGGTCCCTGCCCGTGCGGCAGCGGGAAAAAATACAAGCAGTGCTGCGGGCGGGGCGAAACCGCTGCGGCAGGCACCAGCCCCGACGCGCACGCGGCAGCTTTGCAAACCGCGCTGGAGCACCACCGCGCCGGGCGCCTGCCGCAGGCGCAGGCCATCTATCAACACATCCTCCAAGTCGAACCCGGCCATCCCGATGCGCTGCATTACCTGGGCGCCATCGCCAGCAGTGCGGGGCGGCACCGCGACGCCGCCGAGCTCATCGGCAGGGCGATCCGCATCCGTCCGTCGCGCGCCATGCACTACAACCTGGGCAACGCGCTCAAGGCGCTCGGCGACCTGAACGGGGCGGCGCAGAGCTACCGCGAGGCGCTCGCGCTCAAGCCGGACTACGCCGAGGCGCACGTCAACCTCGGCAATGTGCTGCAGGCGCAGGGCAAGCTGGACGAGGCGGTGGAAAGCTACCGCCGCGCGCTCCAGTCCAACCCCGCTCTGGCCGACGCGCATGTCAACCTGGGCAACGCGCTCAAGGCGCTGGCCGCTCCGGCGGAAGCGGCCGGGCACTACCGCAGCGCTCTCACGCTCAAGCCAGACCTGGCTGAAGCGCACTATAACCTGGGAGTTGTGCTGCGGATGCAAGGCGAACCGGATGCGGCAATTGAAAGCTATCGCCGCGCGCTCGCGCTCAAGCCGGATTATGCCGAGGCACACAACGACATGGGAGCCGCGTTAAAAAGCCTGGGCCAGCTGGACGAGGCGCTGGAACACTACCGCAAGGCGGTAGCACTCTTGCCTGACTTTGCCGATGCGCACAACAATCTGGGGAGTGCGTTGCGGGCGCAAGGCGATCTGGGCGGCGCGATCGCCAGTTACCGCGAAGCGCTGGCGCTCAAACCGGATCACGCCGAAGCTTACGGCAACCTGCTGTTCCTCTACGGCTACCACGGCACGCTCGATTCCGCAGCATACCTCGCGCTGGCGCGCGGCTGGGAGCACGCCTGCGTGCCCGCCGAAGACAGGCAGGCGGCTCGCTACCGGACTTTCAAACGCGCGCCGCTCGCTGGCCGGCGGCTGAGGGTGGGTTATATATCGGGAGATTTCCGCCAGCATGCGGTGAGCTGTTTCGTTGAACAACTCTTCACTTACCACGACCGGCGGCGTGTGGAGCTGTTCGCCTACTCGAACCACGGCCAGCGGGATGCCGTGACAGAACGGTTGCAGTCACTGGTGGAACACTGGGTTCCCGTCTTCGGCACCCCGGATGCCGCGCTCAGGGGCCGCATCGAGGCCGATGGCATAGACGTGCTGGTAGACCTGTCCGGCCACACCGCCTTCAACCGCATGGGGGTGTTCGCGCGCCGCGCCGCCCCGGTGCAGGCGCACTACCTGGGGTTCTTCGCCAGCACCGGGCTGAGCGAGATGGACTACTGGATCGGCGACAAAGTCCTGACGCCGCCGGAAACGGACCACCATTTCAGCGAGCGGGTGTGGCGCCTGCCGCGCGTGTGGGTGAGCTACGACGGCAAGGCGGACGCTCCCCTCCCCGGCTGGCATCCTTCTGCGGATGGCGCGATATGGCTCGGCAGCTTCAACAACCTGGGCAAGCTGACGCCCGCGACGCTGGCGCTGTGGGCGAAAGTGCTCCACGCCCTGCCTGAAGCGAAGCTGCTGCTCAAGACCAAAGAGCTGGCCGACCCCGGCAACCGGCGCCGCATCCTGGACGAGATGGCAGGCCACGGCATGCCCGCCAGCCGCATCGAGCTGCTGGACAGCACCACCACCCCCGGCTGGGCGGAACACATGGCCTGCTACGACCGGCTCGACATCGCGCTGGATCCCGTGGGAGGGGTGGGCGGCGGCACCACCACCTGCGACGCGCTGTGGATGGGATTGCCGGTCATCACCCTGGAGGGCGACCGCATGGCCTCGCGCATGACCGCCTCGATGCTGCAGGCCATCGGCCACCCCGAATGGGTGGCCCGTTCCGAAGAGGAATATGTCGAAAAGGTGGCAATTCTTGCCCGCAGCGTAGCGGAAAGAAAAGCCCTGCGGGCAAAACAGCGCTCGTTCATGGCTGCCAGCCCGCTGTGCGATGCGCGCGGCCTGGCGACAAGCCTGGAGAATGCCTACTTCGAAATGTTTGGGCGCTGGCAGGAAAAAGAACACGGGCGATCCCGCGCATGAGTTCCGCTGGGGTTCGCAGGCTCACCCCAGCCTTGCTGCGATAGTGCTTATTTCAGTTGCAACGCTTTACAATCCAACCCGTCTATAGATGCGAAAGTTTGATCGTTCGTCAACAGGATGGCCTGTTGTGCCAAGGCGCTGGCAGCAATAATGGCATCGGGAAGTTTTAACCGGTTATTGCGGCGCAACCGGATTGTCAGGTCACGAACCGTATCGGATAGCTGAACCCGGTCAAGCACAAGCAGCAGGTCATGTATTCGCTGCTCTTCTTCATCGGATAAACCGGAAAATGAGAGCAGCTCAATTTCTGTGATGATTGAAATGCTGTACTTTCCATCGGGCAAGGGAGACGCGAGACGGCCATTCACCAGATAGATGATGGCGTTGGTGTCCAGCAAATAACGCGCGATCAATTCCACTCCATGCGCACTCCGCGCTGGTATTCAACCCCGTCCGTCTGATTGAAAGCGGTAACAGATCCGGCGAATTGCATCAGTGCTTGCGCATTTGAATCCACTTTGGTTTGTGCAAGCTCATTTTCCTCAAGCACAACAACCAGTTCATGTCGCCCGGGACGAACGGTTTCCGGCAACTTGAAGGTAACAACCCTGTCTGGCATCACTTCACAATTGATGTTTAGCGTAAGCATGATTTCTCCAATTAATGATGGCTCAGGTTAAAGGATTCCAAGGGTATTGGCAATCATCATGGCGGCATTATAGCCGCCGGTATAGCCAATAAAAATAGGGCGAAAAAACGGGCGCCCGAGGGCGCCCGTTCAAGCTTCCTGGATTGTTACGCCCTTGCGGACGCAGACAATTAGAAGGAGTGCTTCACACCGACCGAGAAAGCGGAAGGATCGGCGTCAGCGCCTACGTTAGCAACAGCGCCGGTGCTGGTGCCACCCAGAGCGTAAGTTGCTGCCGAGTCGTTGGTCAGCCTGGTGTACAGGGCGTACACCGTGGTGCGCTTGCTCATGGCGTGGTCATAGCCGAGGCTGATCTGCTTGGCGCCGGTGTTGGCCGTGTTGCCCAAGTTGTTGGCGTTGGTGTAGGCCAGTTTCACCGCATCGCTGCCGGTCACGGCAAACTTGCCGCCCAAGTACCAAGTGCGGTGGCCCATCGCGTTAGCGCCACCTGCGCCAAAGCCGTCATCGGTCTTTTCATAAACCAGCACGCCGGTGATGGCATCCATGGTGTAGCTGCCGGCCAGTTTGTAGGCCCTTTCTTTCTGGTTGACCACGCCGCCGTTAGCTGCGCCCATAGTACCTGTAGTAGCAGTACCCATGTCGTGGGTCTCGTAGGCTGCTGCCAAGGTCATCGGACCGGCGGCATAGGTGCCAGCCAGCGAGTAAGCGGTGCCTTTGACGTTACCAGCAGTGGTTGCGCCTTCGGCGCCAGCGATATACTGCAACGAAGCCTTGAAGCCGCTGAAGTTCGGGCTGTCGTACTGGATCACGTTGGCATTACGACCGTCGAACTGGATTGCGGCAGATCTGCCGACGCCTGCAGTACCGACAGCACCGCCCATCAGGGTACGGTTATCGGCGAGGCCATCCTGGAACAAATCCATGCCGCGAGTGGAGGTCTTGTACGGGCTGTCGTTCTGGCCCAACAGTACGGAACCCCAGCTGTCGCCGCCGATGCCGACGTAAGAGTTACGGCCAGCAGCCGGGTTGCCGCCGGCGTCAGCGTTCACGGTGGACTCGAGCAGGAAGAAGGCGTTGTTGCCGCCGCCCAAATCTTCGTTGCCTTTGAAGCCGATGCGAGACTGGTTGCTCGACACTCTGGTTGCACTCTGGCTGGAGCCGCCAGCGCTGTTGCCGGTGGAAATCGAGTCGAAAGATGCGTTCACTACGCCATAAATATTCACGTTAGCGGTGTCGGCCATTGCAGCCGGAGCAACGAATGCGCCAGCAACTGCCAATGCGAGTAATTTCTTTTTCATGCGAAGATTCTCCTGATTAATTAAAGCGGGTTTTCCCGAAAAAACCTCTCAATTGCTTTGAACCCATGAGAAGTCAGCGCGCATTCTGTCAGAGCGGCTTGTATAGGGGCAAGGCATTACTGGGGGGTTGTTGTATTTTTGCAACAGCATATATGCAGATGATGTAGTTGCAAATTCGCTCGCATACTTTAGAAACGTTTGACGTATGCATATTCAATATGTATTATTGCCGCATGCGCATCGAATCTGATCCAGCCAAATCAGCCGCCAACCTGAAGAAGCACGGTGTTCCTTTTGAAGAAGCAGCAACGGCATTGCTGGACACGCTGGCACGCACCCTTGAGGAAGGTGGAATACACGGCGAGGTGCGCTATATAACACTTGGAGTGAGCGAATGCAGCCGCTTGTTGGTGGTGGTTTGGACAGAGCGCGGCGAGAAAATCCGCCTGATTTCCGCGCGTCAGGCAACCAGGAACGAGAGAGTTGATTATGAAACCTGAATACAGCTTTAAGAATGCCAGGCCCGTTGCCGAGATACCCGCACTTGCCCGTCTTCAGGGCGAAGCGCGCGGTAAGACACGCATTACCATCATGCTGGACGATGATGTGCTGGAAGCTTTCCGCGCCAAAGCCGAAGCGCAAGGCACAGGATACCAAACGATGATTAACATTACATTACGGCAGGCTCTTTCTCCCGAAAGCGCCCCCGTCACCCCGGAAGTGCTGCGCCAGATACTGCGCGAGACATTGAAGGCGGCTTAGGAAAAATAATTGAGGGTGGAGATTGAATCATGCGCAAACTGGAGGATTACCCATTCGATATTCGCCCGCTTTCCCGTGCGGAAGGCGGCGGGTTCCTGATTTCATACCCGGATTTTTCGGAGTGCATTTCCGATGGCGAAACGGTGGCAGAGGCTATCGCTAACGGGCGCGATGCACTCGCTGCCGTCATTGCAGCACTGGAGGCGAAGGGCTTTGCTGTTCCTGCGCCGAACTCCGGCGGCGTGGCCTCCGGCAAGTTCGTCGCTCGCGTACCGAAGTCGGTGCATGCACAACTCACCGCGCGCGCCAAGGCGGAAGGGGTATCCCTTAACAGCCTGGTGCTCGCGTTTTTGGCCGAGGGATTGGGGCGGCGAGAACATCATGCCCAGCCATAAAAAATGCGCAATGAAAAATAGAAAAAATGATGGCGGTGAAGTCGGGTTGAGTTCCAGTAATGTATTTGTTGATCTAGGCTTCCCGCCGGAGGAGGCGGAAATCCTTGCGATGCGTTCCAACCTGATGTGCGAATTGGAACGGCTGATAGCCGAGCGGCGCTGGACGCAGGCGGAAGCCGCAAAAGTTCTCGGTATAGGCCAATCGCGCGTATCCGACCTGATGCGCGGCAAGTGGGATAAATTCAGCCTGGATATGCTGATTACCTTGATGACCCGCGCGGGACGGAAAGTCGAAATGGCGGTGGTGTGAGAGTGGTGCAGCCAGTGCCGTAGTGCCGTAGGCTGGGGTGAGGTACGAACCCCAGCATTTCGAGATTACAAACGCTGGGGTTCCCAAGCTCACCCCAGCCTACCTGCTCACCCCCTTGTATCTTTCTCTCCGTGGTGGTTAGCTACCATCACACGAAGCGGAGGCAGCTTGAGCCCACCCTTAAGGCTCGACCTTGTAGCGTAGATCAGGCCCTCTGCTTCACCTTTCGCCAGCACGGACACTGAACGGTAAC
>JACRAQ010000047.1 GCA_016213335.1 Nitrosomonadales bacterium
TGCAGGAGCGCGTGCGGGACTACACCCCCGCTTGGGCTGCGGAAATTACCGGCATCCCCGCCGCGACCATTCACCGTCTCGCCTACGAAATGGGCGTTACGGCACGCGACCAGAAGGTGGTGTTGCCGATTTCCTGGACCGACTCCTGGGGTAAGGAACACGACACAGTCACCGGCAACCCGGTGGCTTTTCACGCCATGCGCGGGCTGGCGGCGCACTCCAACGGCTTCCACACCATCCGCGCGCTGGCAATCCTGATGTCGCTGCTCGGCACCATTGACCGCCCCGGCGGCTTCCGGCATAAGGCTCCTTTCCCGCGCCCCATCCCGCCGTGCGCAAAAACACCCGACACGCCGCTGGCCATCCGTCCGAATACGCCGCTCGACGGCATGCCGCTCGGCTGGCCCGCCGAGCCGGATGACCTCTTTGTAAACGAGGATGGCTCGCCTGTGCGGATAGACAAGGCGTTCTCCTGGGAGCACCCGCTGGCCGTGCATGGCCTGATGCACAACGTCATCACCAATGCCTGGCGCGGCGACCCTTACCCTATTGATACGCTGCTCATCTTCATGGCCAACATGGCCTGGAATTCCACCATGAACACGGTGGAGGTGCGCAAGATGCTGAACGACAAGGATGAGAAGGGCGATTACAGGATTCCGTTTCTGGTGGTATGCGACGCGTTCGAGTCGGAGATGACGGCATTCGCCGATCTCATCCTGCCCGACACCACCTATCTCGAACGTTACGATGTCATGTCCATGCTGGATCGCCCGATCTCCGAGTTTGATGGCCCGGTGGATGCAATACGGGTGCCTATCTTCCCCCCCAAGGGTGAATGCAAACCGTTTCAGGAAGTGTTGATTGAACTCGGCTCGCGCCTCAAGCTGCCCGCATTCACGAAAAAAGACGGCACGCGCAAATTCCGCGACTATCCCGATTTCATCGTCAATTATGAAACGGAACCCGGCTCGGGCATCGGTTTCCTGTCCGGCTGGCGCGGCAAGGGGGGCGAGAAATCCATGAGCGGCGAACCCAATCCGCGCCAACTTGAGATGTATGCCGCCAACAACTGCATCCATCATTACGAATTGCCGCTTTCCTACCAGTACATGCGCAACTGGAATAAGGGCTATCTCGAATGGTCGCAGCGCAACCGCATCACGCGCTACGCCGACCCGATCCAGATCCACCTCTACTCGGAGGTGTTGCAGACTTTCCGCCTCGCGGCGCAAGGCAAGGGCATTTCGCGCAAACCGCCGGAACATCTCAGGAAGCGTGTCGAGACTTTTTTCGACCCCTTGCCGTTCTACTACGAGCCACTGGAATCCCAGGCAACCGACCGGCACAAGTACCCGCTCGCCGCCATCACCCAGCGCCCGATGGCCATGTATCACTCGTGGGATTCGCAGAACGCCTGGCTGCGGCAGATTCATGCGCACAATCACCTGTTCGTCAATCCGCGCACGGCTAAGGCGGCAGGCATAAGCGATGGCGGCTGGATGTGGATCGAATCGCAATGGGGCAGAGTGCGCTGCATGTGCCGCTACTCCGAAGCGGTCGAGCCGGAAACGGTGTGGACCTGGAACGCCATCGGGAAATCTGCTGGCGCATGGAATCTGGCGCCAGACGCTAATGAATCGCAGCTTGGGTTTTTGCTCAACCATGTCATCTCGGAAGAGCTCCCCGCAAGCAACGGTGGCAAACAATCCAATTCCGACCCCATCACCGGCCAGGCGGCATGGTTCGATGTACGCGTGCGCATCTACCCGGTCGGGCCGGGCGAGCCGGAGCAGACGTCGCCGCAATTCGAGCCCATGAAACCCTACCCCGGCACCAAGCCGTTTCTCGGCGATTGGCTGGCGTATTTTGCGGGGGGCAAGAAGTGAGCAAGGCAAGTAATCGTCAAAATGAAATTGGGGTAGTAGGTATGCCAAGCCTCTACCCCCATCCCCGCCGTCCCCCTGCATGGGGGAAGGAGTTACATTCCCTCCCCCATGCAGGGGGAGGGTTAGGGTGGGGGAAGAAGTCATGAGTAAAACAACGCGGATTAAAACAACAACGACGCAGCATGCCCGCAACTAGCGCCGGGAAATGACCGATGCTGAAAA
>JACRAQ010000054.1 GCA_016213335.1 Nitrosomonadales bacterium
GAAGGCGCTGCTCGCGGAACAGCCATAGAAATCGTAGCGAGCACGCCCGAGTGCAAGGAGCCGCGCAGTGAATGACAAGACATACCGAGTGGGTAGGCGAGGAATGAGCGAGCACGCGACGCTGCAATCGGGCTGCGCAGTAGATTTATCATGATTTTTGGCATCGGCGCCGACATCGTTGCCTATGAACGCATCGAAAAGCTGCACAAAAAATACGGGCCGGCCTTTGCCGGGCGGGTGCTGAGCCCGGTCGAGCTGCCGGAATGGCAGGATCATCCGCAGCCTGCGCGCCTGCTGATGAAACGCTTCGCCGCCAAGGAAGCGCTGGCCAAGGCGGCAGGCAGCGGCCTGCGCCATCCGCTGACCCTGGGGAGCGTCAGCGTGGCGCACGACGGACTCGGCAAACCCGTTTTTGTTTTCGATGCGGAACTGGCGGAGCACTTTGCCAGGATGGGCGTGACGCGCCACCATCTCAGCATCAGCGACGAGCGCGAACATGCGGTCGCCTTCGTGGTGCTGGAAAGCGGCTAGACGGAAACGCTCCAGTCCGCCCTATAGGGCACATCGAGAATTCACTTTAAAAATTCTTCCGGCTGGTGGTAGTACAAGCCAAACGCATCGGCGACCCCGCGATGGGCGATTTTCCCCCCGCTGATATTCAGGCCTTTCAGCAATGCCGCGTTGTCCCGCAGCGCCTGCTTCCATCCTTTATTTGCAAGTTGCAGCACGTAGGGCAGGGTCGCATTGGTGAGCGCGAGCGTGGAGGTGCGAGGCACGCCGCCCGGCATGTTCGCCACCGCATAGTGGAGTATGCCATCCACCACGTAGATCGGATTTTCGTGCGTGGTGGGGCGCGTGGTTTCAGCGCAGCCGCCCTGATCCACCGCCACATCCACGATGACCGCGCCTTTGGGCATGGTTTTCAGGTCGTCGCGCCGGATCAGCTTTGGCGCAACGGCGCCGGTGACCAGCACGCAGCCCACCACCAGATCAGCGCAGCGGATCTGCTCGAGCATCGTCTGCCGGCTGGAATAAACCAGTTGCACGTTTGCCGGCATAATGTCTCCGAGATGGCGCAGCCGTTCCAGGGAAAGGTCGAGAATCACGACACTGGCGCCCATTCCGGCAGCCATCATGGCGGCGTTGGAGCCGACTACGCCCCCGCCGAGCACGACGACGTGCGCGGGTGGCACCCCGGGCACGCCACCCAGCAGCACACCGCGCCCGCCGTATAAATTCTCCAGATACTTCGCGCCTTCCTGCACCGCCATGCGCCCAGCCACTTCCGACATCGGGGTCAGCAAAGGGAGCTCGCCCGACGGGAGTTGCACAGTTTCATAAGCGATGCAGGTTGCACCGGAATCGAGATGCGCCTGGGTCAGCTTCTGGCTGGCGGCAAAATGGAAGAAAGTGAATAGTGTTTGTCCGGGCCGGATGTGCTTCCACTCCTCTTCAACCGGTTCCTTGACCTTGACGATCAGCTCCGCCTCTGCCCAGATTGTTCCAGCATCGGTGGTGATGCGCGCGCCAGCCGAGGCGTATTGCTCGTCGCCGAAGCCGCTGCCCAGCCCCGCGCCGCTTTCCACCAGCACCTCGTGCCCGGCAGCAGCCAGCGCCTCCGCCCCGGAGGGGACGAGGGCAACACGATTTTCGTTGATCTTGATCTCTTTTGGGATGCCGATTTTCATGTGATGCCCCGCGATACTGACGATTCGTGCTGGTAGGGCTGCAACATCGGTGCTGGAGCAGATAAGCAGCCAGCGACAGTTTGAACCAAATTTCCCGTGTTGTGTATCCGGGTGATAACGGCAAGCAGCCTGATCGGGCGGCGAAATACGCCGTAAAACCTGCTTTGTTTGCCGCATTGAGCCTGCCCGTATTGCCGATAATCGTCATGGTCATAGCATAACGGCCATGCAAGAAATACCCGGTGTTTCCCTGAATTGCATCGCTGTGCGGAGCGGCGTAGCATGAATATCGCCAATTCCACACTCGTCTGATAACTGGGGTGGCAATATGAAGAACAGACCGGATACATGGAACGAGGAACTTCAGCAGGCCGGGGCGAGCTTGGAATCGTGTGAGGAAAGCTATGCCGAGTTCTACGATTTTGCTCCTGTCGGATTCTTCATCCTTACGCGCGACGGCATGATCCGTCAAACCAATTTTGCGGGCGCCAGCCTGCTCGGCCTGGAGCGCTCGGCTCTGGCTGGACGGCGTTTCACCGCTTTCGCCTGCCCGGATGACCGGCCTGTTCTCGATAAATTTTTCGCGAAAGTGTGCGCAAGCAAAGCCAGGGAAGCCGGGGAAGTGAGGCTGGACACGGCCGCTGCCAGCTCATCACGCTTTGTGCATATCGAAGCGGTCGCCAGCAAATCCGGGCAGGACTGCCGCGTGGTGGTCGCGGATATCACCGAGCGCAAGCTTGCCGAGGAAAAACTGCGCGAAAGCGAGATGCTTTTCCGTACCATTGCCGAGAATGTTGGCGACCTGATCGCGATGCTTGATACGGATGGCCGAAGAATTTACAACAACCCATCCTACCGGCTGATATTCGGGGACGATGGACTCGAGATCGGCTCCGACTCGTTCAGCGAAATCCACCCCGATGACCGCGAGCGCATCAGGGGGATCTTCCGCAAAACAGTGGCAACCGGGGTCGGCGAGCGGGCCGAATTCCGCTTTCTGCTTGGGGATGGCAGTGTTCGCTACATCGAGTCGGAAGGCAACGTAGTCCGCGACAGCGGCGGAAAAGTATCCAAGGTGATCGTGGTCTCGCGCGATGTGACCGAGCGCAAACGGTCGGAAGAGGCGCTCCTGGAAAGCGAGCAGCGCTTCCGCGCCATTTTCGAAAACGCCGCCGTGGGCATTGCGCGGGTTTCGCTGGCGGGGCGGTTTCTGCAAATCAACGAGGTCTACAGCAAAATCATCGGCTACAGCCGGGAAGAAGTGCTGTCACAACAGTTCGGTTTTCAGCAAATCACTTTTCCGGAGGATCGGGAAGCCAATATGGCCCTGGTCAAGCGGCTGCTCGAAGGCGAGAACGACAGCTATTCAATAGAAAAGCGCTACATCCGCAAGGACGGCAGCGTCGTATGGGTGAACCTTTCAGTTTCCCTGTTGCGCGCCTCGGCGGGGCAACCCCTGTATTTCATCAGCGCGGTGCAGGACATCACCGGCCGCAAGATGCTGGAGGAGCAACTGCGGCATCTGTCGAATTACGACATCCTCACCGATCTGCCCAATAGAACGCTGCTCGCTGACCGCACCAGGCAGGCGCTTGCCACCGCAAGACGGGATAAGGCGCGCATGGCGCTGATGTATGTTGACCTCGACGAGTTCAAGCCGGTCAACGATACGCTTGGCCATAACGTCGGCGATCTGCTGCTGAAGGAAGCCGCGAGGCGCATGCAGGGTAGCGTGCGCGCCTCTGACACCGTGGCGCGCATCGGCGGAGACGAATTCGTGGTGCTGCTGCCCGCCATCGACAGCGATCAGGATGCTTTGCTGGTCGCCGAAAAAATCCGCAGCGCCCTGTGCCAGCCTTTTGTTCTGGCCGGCCACAGCATCCGTATTTCCTCCAGCATCGGCATCGCTGTTTATCCCGACGATGGCAGCGAGGAAAAAACGCTGCTCAACAACGCCGACGCAGCCATGTATTTTGCCAAGGAGTGCGGGTGCAACACTGTGCGGCTTTTTTCTGCAGAGCAGAGAAAAAGTGGCAGTTAATTTTTCAATTTGAGCCTGAGAAACGTAGTTGCGCAGCCAGTTGCACGATAGGTGCATTGGGCATATTGTCATTCCGACCGAAGGGAGGAATCTTGCCTGTAATCCCGCGCCTCAAACATCAGGATTTCTGATGGAACTACTAGTCATTCGACTAGGCCGCTCAAAAACAGCGGCCAAGTCGCTGGTTATCCCTTCGGTCGAAATGACATCCCCCTGTTTGGCTCCGGCTCATCCGGCTTAGAGCAGCATGAAAATCCACCAGCTTTCCGCAGAGCAAGCCTGCGCCAGCCTGCATAGCACGCTGGATGGCCTGTCTGAAAACGAGGCGCAGAGGAGGCTGCTCGAATACGGGCCGAACCATGTCGAGGAAATCGGCACGGAGCATCTGGCCGTCACCTTCGCCAGAGAATTCACCCATTTCTTTGCGCTGATCCTGTGGCTGGCGGCAGTGCTGGCCTTCATCGCCGAGTGGAACGACCCGGGGCAGGGCATGGCCACACTGGGCTTCGCCATCATCGGCGTCATTGTCATCAACGGAGCATTTTCGTTCTGGCAGGAATACCGCGCACAGAATGCCGTGGCAGCGTTGCGCAACCTCCTGCCCCCGCAGGTGAAGGTGCTGCGCGACGGTGCGGCCAAACGAATTCCTGCCGCAGACCTGGTGCCGGGCGATGTGATCCTGCTCGAAGGCGGCGATGCGATTCCCGCCGATTGCCGCCTGCTGGAAGCGTTCGGGGTGCGCGTCAATATCGCCACGGTAACCGGCGAATCCCTGCCGAAGGCGCGCGGCGCAGACTCGACCGGGGAGAGCGAAGCGCTGCACAGCCGCAACGTGCTGCTTGCGGGCACCACCCTGGTATCGGGCGAAGCCAGGGCGCTGGTGTTCGCCACCGGCATGCGCAGCGAGTTCGGCAAGATCGCGCACCTGACCCAGACTGCGGGCGAAGCGGCATCGCCGCTGCAACGCGAAATTGCGCGTTTGAGCCGCCTCCTCGCGCTGCTGTCGCTGTTGCTCGGCGTAGTGTTCTTTGCGACCGGGCAATTTCTGGGCTTGCCGTTCTGGCTCAATTTCATTTTTGCCATCGGCATCATTGTCGCCAACGTTCCGGAAGGGTTGCTGCCCACGGTGACGCTGGCGCTGGCGATGGCCGCCCAGCGCATGGCGAAGCGAAATGCGCTGATCCGCCATCTCCCGGCAGTGGAAACACTGGGTTCAACCACTGTCATTTGCACCGACAAGACCGGAACGCTGACGCTGAACCGCATGTCGGTAAAACAACTGTTCCTGTCGGAAGTGTTTTGCACACCGGCCGAACTGGCGCAGCCGCCGCATCTGCGTGCCGGCCTGTTGTTTGACACAGCGCTGTATTGCCATAACCTGAAAGAAACCCGGCAGGGTGGAAAACCGGCATTGCTGGGCGACCCCATGGAGGTTGCGCTGGTTGAAATGGCGCGTGCAGCTATTGCGCCGCGCGGCGATTTCGGGCGCGTGGATGAAATTCCCTTCGATGCGGACCGCAAGCGGCTGTCGCTGCTATACCGCACGCCGGATGGCGTGATGCTGTATTGCAAAGGCGCGCCGGAAACCGTGCTGCCGCTGTGCAGCAGCATGGAAGTCAACGGTGTCAGCCAGCCGTTCGGCGAACAGCACATGGGGCGCTTGCGCCAAGCGCAGGAAGCCATGGCCGAACAGGGGCTGCGCGTGCTGGCGCTGGCCTATCGTCGCATACCGCCGGGCAGCGCGCGCGACACATGGGAGCGGGAGTTGACGCTGTGCGGCCTGATCGGCCTGGAAGATCCGCCGCGCCCGGAAGTGCCGGCAGCGATCGCGCGCTGCCGTGCTGCGGGCATCAAGGTCATAATGGTGACCGGCGACCACCCCCATACCGCCAAGGCCATCGCCCGCACAATTGGCCTGGCGCATCAGCCGGTAGTCATCGGCGGCACAGAATTGCAGCGCATGTCGCCAACCCAGTTGCAGCTGGCGCTGGATGCGCCGGAAATCATTTTCGCCCGCGTCGGCGCAGACCAGAAATTGCGCATCGTGCAGGCGCTCAAGCAAAAAGGCGAAATCGTGGCGGCCACGGGCGACGGCGTGAACGATGCCCCGGCGCTGAAAGCGGCAGACATCGGCATCAGCATGGGACTCTCCGGCACCGATGTCGCCAAGGAATCAGCCGACATGATCCTGATGGATGACAATTTCGGCAGCATCGTCGCGGCCATCGAGGAAGGCCGCGCGGTGTTCGAAAACATCCGCAAGTTCCTCACCTACATCCTCACCTCGAACGTGCCGGAACTGGTGCCCTACCTGGCTTTTGCCCTGTTCAAGATCCCGCTGCCGCTCACCATCGTGCAGATTCTGGCGGTAGACCTCGGCACCGACATGCTGCCTGCGCTCGCGCTGGGTGCCGAAAAACCCGGCGCCGATGTGATGGAAAAACCGCCGCGCGCGCGCAGTGAGCGCCTGCTGAGCTGGCCGCTGCTGCTGCGCGCCTACCTGTTCCTGGGTCTGCTGGAAGCGGCGGCAGCGATGGCGGCTTTCTGTTATGTGCTGCATGACGGCGGCTGGCAATACGGGCAAGCGCTGGACGCCGGAGCCCCGCTTTACCTGCAAGCCACTACCGCCTGCCTGTCGGCCATCATCGTGATGCAGGTGGCGAACGTCTTCCTGTGCCGCCACCCCACGGAATCGGCCTTTCGTTTCTCCTTGCTCGGCAACCGCCTGCTGCTGGCAGGCATTGCACTGGAAGCCATCCTGATTCTGCTGATCGTCTATACCCCGTGGGGCAACCACTGGTTCGGCACCTCTCCCATCGGCGCGGCTGTCTGGCTGTTCATCCTTCCCTTCGCCGGGACCATGCTGGCGCTGGAAGAGCTGCGCAAAGCGCTGGTGCGGCGCATGGCTTCCCGTTAACACGCCTCCCCGGCCGCATGGCCCGAAGCCCATGCCCACTGGAAGTTGAAGCCGCCCAGCTGCCCGGTGACATCCACCACTTCGCCGATGAAATACAGGCCGGGCACGTTGTTGCATTCCATGGTTTTCGACGATAGCGCGCGGGTATCCACGCCGCCACAGGTGACTTCTGCCTTGGCATAGCCGAGCGTGCCGGTCGGTGTGATTTGCCAGTCGTGCAGCCTCTCGGCGAGCGTTGCCAGTTCCTTGTCCGCATACTGGTTGAGCGGCTTGTTTTCGATGGTCTGCGCACACCAGATTTCAGCAAGGCGTCTGGGCAGATAATGCGCGAGGAAGTTGTCCAGCAACATGCGGCTGCCGTGCTGTTGCGCAAATATTTCCCGCATGTTGCGATCCGGCAGCAGGTTGATGTGCAGCGGCTGCCCATGTTCCCAATAAGAGGAGATTTGCAGGATGGCGGGGCCGCTCAAACCGCGATGGGTGAACAGCAGATCGTCGCGGAAAGTTTGCTTCCCGCAACTGACCATGGCCTCCACGGAAACTCCGGCGAGCCCGGCATAGCTTTTCCATTCATCGGGATGGAAACTCAATGGCACCAGTCCCGGTTTGAGTCTGGTCATGGGAACGCCGAATTGCTGCGCGACCTTGTATCCGAAGGGCGTCGCTCCAGTTTTCGGGATGGATAAACCGCCGGTGGCAATGACCAATGACCGGGCGTGGAATGTGCCGTGCGAAGTGGCGACGGTAAAACGTGTGGCAGATTGTGGGAGACGTTCCCCCACCCCTAAACCCTCTCCCTCCGGGGGAGGGGGATGGATTTTGCGCACTTCGCATGGCATGCACCAGCGCACGCCTGCCGCATCGCATTCGTTTTTCAGCACCGCAATAATGGCGTCAGAGCCATCATCGCAAAACAGTTGCCCGGATGTTTTCTCGTGATAGCGGATGCCGTGTTTATCCAGCAGCGCGATGAAATGCTGCGGGGTGTAGCGCGCCAGCGCGGAACGGCAGAAATGCGGGTTGCCGGACAGGTAGTTTTCCGGCCTGGTGTGCAGATTGGTGAAGTTGCAGTTGCCCCCGCCGGAGATGCGGATTTTTTCCGCCAGTTTTTCTGAATGATCGAGCAGCAGCACCGCGCGGCCCCGGCGCGCGGCGCCGATGGCGCACATCATGCCTGCTGCGCCAGCGCCGGCGATGATGACATCAGGATTCATTGCATGGGTTCTGGCTGTTCTCTGCGCGCATACTTCTCCACAAACTCATTCATGGCTTCACGATATTCCAGCCAAGCCACGCTGCTGTTGTTGCTGTGTTCGCCGCCCTCGATGAGCTTCAGGGATTTCGGCTGCGGCGCTTTGTCGAATAGCTGCTGGCTCATCTGGTAGGGTACTTTTGCGTCCCATTTGCCGTGGATGAACAGCACCGGGATTTTCAGCCTGCCTACTTTTGCCAGCGAGTCGAAGCGCTGGTTCAACAGCCAGTCCACCGGCAGATAACTGTAGTCGCGCTCGGCCATGGCAACCATGGAAGTAAAGGTGCTTTCGGCGATCAGCCCTGCCGCTTCGGGATGGCGCACGGCAAGGTCTATGGCGACCGCGCCACCCAGCGAGTTGCCGTAGATGAAGACGCGTTGCGGCGGCACGGCGCGCCGCCCGACCAGGTAGTTCCAGGCAGCCTCGGCATCCTCGTACATCTTGTCTTCACTCGGTCCGCCGCCATTGCTTTTGCCGTAGCCACGATAGTCCACCAGCAGCAGGTTGTAGCCCATGCTGTGCAAGCGGCCGGTTTGTGCCATGTTGTTGCTGATGTTGCGGGAGTTGCCGTGCAGGTAGAGCAGTGCCGGGGCATCCGCCTGGACGGCCGGTATCCACCATCCGTGCAGTTCGTCTTTGCCGCAGGGAATGCGCACTTCTTCATAGCGCATGCCGTTCCGGCCGGGCGTGGTTTGCAGCAGCGGTTCGGGTTCAAAGATCTGTTGCCGCTGCGCACCCCACATATAGGCGCAGGCCGACAAATAAGACAGCGCGGAAACTGCCGCCAGCGACAGCAGCCATTTGGCCGCCCTGGGCATCAGGCTTCTATTTGTTTCCACAGGCAGGCGCCTTTGCTGGCCTTGTCTATGTCGGCCAACTGTTGCGCGTGCAGCGACAGCTCCTCGGCGGTTGCGGCCAGCACCCGTAACGGCGGGCGCGGCAGGCCGCCAAACTCCAGGGTGGCGCGGTCTTCCCGCTCGTCGCCCCCGTCGCCCAGCAGGCTGTCCTGGCCGCGCGTCATGGCCAGATAAACCTCTGCCAGCAGCTCGGTATCGAGCATCGCGCCATGCAGGGTGCGGTGAGAGTTGTTGATCTGGTAGCGGTCGCACAAGGCATTCAGGTTGTTTTTCTTGCCCGGGTGCAATTCCTTGGCCAGCTTCAGGGTATCGGTGACGTTCGGACAGTAGCTGCCGAGATCGGGCAAGCCGGCCAGCTCCAGTTCCTTATTGAGGAAGCCTACATCGAACGGCGCGTTGTGGATAATGAGCTCCGCGCCACCGATGAATTCGAGCAGCGCCGGTGCGATCTCAGCAAACTTCGGTTCATCCTGCAAGCGTTCCAGCGTGAGGCCATGCACCTCCGCCGCACCTGCTTCCACTTCGCGTTCCGGGTTGAGGTAGCGGTGAAAGCGCCGCTCGGAAACCTTGCGGTTACACAGCTCGATGGCCGCCACTTCAACCACGCGGTGCCCCAGCTTGGGGTCGTGGCCGGTGGTTTCGGTATCCAGGACAATTTGCCTCATGCATCTCTCCCGTTCAACAGCTCTTCAATGCCCCCGTAAACACTAAAGTACGCAATCTGGCTATGGGCTGAAGCCCATGCAGAATTGTCAGGGGGACGCCGCGAGGTAACCGGCGGCTCCGGCTTTCCAGCCATTCCATTCACCCATGAAACTGCCATCAGCTTACCCCTGCCTCCCCTGCTGCTCAAGAAGCGCCGCCACCTCCGCGCAGCCCCGGTTGGCCAACTGGTCCGCGCGCTCGTTCCCATCATGCCCGGCATGCCCTTTCACCCACACCCACCGCACATGATGTCTGCTCGCCAGCTCATCCAGCCTGCGCCACAGATCCTCGTTCTTCACCGGCTTCTTGTCGGCGGTTTTCCAGCCGCGCTGTTTCCAGTTGTGCACCCACTCGCTGATACCTTGTTGCACGTATTTCGAGTCGGTATGCAGAATCACCCGACAAGGTCGTTTCAGCGCCTCCAGCGCGCGGATCGCACCCATCAGCTCCATGCGGTTGTTGGTGGTGTGTGCCTCGCCGCCGCATAGCTCGCGCTCTTTGCCGCCAGCCTGCAACAGTGCCCCCCAGCCGCCTATGCCGGGATTGCCCTTGCAGGCGCCGTCGGTAAATATTTCAACCGTTTTTTCGTTCATCGGCCACTTTGGCAGTAATGCATGTCATAGCGTTATCCACGCGGTTGATTTTAGCAGATACCCGTGCGGCACCAGCGCGGCTATTCGCCATTGCGCTTCTTGTCCGGCCGATAGGCTATCCGGGTAAAATGCCCGTACCGGTTTGCCTGCTCTATATTTCTTCGGGAACATAAATGCTTTTTATTGGTATGCCCGCGAACAATGCGGGGTGTCATCGGGCTCACATGCCAGCCACCCCGCCATGCTGATTGCGCTGGTGCTGACGGCGCTGCTGAGCTTTGCCGCTGCTTTTGTCCTGCCCTGGGTGTTCCCGCTGCTTCCGGCCACCCATATCCACCTCGCGCTGGCGATGGGCGTCATGCCGCTGATTTTCGGCGCAATGATGCATTTCGTGCCGGTGCTGACGCGCAGCAAGTCTCCTCCCGCCGGCGTCCAGCTCGTTCCCGCATTCATGCTGGCCTCAGGCACGCTGGCGGTCTATTCCTTTGCCACCGTAAACCCGATTTATTATTTCGCTGCATTTACCGCTTTCGCCGCCGCAGCCGTTTTTTCCGGCTGGATCATGCGCCGCACCTCCAGCCCTTTAAACAAACCCCACCCCTGTCTGTACTGGTATCTCGCTGCCGTTGCCTGCCTGATGCTGGCGCTGGCCGCTGTGGCAGCCATGGCGCTGTGGCCGGAACAGCGGCAGGCGCTCAAAAACCTGCACTCGCACCTCAATACGCTGGGGTTCGTCGGCCTGACCGCCATTGCCACCCTGCAAGTGCTGTTGCCCACGGTTGCCGGGCGTTTCGACCCGCAGGCCGCAACCCGCTTGCGCCATGACCTGAAATGGGCGCTCGGCGGCACGCTGCTGGTCGCGCTCGGCGCCGCCTGGGTCAAGCCGCTCGCCTGGCTCGGGGTGCTGATGTGGGCGGTGCCGCTGGTGCGTCTGGGCAAGGCGTGGCTCGCCCTCTATGCCGGTGAAATCCTGCGCTTCCACGGCGCTGCGCCTTCTCTTGCCGCAGCGCTGACCGGGTTTGCTGCCGCCCTGTTGCTTGGCGCGCTGCATGGGGGCGGGGTTCTGGGCGCGACGGGCACTGCCCATGCCTTCATTCTCGCTTTTCTTTTTCCGCTGGTCACCGGTGCGGTAAGCCAGTTGTTTCCGGTATGGGCACGCCCCGGCCCGCAAACCGCATGGCACGCCCAAACCCGGCAGCAGCTTGGATTGGGCGGCGGGCTGCGTGGTGCGTTTTTTCTCGCGGGGGGTGTTTTGCTGGGTCTGGGCTGGCGCGGCGGACTGTTACTGGCAATGGCGGCGCTCATTGTATTTTTGGGCCAGTTTGCGTTGGCGGTCCGGGGGGCACGTGTCCGGGCCGAACGCTGATGCGCCCCGGTCAGGCAAGAGCAAGTTTGTTGACGCGAACCCTGTGGCCGGGATATTCGCAGGCAGGCAGGCTGGCGCCCGCCGCCAGCTTCGTCGGCACTTCGGCTTTACAAGGGTAAATGCGGTCATTATAATGCGCGCTCTTTTTGGGGGGTATAGCTCAGCTGGGAGAGCGCTTGCATGGCATGCAAGAGGTCAGCGGTTCGATCCCGCTTACCTCCACCAGAAAGAATGCAACCTTGTCCCCATCGTCTAGAGGCCTAGGACACCGCCCTTTCACGGCGATAACACGAGTTCGAATCTCGTTGGGGACGCCACCAAACCTGACCTGATGATCGGTCAGCCCCCTTTGCGGCGTATCGTCACCGCCCATCCGCTCCAGAGCTGTCACGCTTTCCGCATTGTTGTAATGCCTTTCTGAACTTTCTGGTTTCTCGCCACTTGTCCGAGCGAGCGTTTCTACCGGTTTTCATGAAAATACAATGGGCTGGAATTTCTGGCCGATCTGATTCTCCTTGCGCTCCGGCAGCGCCAAGACTCGTACCTGTACTTCAGTACAATTGACTTTATAGTTGATGAGCAGATGATGCGCAATCTACTGTGGAAATATGCTGTGCGATAAATTTATCCGTGTTATCAAAATGGGTAAATTTGGTATGGGTTGCTTGATTAAACCAAACTGCGCCAAGAACAAAAACGACATATGGGTAGCCTGAATCCGATCCTCAGCGCTTTGCTCAGCGCCTTTAAAAATGGCGCTGCCGCTCGTGCCTGCCCCAAACCCGCAACAGGGGCGCCACGAACGGTTGCGCCGCAGCGGGCCCTGCAATTCGAATCCATGGAACAGCGTGTGTTGCTGGCTGGCGATGCGCTGCTGGTCAGCGGCGCGATAGATGTCCCCGGTGAGACCGATAGCTATTCTTTCAATCTGACGCAGGACAGGCAGGTTTATCTGGATTCGCTGTCGGACGTGAATTTCACCTGGTCCTTGTCCGGACCGCGCGGCGCTGTGGTCGCCAACCGCAGCCTGCAGGGCACGGACAGCAGCGATATGAGCGGCAACCCGGTGATGAACCTGGTCGCCGGAGAATATCGGGTCACCGTTGATGCGCCAGCCGATGCTACCGGCGCCTACCAATTCCAGCTTGTTGATTTGACCACTGCCACCACGATCACCCCCGGTGTTCCGACAGCAGGCTCGTTGAACCCCGGCAATGAAACGGATATTTACCAGTTCAGCGCCAATGCGGGAGACCGCTTCTACTTCGATTCTCAGCAGTATGGCACCTCGGATGCCACGTGGCGGCTGATTGACCCCACCGGCAACCAGATTTTCCGCACCGCCATCTCCAGCGATGTGGATGTTACGGCGCTGCCCTACACCGGCAACTACACGCTGATGATCGAGGGGCGGCGCTACAGCACTGCTGCCAACAATTACCAGTTCAATGTCCAGCCGGTGACGGACGACACGGCTCTTCTTGCACTGGGCTCGACTGTTAACGGTGCCATTGCACACACCGGGCAGCGTGATTTTTACACCTTCAGCCTGGCTGCGGATGCAGTGGCCTATTTCGACAGCCAGACCAGCAACGGCAATTTCAACTGGACCCTGACCGGCCCGCGCGGGACCGTGGTTGCGGCGCGCAGCTTTACCGGCTCCGATTCCTACGAATTGGGCGGCAGTCCGGTGCTGAGCCTTGCGGCGGGGGATTACACCCTGATGGTGGATGCCACCGGACAAAACACCGGAGATTACGCCTTCCGCCTCACCGACCTTTCAGCGGCTACCGGCATCGTCGTGGGCGACACCGTAACTGGCAACCTGGCTCCGGGCAGCGAAACGGATATTTACCGCTTTACTGCCAGCGCGCGCGACCAGGTTTTATTCGACCAGTTGAGCGCCAGCCGGGGAGGCGCCTCCTGGCGGCTCATCAACCCCTATGCCGGGCTGGTGTTCGGCCCCAGCAACTTTGCAGACATCGGGCCGACCGTACTGCCGTATGCCGGGATCTACTACCTGCTGGTGGAAGGGCGCTACAACGAAACGCTGCCGCTGGATTACAGCTTCCGCATCCAGGATATCAACCTGCCCAACCCCGGCGGCTATATCGCCCAGGATTTCGATGTTGCGGGCCTGCCTTATGCGCCGGCCACTTTCAGCGCCGCCGTGCCCGCCGTGGTGCCGGGCGGGCCGAGCGGCAGTTTTCTGCGGTTGTTGCCGGGCAGCGTTACCGGAACCAACACGGTCGGCTTTACCAATACTTCCCCCGGCGTTATACCGGCGTCGGTGACGGTTGATTTCGACTTCAGGATTACCAGGGTTTCCAACCAGGGCGATGGCATAGGCTTCGCATGGCTGAATGCAGATACCTGGGGCAACAGCGGGCCAGCCCCGCAATTTGGCGAAGAGCCGAACCTCGCGAACAGCTTCGGCGTGGGCTTCGATCCGGTGAATAACGGCGAGATCAACGACAACCACCTCTCGCTGCATTTCAACGGATCCAGGCTGGCCGATTACAACCTGACCACGCTGATCAGCGGCTTCCGGCTCGACAGCGGCTCATTCCACCATGCACGCATCTTCATGCAGGCAGTGGCGGGTGGCAGCCAGGTTTCGGTTTACCTCACCCCGCAGGGCGGCAGTGAAGTGGCGGTGGTGCAGAATTACTTCATCAACAGCATGCAGGCATATGACGGGCGCATGGCCTTCGGCGCGCGCAACGGCGGCTGGCGCGCCGACAACGACATAGATAATGTGAATGTGGCGGTGGTGCCGGGCACGGACTCCTTGTTACCGCCTGCGATCACATTAGGCAATACGGTTGCAGGTTCACTGGCAACTACTGCCGAAATAGACCGCTTCCGGCTGATTCTGGCAGATAACCGCACGATCTGTTTTGATAATCTCAACACCAACTACTCCCTGTGTCAGTGGAGCCTGGTGGGGCCGCAGGGCACGGTATCGGCCGGGCGCACCATCGGGGCCAGCGACTCCGCCGAAGGTGCGGCGATCTACACGCTGGGCCCGGGGGAATACACGTTCAGCCTTTATAGCGGCAGCGGCAGCTACAGCTTCCGTGTGCTGGACCTGACGGCGTCTACCCAGATCACGCCGGGCACGGCGGCGAGCGGTACGCTGAACCCGGCAAACAGCACGCAGGCGTACAAGCTGGATGTGACAGCAGGCGACCGCTACTACTTCGACATCACCGCGCGCAACGGCGGGGACGTGTACTGGCGGTTGCTGGACCCTTATGGCCGAACCGTGTTTGGCCCGGCCTACATGAATGGCACCAGCTATGACATTGACGTCACGACGCTTGCCTACACTGGAGCCTACACGCTGCTGATAGAAGGGCGCTACTACACGACGGGCACAGCCAGCTACAGCTTCAATGTGCAGAAAGTAAGCGATGACCTCGCAGCATTGACGCTGGGCGCGCGGATGGATGGGGTTATCGCCCACGCGGGTCAGGTAGACCGCTACACCTTCAGCCTGGCCTCTGACTCGAAGCTGGTCTTCGATGCCCTGTCCGACACCGCTTTCTACTGGACGCTGACCGGTCCGCGCGGGATGGTGGTGAACGCGCGCAACCTGCAAACCAGCGACGGACTGGACGGCAACCCGCTGCTCGACCTGGTGGCGGGCGACTACGTGCTGTCGGTGGATGGATCGGCGGAGGCGACCGGGGCATACGCCTTCCGGCTGCTGGATA
>JACRAQ010000048.1 GCA_016213335.1 Nitrosomonadales bacterium
GGAACAAGGACGACCTCCTTGGCTTCATGCAGGAACGGATGCTTCCTGTAGACGAGATCGAGGCATCAAGCATTGTGTCGTTTCGGTAAGCGTGCGTGACAAGCCATGGGCGAGGTGATATGAGGATACTGGCTGCCCAGATCAGTTTGCCGATCGTGACTCGGCACCGAATCACGCTGCCGCCGCAGCCCGCGCCAGCGTCTCCCGATAATTCCACGGCATCCAATTCCGCGGACTGGCTGCGATCTCCGCTTGGTGGCGTAGCAACTCCGACAGGTAGTCGAACGAATTCACGCCGTTCAACGCGCAGGTGTGGATCAGACTCATAAATAAATCGCCTACCCGCGCGCCGTTCACCGTGCGGTAGAACAGGGCATTTTTGCGGTGCAGGACCACCAGTTTCAGAGCCCGCTCACAGATGTTGTTGTCCAACGGCGCCCCTGGTTCCCGCAAAAACAGCGTCAGCTTGTCCCAGTGGTTTTGCAGATACTTGATCGCCTTGCCCAGGCCCGAATTCGGTTCCACTTTCCGCTCGTCGAACTGTTGCTTCATCCATTCCTGCAACTTCGCCAGTGGCGGCTTGCTCTGCCGCTGGTGAAACTCCAGCCGCTGGCCGGGCGTCATCTTCCGCTCTTTCGCCACCGCGTCGTTGGCATACACAGTGCCCAGTGTCTCCAGCACATAACCGCACTCGGCGGGGAAGTTCTCCGCCACATCCACGAAATTCCGCCGGCCGTGGGCCAGGCAGTTGCTCAGCAGCAGTTCCACCCCAGGGCTCAGTTGGGACACATTCCGTGACAGCGCGTCCGACATCTGTATCGCCGGCCCCAATTGCGCCGCCCGCTGCTTGAGCACCTTCGCCAGATTCTCCCCCGCATGCTCGCGCCCGCTGAAAAACAGCGCCATCCGCACTTCCACACCGGCCACCCGCACCACCGACAAGACCGCCGAAGTAAACACTCCCGTGCGCTCGTCACCGGCCGGCCGCACCAGCTTCAGGATTCTCACGCTCGTGTCGTCGTTGTGGAATAGCTCTCCCTGCGCCGCCTGGCGGATCATCTCCTCCAGCACCCGCTTCAGCGAATCCGCCGCCTCTTCGACGATCTCCCATAACGTCGCCATGGGCATCGGCAAGCCGAACCGGCTTTGTAGCTTCGCAATCCGGTAGAAGGGCACTCCACTGCCATACTTCAGTAGCGCGATCACCACCGCAACGGTGGCATCGTACTTCTCCGCGCCCACTCCCTCCGGGGCAGGCGCTGTATACACCTGTCCGCAGGCATTACAGCGCAACTGGTCCAGTTGATACACGGTGGCCGCCAACGGCGCTTGTCCTACAACCCGCACCAGCGGCCGCGGCTCCTTTTGCGTGTACACCTTCCCCTTCGGACATTCCGGGCACAGGTCCCCGTGCCGCAGACAGGGATGGGGCACTGCCACTTGTCTGGCTCCGCTGTAGTCTGACGCCGGTGTGCGCCCATGACCCTTCCCCTGCTTGCCCTTCTCCCCCTGCTTTTCCGCCGCGGCCGCCCCCGCGGGTGGTTCGGGCTTCGCCGCACCCATCACGGCGCGCGTCTTCTCCGTGCTCCGCTTCTTCATCACGGCCTCTGCCAGCGTGTGCAGCGCTGTCTTGATCTTGTTGCATTCGGCTGCACTCAACGGCCCCACTTGCGCCCGTTCCAGCAACTGGTCCAGTTCGCCGAGATTGATCTCGATCCGCGTGCGCTTCATTGGTTCCGTTCCGTAATGGTTCCGTTCCTTAGGCGCTCAGCAGTTCCCGGAATCGCCGGTGCAAGGGTTGCACCCACACCTGCTTGATGGAACGGTTCTGCCGATGGGTCAGATCGTCCTTGCCACGCCCTGTCGTTTCTCCCACCATCTTCCAGTTGGCCGCACGGTAACAGGTTCCCCGGAATCGCTCCGGATCCACGAACGTCTCCAGCAAATAAATCGGATGGGCATACACAGCTTGCCAATCCGCGGAAATCCGCCCCGCCATGCGCCCCAGAATGTGGGACGCCAAGTGCGGCACCTGGACCCACGGCAGGATCAAAAAGCGTGTGTTGTAGGCCAGCAGGTGCAGGTTCCGCCGCCGTGCTTCCGCGCTCCATCCGATATAGCGGTCCCGCGCGCCCAGATGCCGCGGCGGCGAGGACCACGCCAGGCACGCCACCGGCCCCGCTGCGGCCCAAACCAGGTACTTCAGATGCTCCCCCACCGGCTGTTCATAGCCCAGATAGTGATAGTGTTCCATCAGACTCTGAAAAAGCGGCTCGTCGGCAGTGCGCCGCACCAGTTGAATCTCCACCGGACCGAGCGCGCTCAGCGCCATCGCCAGCGGCGTGGTGTCGATGAGCACGGGCTGTGGCCGCAAACGCGCGTTGCGGCGCTGGCCGGCGATCTGACAGCGCACGGCTGGCAACGTGATCTGGCCGGCCCGCGCCAACTGCAACAACAGACCGCGGCAAACTATATCGCGCAGGGCGCCGTTGGCCTGTTTCCAACCCAGCGCTTCACACAACTGCCGCGACAGCTTCCAGCGGCTGCTTTCCGGATGCGCGGCGATGAATTCCCGCACAAAGGCCAGTTGCCCGCTGTCGATCGCTTGTCCGCGGTAGCGCCACGTTTCTGACATAACCGCAGCATGCCAGAAAACCAAGCAGAACGCAAGCCCTTTTGCATGCTTTTTTCAGTTCATTTTCAGTTCACCTTGCGCCACACCGGCGCGGCTTCCGTCTCCGGATTCCCCGCCGCAAACAGCAACTGCGTCTGGTGCGCCTCCAACTTCCGGGCGGCTTCCGTCCCGGAGGGCCACCAAGGGAAGTGGCCTTTGGAAAGCCGTTTCACCGCCAACCAGAAGCCTTGCCCATCATAGACAAGCACCTTGATCGCCGTCGCGCTCCGGCTGCGAAACACAAATACGCTCCCGGAGAAGGGGTCCGTGTCGAGTTTTTGCCGGCATAGAGCGGCTAACGAGTCGATGCCCTTGCGGCCGTCCACTGCCTCCACCGCCACCAGGATGCGCATTTGCGGCGTGATCTGAATCATACTCCCGCCTCCCGCCAGGCCTGCAACAAACCGGCCCAATCCAGCGCCATACCCTTCATCGCCACGCGCATTTTGCCATGGCTGGACTCCAACTCCACCACACACTCCGGCTGCCCGGCGGGGCCGGCCAACCATTCCAGGAACGCCGGTGGAGATGTGGTTCGAGGTTGTGCTCCCGTTGGCCGGCGCTTCTTCAACCGCATGTAATCCAGGCGGAGCACCTTCGCGGCGCGGTGCAGTCCATGCCGCTGCGCCATCTCGGTTGCCGTGGCCCAAAGCGTCTCCGGCAGCCGCGACCGTGGCGGATGCGAACTCCGCCATTCTTCCACTTGCTGGCTGAACTGAAGTAAATCGTCGGGGATTGCTGTCTTGTTGTGGGACATGCCCTAACGTACTACTCGCTACGCATTGCGTCACGCACTCTTGCCGAAACGACACGTTGCGCCGCCTCCACGGCACGGCCAGGATCGATGCAACACGCCTGTCCCTAGACGCTGATCAGATCGGCAGCGCGGTGGTGCAGCACC
>JACRAQ010000049.1 GCA_016213335.1 Nitrosomonadales bacterium
TCTCCTCCCTGAGCGGGTAGTCTTAACCCTACTGTTAAGACATCTTATGCCCTTGGCTTTCCCCTTTTAGCCAAGGGCGTTTTTTTCCTGCCGCCCCGCGTCCAGCCAGTCCCCAATTACCGCTTCAGCCTCGTCTGCGCCGCTTTTTTTCAGGCTGGAAAATAACTGGACCGAGCAATGCGGGAAATGTTCTGTTAAATATAATTTAACACGATTCAGCGTCATGGTCGCCTGCTGGCGACTCAACTTATCCGATTTGGTCAGCAGCACATGCACTGGCTTGCCGGTGGACGCAAACCAGTCCAGCATCTGTTCGTCCAGCGCAGTGAGGGGATGGCGCGCGTCCATGATGATAACCAGGCCGCACAAGGCTTCCCGCGTTTGCAAATACTCGCTCAACAAGCCTTCCCAGTGCTGCTGCACATCCGGCGGCACCTTGGCGTAACCGTAACCGGGCAAGTCCACCAGAAAACTGTTGTTCCCCAAGGAAAAATAATTGAGATGCTGGGTACGCCCCGGCGTTTTGCTGGTGTAGGCCAGCCGCGTGTGGTTGGCCAGCGCATTAATGGCGCTGGATTTGCCCGCATTGGAGCGGCCTGCAAAAGCCACTTCCCTGCCGCCGTGCAGTGGCAGATCGCGCAGATGGTTGACCGTGGTATAAAACGCCGCCTTGGAAAATAATCCCATTACCAGGCCGAAAAGATCTTGTCGGCTGCGGCAAGTGTGGCGGCAATATCGGCGTCGGTGTGCGCCGCTGACACAAAGCCTGCCTCGAACGCGGACGGCGCCAGATATATGCCTTCGTCCAGCATGGCGTGGAAGAAGCGGTTGAACGCCGCCTTGTCGCTCGCCATGACTTCGGCATAAGAGGTTGGCGCAGTCTTGCTGAAATACAGGCCGAACATGCTGCCGATGGATTGGGCGCTGAACGGAATCCCATGCTTTCTGGCAACAGCGCTCAATCCTTCAGTCATTTGCTTGGCGGTCTGCGTCAGGCGCTGGTAGAAACCGGGCGCCTGCACCAGCTTCAGCGTTGACAAGCCCGCCGCAACCGCGACCGGATTGCCGGACAAGGTGCCCGCCTGATAGACCGCGCCCAAGGGGGCCAGGCATTGCATGATGTCGCGGCGACCGCCGAATGCAGCGGCGGGCAAGCCGCCCCCCATCACCTTGCCCAGCGTCAACAGATCGGGCTTGATGCCGTAGTGTCCGTGCGCACCCTGGAGGCCGACGCGAAAACCGCTCATCACTTCGTCCAGGATCAGCACCGCGCCGTGCTTTGTGCACATGGAGCGCATCGCGTCGAGAAACTCGCGCTTGGGCAGGATCAGGTTCATGTTGCCCGCCACCGGCTCGACGATGACCGCCGCGATCTCCTTGCCCATTTCGGCGAAGGTACGCTCAAGACCGGCAACATCGTTGTAATCCAGCACCGTGGTCAACGCAGCAATTTCCGCCGGCACACCAGAGGAGCTCGGCTGGCCGAAAGTCAGCGCACCGGAGCCCGCCTTGACCAGCAGGCCGTCGGAATGTCCGTGATAGCAGCCTTCAAACTTGATGATGCGGCTGCGCCCGGTAAAGCCGCGCGCCAGGCGGATCGCCGTCATCGTCGCCTCGGTGCCGGAACTGACCAGGCGCACCATTTCCAGGCTGGGCAGCAGCTTGCACAGCAACTCGGCAATTTCCAGTTCGGATGCGGTAGGCGCGCCGAAACCCAGGCCTTGCGCCGCCGCATCCTGTACCGCCTTGACCACCTCGGGATGGCAGTGGCCTACGATCATCGGCCCCCACGAGTTGACATAATCTATGTAACGCTTGTCGTCGGCATCCCACACGTAGGCGCCTTGCCCGCGCTTGAAAAACAGCGGCGTGCCGCCCACCGACTTGAAAGCGCGCACCGGCGAATTCACTCCGCCCGGAATGACACGTTGCGATTGTTCGAACAAATCCTGGTTGCGTGAAGTCATGATGCCGGTTCCCGAATAAAAAGTTTTGAAAATTCCTGCGCGGCCGACTGTATGTCCGCCGCGTCAAATAACGCAGAAATCACCGCTAGCGCATCCGCTCCCGCCTGCACCAGCGATGCGCCATTTTGCGGTGTGATACCGCCAATCACCACCAGCGGCAAAGCCAGTTCGGCGCGCGCCTGCTGCAACAGCCCGGCATCCGCCCGCACTGCGGCGGGTTTGACGCCAGAAGAAAAGAATGCGCCGAAGGCCACGTAATCCGCCCCTCCGCTGGCTGCTTCCCGCGCCAGCGAAATGCGATTATAGCAAGAGATGCCGATGGTTCTATTCTTGCCCAGCACGGCGCGAGCCGCACCCAAGCCGCCGTCCGCCGCTCCCAGATGCACCCCATCCGCATCTACCTGCGCCGCGAGGCGCACATCGTCGTTCACGATAAACGGCACGGCAAACTCGTGTGCCAGCTCACGCAAAACGGCAGCCTGCGCCAATCTCAGCGTGGCATCTGCGGTCTTGTTGCGGTATTGCAGCACGCCCGCCCCGCCCGCCAGCGCAAGCCGGGCGCGGCGACGCAAGTCCGCCGTGTCGGCGCAATCCGGCGTGATGGCGTACAGCCCTTTCACAGAGTGCCCGATACCGCTGCATGCGACGTCAGCGCAAAGACGGAAAAGCGGAATTTACCTGGCGGCAAACGAGTATTTTGAACCCTTGAACAACACCGAGATGCCGAGCGCAGCAGTATTTCGTTGCCCCGTTTAATGCCGGGTGTTCTGCGGCTCATCCCCATCCTCTTCATCCCGCGCCCAGAACAGCCGGTCGGGAATATGCTGTCCCATACCGGGCCGGAAGCCGAACTGCAACGCCTGCCAAGTATATTCCTGCGCCTCTTGTACCGCCTCTTCCACAGACAAGCCGTTTGCCAGCAGCGCCGCAATGGCCGACGCCAGCGTGCAACCCGAGCCGTGGTAAATACCAGACAGGCGCGGCCAACTGTCGGCGCGTACCAGGCCGCGTTCGCCGTACAGGGTATTGATCACTTTGGGTGTCTTCTCATGCGTTCCGGTTATCAGCACATACTCGCAGCCGGCCAGCACGATGCGCTTGGCGCACTCAGCCAGGCCGGGGCTATCTTCCTCGTTGTCCTCGTCGTAAACCAGACGGCGCGCCTCGATGCTGTTCGGAGTGAGGATGGTGGTTTGCGGCAGCAGCAGCTCGCGCATCGCGTCCAGCATGTCCTCGTTGGCCAGCTCGTCGCCGCGCCCGGACGCCAGTATCGGATCGAACACCAGTGGAATATCCGGGTAATCCGAAATGATCTCGGCAATCGCCGCAATGTTCTCCACGCTGCCCAGCAAGCCGATCTTGAACGCATCAACCGGCATGTCCTCCAGCACCGCGCGCGCCTGGTCGGATAGCCAATCGGCGTCAACCGGCTGCACGCCGTCCACCCCGCCCGTATCCTGCACCGTCACTGCGGTCACCACCGACAGCGGATGGCAGCCGATACTGGCAATGGTCAGGATGTCGGCCTGCAAACCGGCTCCCCCCGTGGGATCGGTGGCAGCAAAGGTAAGGACTATCGGAGGGGTGTCGGGCAAGTTGGCGGCCATCGTTGTGTTATCGGCAAAGGTAAGGAAGCATTCTAGCCGAAATCCTCAACAGCGGCCCCACGAAGCTGCTTAAAATGAGTGCCATCCGTGCTAGGGATCAACACGATATTCGCGTATTGCCAGTAAGTTGAACGGCCTTCGCCTCACACCCGCTTTATAGCCGGCACGGCAGGCTCGGCCATGCGTTTCCCGGCATTAACCCGGACTAGCGCGGTTCCTGGTTTCATTCGCCCCGATCGCCGCAATACATTCCGCCACCAGTTCCGGCCCGCGATAAATCAAACCGCTGTATATTTGCACCAGCGACGCGCCAGCCTGTATTTTTTCCACCGCGTCCGCGCCGTTCAGGATGCCGCCCACGCCAATGATCGGCAACGCTCCATCCAGCACAGCAGCGAGCTCGTGGATGACGGCGGTGGACCTGCCGCGTACCGGCGCACCGCTCAAACCGCCCGCCTCGACATGCCGTGGCAGATGCTCCACGCCATCGCGCGACAACGTAGTGTTGGTGGCGATCACGCCGTCTATACGGTGGCGCACCAGCAGCGCAGCAATTTGCCGTATCTGCTCCCGGTCAAGGTCGGGTGCGATTTTCAGCGCCAGCGGCACATATTTTCCGTGCAGCTCGGCCAGATTTTCCTGCTCCGCTTTCAATTGCGCGAGCAGCGCATCAAGTTCGCTTTCGCCCTGCAACTGCCGCAGGTTTTTGGTGTTGGGCGAGGAGATGTTGGCGGCGACATAGTCGGCATGGGTATAAACCTTGCGCAGGCAGGTCAGGTAATCATCGGCGGCACGCTCCAATGGCGTGTCGGCATTCTTGCCGATGTTAATGCCCAGAATTCCAGGTTGGCGGTGGTTGCCCCGATATTTCGAGCGCTTTACGTTTTCGATCAGGGCATCCACGCCGCCGTTGTTGAAGCCCATGCGGTTGATGATGGCGCGCGCCTCGGGCAGGCGGAACAGGCGTGGCCTGGGATTGCCGGGCTGGGGTCGCGGCGTGACGGTGCCGATTTCGAAGAAGCCGAAACCCAGCGCGGCGAGCGCATCAATAAACTCGCCATTCTTGTCCAGCCCGGCAGCCAAGCCGACCGGATTGGGAAAGGTCAGCCCCATCGTCGTGCGCGGATTTGCGACGGGGTGCTTGCTGCAACATGAGGCGAGGCCGAACGCATGGGCGGCTTGCAGCGCATCCAGCGCGGCGCGATGGGCGGTTTCCGCATCGAGTGCGAATACCAGCGGGCGAATCAGCGGGTAGATCATTTTCCCAAAAAGGGCGGAACCATCAAGGCAGGCGTCTCCACTCGCCGTTCATCAGCCCTTGCAGCGGGCGAAACCCGGCTTTGTATGCCATCTTGCCGCTTTCCCTGATCCAGAAACCAAGGTAAAGGTAATCCAGCTTCAGCTTGCGGCACAGCTCGATCTGCCACAGCACGTTATAGGTGCCGAAACTGGCCTGCGCCACTTCAGGATCGTAAAAGGTATATACCGAAGACAGCCCGTCTTCGAGAATATCTATGATGCTCACCATGCGCAGCGCGCCGTCCTCACGAAACTCCACCAGCATGGTATCCACGTGGCTTTGCAGCAGGAAGTTGCGATATTGCTCCCGACTTTCGCCTTCCTTGCCCTCATCCGAGTGGCGTGCTTTCTGGTAGCGCCGGTAGAGATCGAAACGCTCTTCGCTATCCTTCAGCGTATGCAGGGATACCTCCAGATTGCGGTGGCGTTTGGCCGCACGGCGCTGTGCGCGCCCGGGAGCAAACGCCGCCACCTCGACCCGCGCCGGCACACAGGCGCAGCACGCGTCACAGCAGGGACGGTAAGTGAAAGTTCCGCTGCGGCGGAAGCCCCGCCGCACCAGTTCCGAATAAGCTTGTGAGGTGATCAAAAAACCGGGGGTGGCGACTTGCGAACGCGCCAGCTGATCCGGCAGATAGCTGCACGGGTACGGCGCAGTGAGATAAAACTGCAACGCCGAGAGCGGAATGTCGTTCAGCAGGTTCATATCATCATTTCCATCTGAGCGCGTTGCCAGGGCAACGGCCCATCTTGCGGATAACGCACAAAACCAGGTCATCCGCGTTCATGGGCGCAACGAGCGGTACCCGTCTTGGCGGGCGGTTACTTGCCGGCTTCTTTGAGCAAGCGCTCGCCTTCCTCACCAGTCAGGCGGCGGATGACTTCGATCTTGTTGAAGAACTGGTCCGCCACGTACATCCGCCCGGTTTCGTCCACAGCGACTCCGCCCGGCAGGTTGAAACGCCCGCGCTTATCGACTTCGCTTTGCGAGCCGATTATCAATAGCAGCTGCCCTTGTGAATTGAAAAGCTGGACATTGGCAAATGTGGCGTCCGACACATAAACAATTCCTTCTTCATCCACGGCGATCCCGCGCGGCCGCGCAAAATCGCCGATATTGTTGCCCACCTTGCCCCATGTGCGCAGAAATTTGCCGTCGCGGTCAAACGCCTGCACCCGGAAATTGCCGGCATCAAGAACGTACAGTGTGCCGTCCGGGCCGACTGCGCCCTGTACCGGCACGTTAAACTGGCCATCTCCGGTGCCGCGCTCGCCAATCGTAAAGAGTTTCTTTCCCTCCGCATTGTAGACCACGACTCGCTGGTTCATGCTCTCGTTGTAGCTGCGGTCTATCACGTAAATACGGTCGCCTTCTGCATTGACGGCCACGCCCGTCGGCCGTTCCAGGTCTGCCTTGCTGCCGATGCTGCGCAGGTACAGCCCCAGGCTGTCATAGACATTCACTTTTTGCGCGGAAACATCGGCCACGTAGACATTCATCGCCTTGTCGAGCGCGATGCCGGACGGTTTCGTCAGATCGCCCGGTTTCTGCACCCCCATGTAATAAAGCTTGTGGCGCCGCACATCGAACACTGCGACATTGCGCGCCACCGAATCGGTGACATAGATTTTGCCGTAACGGGCTGCGATACCGTAGGGCTTTGTCATACCCGGCGCCGTATTTGCCGTTTCCCCGGTAAGCTTGCGCCGGAGCGCCGCATCTTCGCTATCCAGGGCAATGTCTGCGGCGGAGCGGAGCGTGGTTTCATAAGCAAAGCGCGGCAAATCCGGCGGAGAAGGCCAGATGAGCACTTCCGGCGCTTCCGCCGTATCGTCCGACGTCATCGCGCAAGAAGCAAGCAGGGCTAGCAGCAAAACCAGCCCGGCCTTTCGCAACCAGGACATTTCTGGAGCCGGACTGGAGGGGTGAAGCGTTGTTCTCGATTTCATAACCGTTTTTTTAAGAAGGAATGTGGTTTATAGCCCACGCTGATTTGAGAATGCGGGTTAGTAGACCTCATTCGGTATTTTGCCGTCAAGTACCCTTTGCGGTTTTGCACGAACGGGGGATACGCCGCCCCGCACTGCCTGCATTGCGGCCAACAGGAAAACGTTGAATGTGACTGCGGTCAAGAATACGGGTTCCCCGGCAGAAACCCCAGGAATGTTGGGGATCAGCCGGCAAATTTGTTACACTGGCCACGTATCTTGCGAAGGAGCGTTGCATCATGTTGAACCCCAGGTTTTTTGAAGAGATGGCGGCAAAGCTGAACGAAGCCCTAGCCAGCAGCCCGGCAAAGGATTTTGAAAAAAACGCCCGCGCCTTGCTGGCGCAAGGTTTTGCCAGGCTGGATCTGGTGACCCGCGAAGAGTTCGACGTGCAGGCGAAGCTGCTGTCGCACGCACTGGAGAAGCTGGCGGCGCTGGAAGCGCGCGTGGCGACCCTCGAAGCACGGCTCGGCGAGCAACAGAAAACCGCCCTGCCCACGGATTGAGGCGGGCGTTCGCGAGCTGGCCTGGCTCCAGGATGGGCAGCGAGCTCACCCAACTCACACCCTGTTCGTGTTAATTTTTTCCCCACCTCAAAAATGAGCCTCGCGGTCCTGCACAGCCGCGCGCTTTCCGGCATGGATGCCGCCCTGGTCACCGTCGAGGTACATCTCGCCAACGGCCTGCCCAGCTTTACCATCGTCGGCCTGCCCGAAACGGAAGTCAAGGAAAGCAAGGATCGCGTGCGCGCCGCCCTGCTGACCTGCCAATTCGAGTTCCCAAACCGCCGCATCACCGTCAACCTTGCGCCCGCCGACCTGCCCAAAGAAAGCGGGCGCTTCGACCTGCCCATTGCGCTCGGGATTCTCGCCGCCTCCGGGCAGATACCAGCCGGGCGCTTGCCCGAGTATGAATACGCGGGCGAGCTGGCGTTGACCGGCGAGCTGCGCCCGATACGCGGCGCGCTGGCGATGACTTACCACGCCGCGCATTGCGGCCGCTCCTTCATCCTGCCCGAGGCCAACGCGGCGGAGGCCGCGTTGGTGGAACAGGCTGCCGTCTACCCGGCGCAATCGCTGTTGCAGGTCGCGGCGCATCTGGGCGGGCGCGATGCGCTGAGCCGTTTCGTCCCCGACACGCGGCACCGCAAGCCCTGCTATCCAGACATGCGCGAAGTGAAAGGCCAGGCGCAACCCAAGCGTGCCCTGGAAGTCGCCGCCGCAGGCGGCCACAGCGTGCTGATGAGCGGCCCGCCCGGAACCGGCAAATCCATGCTGGCCGCGCGCTTTCCCGGCATCCTGCCGCAGATGAGCGAAGCCGAGGCGCTGGAAAGTGCGGCCATGCAATCGCTCGGCGGCATGTTCGATGTTGCCAGCTGGAAGCGCCGCCCCTACCGTGCGCCGCACCACACCGCCTCCGCCGTAGCGCTGGTCGGCGGCGGCAGCAACCCGCGCCCCGGCGAAATTTCCATCGCCATGCATGGTGTATTGTTCCTGGATGAATTGCCCGAGTTCGAACGCCACGTGCTGGAAGTGCTGCGCGAACCGCTGGAGAGCGGGCGCATCACCATCTCGCGCGCTGCGCGCCGCGCCGATTTCCGCGCCCAGTTCCAGCTGATTGCCGCGATGAACCCCTGCCCCTGCGGCTACCTCGGCCACTTCAACGGCAAGTGCCGCTGCTCGCCGGACCAGATCGCGCGCTATCGCGGCAGGATATCCGGCCCGCTGCTGGACAGGATTGACGTCCAAATCGAGGTTCCCGCCGTACCGCAGGAAGATTTGCTCAGGCAAGCCGACGGCGAAACCAGTGATGCCATCCAGGAGCGCGTGGAGTCAGCGCGGCAGCGGCAGCTCGCCCGCCAGGGCAAACCCAACGCCCTGCTCGCAGTGAGCGAGACCGAGGCGCTGTGCGCGCCGGACGCGCGGGGCGCCGCGCTGCTGCAACAGGCCATCACCCGTCTCAATCTGTCGGCGCGCGCCTACCACCGTGTGCTCAAGGTCGCGCGCAGCATCGCCGATCTGGCGGGCAGCGAAACCGTATTGCCGCCGCACATCGCCGAGGCGGTGCAGTACCGCAGGATGGGCGGGCTGGGGTGATTGTCGCCGCGCGGCGCCACAGTTCACGTAGGGCGCAGCACCACAACACCATGGGGATTGCCCCCACACTCCCAAATAATCAAATGACCCAGAATTACCGAAGGCCCAACCGCCGCCGCGCGGTAAAGCCCAGCAACCCCAGACCGGCCAGCAGCATCGCATAGGTTTCCGGTTCGGGAACGGCTGAAACGGCGGCGGAATTGCCGGGGCGCACAGCCCACGCATACATGTAACCGCCCGTGCCGACGTTCTCGGAGCCGTAGCCCGTGCCGAAGTTCCACGTGCCGCTGGCATTCGGCGCGTACCCCACATCGGACCAGTAGATGAAGGACTGAACGTTCTGGAATAAGGCCAGGTCTGGATCGCTGCTGCTCAAAATCGAGCTGCCAGCAGTGCCGCTCAGTTCGTGGTAGAACAAATGCCCCAGCTCACTGGTGTTGCAGTTGTAGCCATAGTTGTAGCCATTGCAGTAAGTAGCGGGGTCCCAGGCATTGGGCAGGCGCCAGTCGTTATAGCCCAGGTAGTTGGCGGCGTTCATCGCGCCGATCCAGCTTTGCGCGGCGTTCCAGGACATCCTTCCCCCTACTTCGATGTTGCTCGCGCCGAAGGTGTTGCTGGCGGCGAGGTTGGCGTTGGCCAGCCATGTGATGTTGAGGTCGCTGTCATACACGCCATTGCCGCCAAGGGTCAGGGTCAGCGCGGCATGGGCGCCGTTGGCGGAAAACAGGCCGGCGCCGAGGGCAAGGGCCAGGAACAGGGGTGTTGCGTTTCTTCTTTTCACGATTCCTCCTTGAGTTGGGGTTTCAAATTCCCGCATCAAGTGTGGCGGGACGAGCGGGAACGGATAGCGGGTTCCTGTCCACCGGCTTTATATCCCATTGTGCCAGTAGGGACAATTGTACTGAAGTACAGATACACCAACCTGCGCAAGAAACAAAAAGCCGCATGGTTAGCGGCTTTCATAGTCTCTTACGAGTGAAGTCTTCACATTTTCTGAGCAGAATGGAGACATCATCCAAGCGCACCAAAACATTCCCTCTCCCTTGACGGGGGCGAGGGTGAGCTCATGAGTACATCCGCATACTTCACAGCTCACCCACCCCCAACCCCTCCCGTCAAGGGAGGGGGGTGAGGTTGCCTGTTTGGTTCCGGCTCGCCCGGCTTGGGGTTGCCGCAACACCGCACGACAGGGTGAAACGTCATTCAATGTTCTGGATCTGTTCGCGCATCTGCTCAATCAGCAGCTTCATTTCCATGGAAGCGCGCGATACTTCCGCGTCCACCGATTTCGCGCCCAGCGTGTTGGCCTCGCGGTGCAGTTCCTGCATCAGGAAGTCCAGCCGCTTGCCCGCTGCCCCGCCCTTCTCCAGCACCCGTTTCATTTCTGCCAGATGAGCGCGCAGGCGGGACAGCTCTTCATCCACGTCAATCTTGCTGGCAAACAGGGAAATTTCCTGGCGCAAGCGCTCGTCGTCGCTGTTCTGTATCGCCTGGCGCAGGCGCGCCGTCAGTTTTTCTTCATAAGCCGCGACGGCGGAGGGGATGCGCGGAGCAACGGCGCCGCACAAGGCCTCGATCTGCTCCACGCGCTGCAGCAGGAACGACTTCAGCTTGCCGCCTTCCCGCTCGCGGGCCGCCGAGAACTCCCGCAGGGTCTGTTGCAGCAACTCCAGCACCGTCGTGCTCAGGGTATCGGCAGGCAACGCGGCGCTTTCCAGCACGCCGTTCCAGCGCAGCACATCGGCCACGCTCAATCCGCGCGCCTCCGGCAGGACGGCCCGTACTTCGCCGCTCCATTGCACCAGCTGCCGCAGCAAGGCTTGATTGAGCTGCGCCGGATTTTGTCCGGATTGCCGGGCTGCAAAACTGACGCGGCATTCCACTTTGCCGCGCGCCAATCGGGCGGCGATAGCCTCGCGCAGCGGGGATTCCAGCGTGCGCAGTTCGTCCGGGACGCGCACCTGGATATCGAGATAGCGGTGGTTGACCGCACGAATTTCCACCGCCAGCGAGCCGGCATCCAGTTCTGCGGTGGCGGTGGCGAAGCCGGTCATGCTGTAAATCATCGCATTCTCCGAAAAATCCGAGCCGAATTTCGCGCATTATATTACGATTACGCTTTGTCCCTGCTCACGGATTAACCCGTGACTGATCAACCGATGAAGTTTGCCGTTTACCAGGCCAGCCGCATAGGCGGCCGCCACTACAACCAGGATCGCGTGGCCTACGCCTACAGCAACAAGGCACTGCTGCTGGTGCTGGCCGACGGCATGGGCGGGCACCTGCACGGCGAGATCGCAGCGCAGCTCACCATTCACACCTTCATGCAGTCTTTCGCGCAAGCCGCGCAACCGCGCGTGCCCGAACCGGAGGAGTTCCTGAGCGAAGTCGTGCGCCGCTCGCACGACGCCATCATCCAGTATGCGCACTCCCGGCAACTGGGCGGCAACCCCGGCACAACATGCGTGGCAGCGCTGGTGCAGGACGGCAAGGTGTGCTGGGCGCACGCCGGCGATTCGCGCTTCTACCTGCTGCGCGGCAACGAAGCGGTTGCCGTAACGCATGACCATTCGGTGGTGCAACAGTGGGCGGACTGGGGCATCATCAGCCCGGATGAAATGAAAACGCACCCCGACCGCAACCGGATCACCAACTGTCTCGGCGGGGTGGAAGACATGTTCTACGTCGAATCCTCTCCCTCCGTACCGCTGCAACAGGGCGACGTGCTGCTGCTGTGCAGCGACGGGCTGTGGGGGCCGCTGGAGGAAGCAGAGCTGGCAGCGGGTTTTAATGCGACACCGCTTTCCGCCGCGATGGAGCAACTGATGGACAAGGCGCTGGCCATCGGTGGCGTGCGCGCCGACAACACCACGGCGGTGGCCGTGCGCTGGGGCGAAACCGAGGCCGAACAATTCGCGCCCGAGCCGGTGTGCAGCGTGCTCGAAATGTTCTGACCACCCTTCAGCCCGCGCTATAATGCGCCCCCCTTTTACCACCGGGATATTTCCATGCGCCCCAGCCAACGCCTGCCCGACCAACTGCGCGCCATCCGCATCACGCGCCGCTACACCAAACATGCCGCAGGCTCGGTGCTGATCGAATGCGGCGACACCAGGGTGATTTGCACCGCCAGCGTGGAAGAGCGCGTGCCAGCGCACAAAAAAGGCACGGGTGAAGGCTGGGTTACGGCGGAATACGGCATGCTGCCGCGCTCCACCGGCGAGCGCATGGCGCGCGAGGCGGCCAAGGGCAAACAGTCCGGGCGCACCCAGGAAATCCAGCGCCTGATCGGGCGCAGCCTGCGCACCGTGGTGGACCTGAAGAAACTGGGCGAACGCACCGTGCAGGTGGATTGCGACGTGATCCAGGCGGATGGCGGGACACGCACAGCCAGCATCACCGGCGCTTTCGTCGCCCTGCACGATGCGGTGAGCGGCCTGCTCGGCAAGGAGCTGATCCAGGAATCCCCGCTGATTGATTTTGTCGCCGCCATTTCGGTGGGTGTCTATCAAGGCACGCCAATGCTCGATCTCGACTATGCCGAGGACTCTGCCTGCGATACCGACATGAACGTAGTCATGACCGGCAGCGGCAAATTCGTCGAGGTACAGGGCACAGCCGAAGGCCACGCTTTCAGCCGCGCCGAAATGAATGCGCTGCTTGACCTGGCGCAGGCAGGCATCGCGCAACTGGTGGAAATCCAGCGCGCGGCGCTGGCAGAGTAGCCGCGTGCAGAAACTGGTCATCGCCTCTGGCAACCCCGGCAAACTGCGCGAATTGCAGGCCATGCTGGCGCCGCTCGGCATCGAAGTGCTGACGCAATCGCAGCTCGGCATTGCCGAAGCAGAGGAGCCGCATGTCACCTTCATCGAGAACGCTCTGGCGAAAGCGCGCCATGCCAGCGCCGCCAGCGGCCTGCCCGCGCTGGCCGACGATTCCGGAATCTGCGTCAACGCGCTCGGCGGCGCGCCTGGCGTGCAGTCCGCGCGCTATGCGGGCGATGGCGATACCGGCAGTGTGCCGCCCTCATCACCAGCCAACCGCGAGCTTTTGCGAAAGCAGGCGGATGAACGCAACAACGCAAAGCTGCTGCACGCCATGCATGGCGTAAGCGACCGGCGCGCACACTACTATTGCGTGCTGGTGCTGGTGCGGCATGCCGATGACCCGCAGCCGCTGATCGCGGAAGGGGAGTGGCACGGCGAGATCGGTTTTGACGAACGCGGTAATGGCGGCTTCGGCTACGACCCGCTGTTCTGGCTGCCGCAAGCAGGCAAAATGGCGGCGGAGTTGTCGCACGAGGAGAAGGCGCAGATCAGCCATCGCGCCAAGGCACTGCAAGCCTTGTTGCAGCGCCTTGCATCGCGTGCCGGTTATCTGTCCAAGGGCGGATAATTCCCCGAAATCATAATTCAGCACGGCCACATTTTTCGCTTATTCCATGGCGAAGAAAATCAGCAAGGCCAATCTTGATCATTTTGGCATATTGCGCAATGAGCGCGAGGCCGTTTACGAAGCCGGGAGCTGCATCGTTATCCCGCCAGAGCTAGCCCGGTCAAGATGCCGGGGCTCGATATAGCATTCCCCGCCGCACCAGCCATTTCTCGATCTCCACAGCAAAAAACACCACGCTGGAAAAAACCAGGCACAGCGCAAGTTCACCTGCGCTCAGCGGCTGTGTCCTGAAAACCGGGTTGAGTGCAGGCACATAAATCGTGGCCATTTGCAACACGAAAGTAACGAAGATGGTTGCTGCCATCGCGCGATTGGAAAAGAAGCCGATGGAAAGCAAGGACTCCTTTTCCGAGCGTATGGCCATCACGTGCGCAAGCTGCGACAGAGTCAGCACGGTAAACACCATGGTTTGCCAGTGCGCCGATCCGCTATGCAGAGCCCATGCCTGTACCAGCAGGCACATCCCGGCCATCAGCAAACCCACCCAGATCATGTGCTGCCACATGCCGTGCGCGAAGATACTTTCCTGCAGCGGGCGCGGCGGGCGGCGCATGATGCCACGCTCGGCAGGTTCGGCTGCCAGCGCCAGCCCCGGCAGCCCATCGGTGACCAGATTGACCCAGAGTATCTGGATCGGCAGCAACGGGATCGGCAGACCGAGGAACGGTGCCAGGAAGATCGTCCAGATCTCGGCTGAATTGGTGGTTATGCCGTAGCGGATGAACTTGCGGATATTGTCGTAAAGGCGGCGGCCATGGCGAACCGCATGCACAATGGTGGCGAAATTATCGTCGAGCAGCACCATGTGCGCCGCCTCGCGCGCCACATCGGTGCCGCCCCTGCCCATCGCGACGCCTATGTCTGCTGCTTTCAGGGCTGGCGCATCGTTGACTCCATCCCCGGTCATCGCCACTACCTCACCCTTATCCTGCAGTGCCCGGACGATTTTTATTTTCTGCGCCGGATCAACGCGCGCGTAAACTCGCACTTGCCCAACCTCGCCCTCGAGCGCCGCCTGATCGAGCCGCGCCAGCTCCACCCCGGTCATCACGCGGCCATCGCCTCCGGCGAGCACCCCAAGTTCGCGCGCGATCGCGCGCGCGGTGGCGGGATGGTCGCCGGTGATGATCACCGGCGTGATGCCGGCAGATTTGCACTGCAACACGGCTTCCCTTGCTTCACTGCGCGGCGGATCGATCAATCCGGCAAAGCCGAGAAACACCAGCCCGCTCTCCAATTCACCAGCCAACCCGTTTTCCGGCAACTCTAACCAATGGCGATAGGCGATCGCCAATACGCGCAAGCCACCGGCAGCCATTGTTTCTGCCTGGCGCAACAATGCTGCCCGGTCAATGCTCCGCTCGCCATCCGACATGAGCACGCGCTCGCAACAAGGCAGCACCGATTCCGGCGAACCCTTGGTATAGGCGACGATATCCCCATCCATGCCGTGAAAGGTGGTCATGCGCTTTCGTTCTGAATCGAACGGCAGTTCCAGCAGGCGCGGCGCCTCATTCTCCAGCGCGGTCTTGTTGCAGCCTGCCGCCAGCGCGGCATGCAGCAGCGCGGCCTCGGTCGGTTCGCCGTGCGGCTTGTTGTGCCGATCCAGATGCGCATCGTTGCTTAACGCCAATGCGCGGTACAGTGTGGCCCAGGGTTCTGCCTTGGTTTTGCCCTGCAAAGGATCGCTTGGCTCACCATCGGCGTAAATCGCCGTCACATGCATTTTGTTCTGGGTAAGCGTGCCGGTTTTGTCGGAGCAGATAAAAGTGACCGAGCCCAGCGCTTCCACGGCAGGCAGGCGGCGGATCAAGGCGTGCTGCCTGACCATTTTGTGCGCGCCCAGTGCCAGCGAAATTGTCACCACCGCCGGCAGCGCCGACGGAATGGCGGCAACGGCAAGGCTCAATGCCGTCATAAACATCAGCAGCAGCGGCTCGCCTCGCAGCACGCCCACGACAAATACCAGCACGCAAATCGCCAGCGCGGCGATGGCCAGCCGCTTGCCGAGGCGCGCCAGCCGCTTCTGCATCGGCGTCCTGGATTCGCCGCTCTCGTTGAGCAGTGCAGCGATCTTGCCCAGCTCGCTGTTCATGCCGGTCGCCACTACCAGGCCGCGCGCCCGGCCATAAGTGACGATGGTGCCCTTGTACGCCAGACAGGTCCTGTCACCCAGCGGTAACGCAGCGATGTCCAGTGCGCGCGTCTGTTTTTCTACCGCGACCGATTCGCCGGTGAGCGCCGACTCATCAATCTTGAGCCGTGCCGTTTCGATGATGCGCAAATCGGCGGGCACCACGTTGCCCGCCTCCAGCAGCACCACATCACCAGGCACCAGTTCCGACACGTTGACGGTTTCCGCCTTGCCAGCGCGCAATACATGCGCGCCCGCTTCGGCCATGCGTTTGAGCGCGGCCATCGCGCGCTCCGCGCGATATTCCTGAACGAATCCGATCACCGCGTTCAGGATAACGATGACGATGATGGCAATGGTGTCTCCCGCATCGCCGACGATGCCGGAAATGATCGCTGCGGCGATCAGCACGATGATCATGAAATCGGTGAACTGATCCAGCAGCATGCGCCACGGGGAACGCACACGCTTTTCCTGCAGCGCATTTGGGCCAAAGCGCGCCAGCCGCCTGGCGGCTTCGCCCGGGCTCAGGCCGGATTGCGCGCTTGTCTCCAGGCGTTGCGCGATATCTTCGCCGGTCAGCGTGTGCCAGCTGCCGTCTTCAATGTGCATGTTCGAAAAGCAGCCATGAGTTAAGTACATACAATATGAACATGCTCAGGCTCATTCAGGTAAGTCCGAACACGGCCCGTACTTGCGGGCGATAGATGAAGCCCGCTATCGCCAGTGCGCTCATCATCACTGCGGTGAACGCGATCAGCGTGTGACTGGCTTCGGGGTGCGCGAGCAGGGAGCCACCGCTGTAAAACAAATCATCCCCCGCCAGAATGGCAATGTCGAACAGGCTGCTGCCCAGCAGGTTAGCGATGGCCATGTCCAGTGTACCGAGGCGCAACGCCGGAATGTTGACTACCGCTTCGAATGCAGGGGTCGCCGCCACTACCACGGCTAAAGCTGCCTTCATAGCCTTTGACTGCGCTGCGTAGCGTCACGCCAGGATGGCGCTCTGCAGATGCTACCGCGTATTCTGGCACGATACGGTGTTCATGGCTGTAAACCGCGCGCATCGCCCAACCGTGAGGAGGTAAGTCATGCTGGCTCTTGAATCTGAGACTCGGTGTTGGTGTTTACGGCAGAGTGGCTGGGGCAGGGTGGCGTAAAAAAACAATTTGAGCCCATTTTCGACCCGTGCAGCTGATCGCGGAAGGCGAGTGGCACGGCGAGATCGGCTTTGATAAGCGATGAGAGGGCGGCTTCGGCTACAAACCGCTGTCCTGGCTGCCGCAAACCGGCAAGATGGCGGCGGAAATATCGCACAGCGAAAAGCGCAGGTCAGCCACCGCGCCAAGACACTGTAAGCTTTGTTGCAGCGCCTTGCTTTCTTGCAGACTTGCGCGGGCGATTAGAACGTAGACTGGGGTGAGCCAGCGACCCAGCACCATCCCCCACAACCTCAAAACGCTGGAGTGCATTCCTTACCCCAGCCGGGCTGAGACTCGGTGTTGGTGTTTGTGGCAGGATGGCTGGGGCGGGATGGCGTAAAAACAATTCGCACGGCCCCTTTTCCCCTTTCTTATTCTTGAGATATTGCAGGGCAGCACCCGATAGAATCCCGGTCAGTTCCTGGCAAAGGAAAGGTGAAAACTCTCCACTCCGTTGAATCCGGATAACTGCCGTGAAACGCCAGGAATCGAGTAATTGGGATTTTTCAGCAAGGCAACGGCCGAAAAATGCCACTTCTGCCCGTTATTGTCCGAACCGATCACAAGCGACCCTTTCGCGATTTCGTAACCCAGTTTCAGCATGGCCTGATACAACTCTTCTTCATTCGGTGCGAAGCCTTGGCGGAAACTCAACTCGACAGCGATCGCGTGCCGCGAAGGCAGCCATGCCTCCAGTCTGGAAACCCACATCATTACGAGAGCAGACATGACAGATAACAGCATGGCTGCGGCATAGAAGCCGACGCCGACCAGCACGCCGATTGCCGATGCAGACCAGATCGAGGCCGCCGTGGTCAGGCCGCTGATGGTGAAACCCTCTTTGATGATCACGCCGGCGCCAAGAAAGCCGACGCCCGTGACGATGCCCTGAATGACGCGCGTCACGTCCGGGTTGGACGGCGCCTGCCCATGGCCGCCGAACCACATCTCGGGGTAGCCGACGATCACCGTCAGCGCCGCAGAGGCCAGGCACACCAAGCCGTAGGTGCGCATGCCCGCCGCCCGCCCGTGATACGAGCGCTCATAACCGACCACCAAGCCCAGCAGCAGCGCGCCGAGCAGATTGAAAAAAATGATGATATTCGCCTCGAATATCGGCATCGCCCAGTAAGACGCCAGGGAATCAAACGAAAGCAGTGTCATGAAATACTCCTGTGAATTTAACGGAGAATTTATCGGGCCAATTTAACGGCCAGGCTCGCATTGTTTTCGTTACCATGAAGATCTTGCACTTCTATCTTGCCGACAATTTGCCATTTTGCTTCTATCGTGTCCGCCGATAAGTCTGGGCCGCAATCCCATTCGACAAAATACCCGCCATTGCTCACCTTCGTGAACCTGGCCGGGTCGCGCAGGTTTCCAAATGCCTCATATTTCCAGGTATGGCCTGATGTCGAAACTGCCGATTCGACCGTCGTCTGCGACAACGGACAGTTTCCAGTCCGGTTGAGGTTTGATTTCCACAATTCTCATTGGTCAAGCCCTTTAATATGGGAAAGGGCTGCTTGCCGTTTGTCCTTTCTTCATGCTGGATGGCAAGATAATGCCGGTTGTGAGAAAAGGCAATATTCATTTGACCGGTTTTGTCAGCTTGCCGGGCAGGTAACGGAGCGGCAGAATCAGCCCGCACTCCCTGCCCCTCTTACCGTACCCGCAAGGAGGTACCCGCTACCTCGTCAACGCCAGAAACAGTTTCGTCATCTGCTCCGGCAGGCGCCGGATATTGTCCACCACGGTATAGCGGTTGCCGAAAATACCGGCGACATATTCGCCGGCTTTCGGGTCGAGGCTGATGCAGTAGGGGTAAATGTCTTTCTGATCCAGCTCTCGCACCGCGATGCGGGCATCTTCGACAAGGTGGCGCGGATCCGCGGCATCAATATCGGACGGCTCACCGTCGGTCAGTATCAGCAATAATTTCTTGTCCGCCTGCTGGTGCGCGAGGTAATGCCCGGCGTGGCGCATGGCCGCCCCCATGCGGGTGGAATAGCCCGCCTCCATCGCGGCCAGCCGCTCCTTGACCTTGAAATCCCAGTGCTCCCTGTAGCCCTTGAAGTGGAAATAGCGCACTTCGTGGCGGGTGTTGGAATGGAAACCGCCGATGGCAAACGGGTCGCCCATTTCCTCTATCGCCCAGGCCAGCAGCGATACGGCTTCCTGGCTCAGCTCCAGCTTGCTTTGCGAGCAGCCGTCCGGCACGTCGCCGAGCGAAGCGGACAGATCCAGCAGCAGCGAAACCGCGATGCTGCGCCCGTCGCTGCGGTGGCTCATGTTGATGCGCGTATCCGGTGTGATGCCACACCGGAAATCAATCAGGGAACGGATGGCGATGTCGAGATCAAGCTCGGTTCCTTCTTCCTGGTAGCGGATGCGCACCTTGTGCTGCGGCTTCAACAAGTCAATGATCTTTTTCAACTGCCTGGCCAGCGCGCTATGCCTGGCCAGCAGTCTGTCAATGAAGGCGGCATCGCCGCTGCGATGCAGATGCTCGTACACGCTCACCCAGTCCGGGCGGTAGTGCTGGCCGATGTAGTCCCATTCCGGATAGAGCCGGGGCGGCAATTTCTCGTCACTGGCCTCTTCGATGCGTTGCGGTTTGACCTTCTGGCTGGCGGTTTCCTCTTCGTCGCCTTCCTCGAAAAATTTCCACATCAGGCGGTTGTCGTCGCGATACCCTACCTCGGTATCGGCAAAATAAATGCTTGCGTTGAAATCGCCCGGTACGCGCGTTTCGGCGATGAAGTTCACGCCGAGCTCGATCATCGTGTCGGTGCGGGTATTCCCGGCCTCCATGGCCGCATGGAACAGCCCGGCGTATTTCAGCAGGGCGGGGTTGAGGTAGCCATGCTGCGGATCGAGCAGCGCCCGCGACAGCGTGAACAGGCGGTGGCGCAAGCCTGACCAGCCCTCCGGGCAGGCACCCTCTTTGGGAGCAAGATGCAGCGCGCTCCACAACGCGCGCAGGCCGGGGTATTCGCGCATCGCCAGGTACTCCACGCGCGAGTCCTCGAATATCTCTATGGCAAGACGCTGGAACGGGCTCAGGTTGTCGGCCTGGATCGGAGTGGTCCACAACCGGTGGGCGTGGATGTGCGCCAGCAGGGCGCGATAGCGGTCCAATCCAGATATGACTATTTCTCCCGAAGGGAGTCGTTCGCCCTCTCTCCCGCTTTGCGGGGGAGAGTTGGAGAGGGGGCTGCCGCGAACTCGCTGCCGCTCGCTTCCCCCACCCCCCGCCCCTCCCCCGGAGGGAGAGGGGGAAATGAAATCGTCATACACGTCCGGCAAATGGATGCCGAGATGGTCGAGATAGGGCACCGGCTTGCGCAAGGTATCGAACGCCAGCGAGTAAGGCATGAAGTTGGCTTCGGTGAGCCACAGCCCGCGCAGATACAGGTCGAGCTTGCGCTCATGGTCTACCAGCAGGGTGCCGTGGCGCTCGCGCTGGAGCACGGCGCGGCTGTCGGCGGATTGCAGCAGGAAATAATCGCGCTGCCGGTCAGGGTCGCTGGCGTAGCTCCTGATGCCGTACTCCACCCAGTTCCGCAAGCCGCCCAGCGAAAGCTGGCCCAGCAGGAACGGCACGCTCTTGAGAAAATCGGGCAGGCAGGGGCTGCTGTACATGGAGTCTATGCCATGCACCCTGGGTGTGGTGCGCTCCAGGGTCTGCATGACCAGGTTCAAGTATTCGTTGAACAGCTCACGGCTTTCCAGCGCCCGCGCGGCGGCGGCCAGGCTTTGCAGGAAAGGCGCGATGGCGGCGCTGTTCGGGGTGCGCGCCAGCCTGCGAGTGAAGGCCACCACATCCGGAATGACTGCCTCGCCGAGCTGGCTGGCCACCTGCGGCATTTCCTCGAGGAACAGCAGCACCGGCTCTTCGCCGCGCCCCATCTTGCAGATGGCGTGCGCGCCTTCGATGTAGGCAGTTATACCTTCGGCGGAAAGCTTGCCGCGCGCATAGGCAAGGCAATCGTCAAACACGCTTTGCACCCGGGCAAAACCGCAACCCAGCGCCTCGCGCTCGCTTTGGGTGGCCGCTGCTTCAGAGGCGCCCTTTATATTCACGGCACCGGGCTACCGTCAGGCAAAAACAGAGTCAATCGCGTGATCGAGCGTATCGCGGATATCCGCGTCGTCGGTGATGGGCCGCACCAGCGCCATGCGGCAGGCGGCACGCGGCGCGATGCCCCGGTTGATGAGCGTGGCCGCGTACACCAGCAGGCGGGTGGAAATGCCTTCGTCCAGGCCGTGCCCCTTGAGGTTGCGGGCGGTCTCGGCGACACGCACCAGACGCCCGGCAGTCTCGCCATCTATGCCGGCCTCCTTGCTGATGATGGCGGCTTCGATTGCAGCCGGAGCATAGCCAAAGTCCATCGCGGCGAAGCGCTGCTTGGTGGATTGCTTGAGATCCTTCATCAGGTTCTGATAGCCGGGATTGTAGGAAATGACCAGCTGGAAATCCGCGTGGGCCAGCACCAGCTCGCCTTTTTTATCCAGCGGCAAGGCGCGCCGGTGGTCGGTAAGCGGATGGATGACCACCGTGGTGTCCTGGCGCGCCTCGACGATCTCGTCCAGGTAGCAGATCGCGCCGTGCCGTGCGGCAAGCGTCAGCGGGCCATCCAGCCAGCGGGTGCCGCCCGCGTCCAGCAAATAGCGCCCGACCAGATCGGAGGCGGTCATGTCCTCGTTGCAGGCGACGGTGATAAGCGGCTTGCCGAGCTTCCACGCCCTGTGCTCGACAAAACGCGACTTGCCACAGCCGGTCGGGCCTTTCAGCATCACCGGCAAGCGCGCGGCATAAGCGGCTTCGTAAAGCTCGATCTCGCCGCCCTGCGGCTGGTAGAAAGGCTGCTTGTTGATCAGATACTGCTTGATGTCGAACTGCGCGCTCATGGCAGAATTCCAAAGGACACCCGGGGAATTATAACAAAGCGGGAAGCGATCAGACCCGGCAAGCCTGCCCGAATCATCCCAAACGCAAGTCCGGGAAATGTCAGCAGGCTGCGGCGGAGACCAGCAACGCTTTATCAGGGGAGTCGTGATGCAGGGCTAGCGCAGCCCGCCCTGCGTTCCTTTCCGGCGGGCCCGGGGCATGGCCGTCAGTGGATGTCCTTCCACACTTCTTTTTTCAGCATAAATATCAGCACGAACAGCGCGAACAGGAAGCCCAGCACGATCATGCCGAGCTTGTAGCGCACCATCTTGGCCGGTTCGCCCATGTACACCAGATAGTTGGTCAGGTCGGCGATGGCCGCGTCATATTCCGCCGGTTTCAGTGTGCCGGGAGTGGCCAGCACCAGTTTCCTGGTCTCGTGCCCCGCCTGCTTCTCGATCTTCAGTTCCAGCTCGCCCTGCAAATCGGCCAGCACGTGCGGCATCCCGACATTTGGGAAAACCGTGTTGTTCCAGCCGGATGCGCGGGTCTTGTCAAGATGGAAGCTGCGCAAATAAGTGTAGAGCCAGTCCGCGCTGCGCGAGCGCGAGATCACGCTCAGGTCGGGAGGCGCCACCCCGTAGGCCAGTTTGGCGCTGTTGGGATCCATCGCCGCCTGCATGGTCGAGCCGATCTTCACGTCTTCTGGTAACTCCAGTTTTTTCTTGACCTCCTCCTCGGTCATGCCGATATCCTTGAGGCGGTTGTAGCGCATGGAGGATGCGCCGTGGCAGGCCAAACATCTGGAGGTGAACAGTTTCACGCCGCGTTGCAGCGAGGCCAGGTCTTGCAGGTTGACCGGCGCCTTGTCCAGATGCATGCCCGCGCCGCTGGCCCCAGCCACGGCTGGCATGACCAGGAGCAACACCGCCGCGCAAAGTTTCTTGATGGTTTTCATGTCAGAGAACCCTTCTTATTTGAACGTCACGCGATCCGGCTCGGGCTTGCACTTGTCTATCCTGGTATACCAGGGCATCAACAGGAAAAAGGCGAAATAGATCACGGCGAGCACGCGGGAAATCACGGTATAGGCCGGGGTGGCAGGCATCAGGCCGAGCCATCCCAAGCCGATGAAACTGACCACGAACAAGGCCAGAAAGATTTTGTAAATCGGCCCCCGGTAGCGAATGGACTTGACCTTGCCCCTGTCAAGCCAGGGCAGGAAAAAGAAGATCACCGTCGCTACGCCCATCGCCACCACCCCCGGAAACTGCGACCCGAACATCGGCGGCACCGCGCGCAGGATGGCGTAGTACGGGGTGAAATACCACACCGGTGCGATATGCTCCGGCGTTTTCATCGGGTTGGCCGGAACAAAGTTGTTGTACTCGAGGAAATAGCCGCCCATGTCGGGCGCAAAGAAGAGTACCGCGCAGAAAACGATCAGGAAGCCGACCGCACCGACCCCGTCCTTGATCGTGTAATAAGGGTGGAAGGGAATGCCGTCCAGCGGTTTGCCGTTGGCGTCCTTGTATTTCTTGATCTCGACCCCGTCCGGGTTATTGGAGCCGACCTCGTGCAGCGCAATGAGGTGTACGACCACGATCAGCACCAGCACCAGCGGAATGGCGATCACATGCAAGGCGAAAAAACGGTTCAGCGTGATGTCTGAAACCACGTAATCGCCCCGGATCAGGATCGCTAGGTCGGGGCCGATGACCGGGACGGAGGAGAACAGGTTGATAATCACCTGCGCGCCCCAGAAGGACATCTGGCCCCACGGCAGCAGGTAACCCATGAAGGCTTCGGCCATCAGCACCAGGTAGAGGATCATGCCGACAATCCACAGCAGCTCGCGCGGATTGCGGTACGAGCCGTACATCAGGCCGCGGAACATGTGCAGGTAGATCACCACGAAAAACATCGAGGCGCCGGTCGAGTGGATATAGCGCAGCAGCCAGCCCCATTGCACGTCGCGCATGATGTACTCGACCGAAGCGAAGGCGAACAGCGCGTCCGGCTTGTAGTTCATGGTCAGGAAGATGCCGCTGACAATCTGGATGACCAGCACCAGCAGCGCGAGGGAGCCGAAGAAATACCAGAAGTTGAAATTTTTTGGCGCGTAGTATTCGGTGACATGCGCCTTCACGGTGGAAACCAGCGGAAAGCGCTGGTCTATCCAGCCGACCAGTTTGGCCGCCAGGTTCATCATGCTGCGCCTCCTTTGTCATCATCGCCGACCAGCAGCTTGGTGTCGCTGAGATATTTGTGGGGGGGAATAATCAGGTTGGTCGGCGCCGGAACCCCCTTGAACACGCGGGCGGCCAGATCGAAACGGGAGCCGTGGCACGGACAGAACCAGCCGCCCGCCCAATTGCTGCCGAGGTCTGCCGGGGCGACTTCGGGGCGGAAGGTCGGGGAGCAGCCCAGATGGGTACAGATGCCCAGCACCACCAGGAATTCCGGCTTGATCGAGCGCGTCGGATTGTTGCAATAATCCGGCTGCTGCGGCACGGAAGAAGCGGGATCGGCCAGATCCGCATCGTGTTTGGCCAGCAAATCGAGCATCTGTCTGGTGCGATGCACGATCCACACCGGTTTGCCTTGCCACTCGACGCTGATCATCGTGCCCGGTGCAATAGCGCTGATGTCCACCTCGACCGGAGCACCGGCCGCCTTGGCGCGCTCGCTCGGCATCAGGCTCAGTACGAACGGCGCGCCTGCTCCCGCAGCCGCCACCCCGCCCGCCGCCGTTGTCGCGGCGAACAACCACCGCCGCTTGCTGTGATCCACTTTATCGGCCATGACCCACGTTCCTCGTTAATGAGAGCATTTATGTGATTGCGCGCCCGGCACAAACCGCGAATGTCCGGCACCGCTGCCGCTTGGCGGCAATTATTCTTGTCAGTTGTTCCGCGCGCCCTGTGCGACCCATTTCCTGAGCGTCAGGATGTACTGGCGGTCCAGCGTGCCGGCGGAGTTCAAGCCCATCGGCATTTTCAATCCCTTGTTGGTGCCAGTCAGCAGCTTGGTGAAGGTGCTGACTTCGCTGTTGCCGGGAATCACGACGGGGCCATATTTCGTGCCCTTCATCAGGCCCTCGTAAGAAGTCAGATCAAGGCCGCTTTTGGCATATCCCTTCCCGCCGACAGAATGGCAGCTTATGCAGTAGTCGTGCAGGATCGGTTGCACGTCGTTTCTGAAACTTACCTCGTCCGGCCCCAGTATCTTCATTGCTCCTCGCTCCGGCTCATGGAGCTCGGCTGCCCGCAACGCAGAGAAAGAAAAGGTTGCCAGCACAGCCCCGCACAGTAGCATCAAGAATTTCATAGCGCCTCCCATAACCCTGCTGAAACATTCCGGTGGCTGCGGTACCTCGCCAGAACCGGCGATTGCAGCGGAACGGCGCTGCCCCGTTAGCGGCTGACCAGCCATCGCCGGTCAGCAAGCGATGACAACATGAAAGCCGGGATGCTACGCAATGAAATCAAAACGGGCAAATCTTAACCCAGCCCGAATGTTTCAAAAATGACGCCAGTCAACTTGCGCGTGACTGGCACGGTAGAAGAGCGATAAAGCCCGGGCTGGCATTAAGCGCCGCGCCGGTAGACCGAGTAATTAGAAGGGCACCTCTAGAAATTCACATTTCGTCATTCCGGCGGAAGCCGGAATCCAGTTCTTTAATCGGCTGGACACCGGTGTGCCGAATTTTTAGAAGTGCCCAGAAGATCAATCGCAAGAGCGGGCTTGCAAGCCCCGGCGTTCGGATCACAAAGCCGGGGTCAAACCTGATCCCGCTCGGGTGAGGGCAGCGTCAGCAGGTTTGCGCTTTCCGGCAGGAGGCAAGCGCGGGCGCCGCCGCAGCCATCGGGCGGCCTTCCTTTGCCCACGCGCGTATGCCGTGCTTGACGTTGTAAACTTTCGGATAGCCGCCTTGCTGTGAAAGAAACTGGCTCACCGCCTTGGTCCGGTTGCCGCTGCGGCAAATGACGATCACGGGATTGCCGGGCCTGGCGACCGCCCTGGTTTTTTCCAGCCATGCTGCCGGATTGGCGTTGCCGCGCTCGTCAAAATAAGTCAGGAGATGGCTGCCCGGCACGATACCGGTTTCCTCCCACTCGGGCGCAGTGCGAACATCAATGATGGGAACTCCTGCGGACAGCAGCGACGCCAGCTCCGCGTTTTCAATATCCACGATCTCGGCGCGTGCGCCAAAAGCTGCGGCCAGGAGGAAGCCTGCAAAAAGAAAACGAAACATGGGACTTGATCCTTGATTAAGAAATTGCACAGAATCAGATTGCGGCAGCGGCCGATCGCAACCGCGCCAGGGAAAAACTGTACCAGCCACCCCTTACAAACCGCGCGCGGAATTACGGGGTGGCGCAGTTCGGCTACAGCGGCTTACGCACACTGATTGCGCCGCGAATCTGGCCTTCGGAATAGCCGGTCGCACGATCATTGGGATAGTGCTCCTTGAGAACAGATTTGACGGCATCGCTGATCTGGTCTGCTGAGCCGTGACAATTCAGGCAGAGTGGCTGCACCGGCAATGCTTTAACGTAGCGGTATTCGCTGCCCACTTTCTCGCCCTTCTCCAGCCTTGCAGGCGGCTCGCCGGCTGCGGCGCGCTTATCGAAATCCTCGAGAGCAGCTTTTTCCCACTCGTCTGGAATGGCGCGCGCTTCGTTGCGCACCTTGAGGCTGACCCTCCTGACCTTCCAGCCGGTCTCCTGTAGCACCTTGCCCGCCATCTTCGGCGCCATATCCTTGCAGACGGGAATGGCTCCTGCCGGGCCGGACTTGTCGATTTCCTCCTGCAACACGGCGAGCATTTTGGGCGGCAACGAGGTCGCCACCTTGCGCGCCTCCTCCAGCAAGACCTCGTCACCGGCATGGGCAAACGGAGTGGCCAATGAGGCAACCAGAACTGCCGTGGCAAAAAATAGCGTTTTCATGAAATGCTCCTTAGATTTTAATGCGGGTTGAAAGGTAAATTCCGGTTTGCCAGCTCGCGGCAGTCCGCTTCTTCAAAAACGGCTGCAAAGCATAAATCGCGGGCCAATGCCTGTATGTGACATTAATCACAGAGGCAAAACTACCTCTCGTCCTCATGGCTCTCATACATGTCATCCCGCTCCGCTGCAAGTTTCTCTGCCGCTTCGCGCTCTGCCCCCGCCATTTTTTCCCGCAGCTTGTGCTGGCGCATTTCTGCGGCACCCTGTTTCACGGCAATGCTGTTTTCGCCAAACAGAACCTGCTTCAAAAAGCGGAAGCCGAACTGCATCAGCTCGGTATCGTTGCCGAGTATTGCCCTCATCTCTTCCCCCGGAATGTCATAAAGGCTGCCAAAGCCTTCGCTCGCCACAAATGATGCGAAACGATCCTGGTCGTAGCAGGCCATGAAAAACAGCTCCAGGCTGCGCTTCGAAGGCTTGCCTATGCTCGGGCCGGAAGATTTTTTCTTGAGGATGAGCTGGCGCCAGCCACGCGCAAGATCGTCATATTCCGCCAACCCCTGTTCATTGCGGTAACCCTCAATCGTAATCCTGCGTGGCTCGTTGTGGCCCAGGCAATGCTCCTCTTTCACCAGCGCGTAGGAATTGCGGTCCGTGTATTCGTCCTGCCTGCGCAAGGACAGCAGCGCCACCGGGTAATAACGGCAGGCGGTCGGCCTGTCCTCATAGACGGTGCATCCCTCAGGAGCCATGAACTGGCAGGCTGTGCCATTCTCGACGGGACGCAATTTCACGCCGGCAATGCCGCCCTGCTCCATCTCATAGGGCACGGTATATTTTTTCAGGAATTCGCCCGAACCCATCCCGAAACGGCGCTTCAGCCGCAGGATGTCATAAGGAGTCAGGGAAATGTCTATGTTGCTGCAGCACGCGTTCCAGCAGGCAATGCCCTTGCGGCATTGAAACTGAATTTCCTTGCTGCCGTCGAAGGTTTCCGGCACCACCGGGCTGCCTGGGAAAGGCAGCCCGGATGCGTGGCTGGCGTCAGTCATCTGGCTCTCTTCGTGTCGGGTAAAACAAACAGTCCACGAAATACACGAAATTCACGAACAACAGCCATAAAACCAGAAGCCCCTGTTTCGTGTCTTTTGTGTAGTTCATGGACCAACCAAACCGGGCACCCTTAGGCGCCCGGCCCATCCTTGCGGCAGATTTAACCGGCTCTCACGTTATCAGGAGGCGGCGCAGTCTTGAACAGCTTGGACTTGTCCACCAGATCCACATGCTTGCGCTTGAAGCAGGTCCACTTGTGGGTCTTCTTGTCATACACCGAGTTCACGAAGCAGTGCCAGTTCTTTTCATCCACGAAGTTCTTGTCGGTGCGATAGTAGAAGCCCGGATAACGGCTTTCCTCACGGAACTGGATGTGCTTCATGTGCGCTTCCGCGGTCAGGATGCGGTGGTAGTTTTCCCATGCGCGCAGCAATTCATGCAGGTCTTTTGCACGCATCTTCTGCGAATCCTCTTTCAGCATTTCCAGCTTCTCTTCCGCCACGGCCAGCATCTTGTCGTTGGTGTTGTAGTAGGTGGCAACACCGGCAACGTACTCGTCCATGATCTTCTGCAGGCGGAACTGCAGCATCTTCGGCGTGATGTAGTTCGGGTTCACGTCTATGGCTGTGGTGTAGTTCCTGTGCTCAAGGAAGTTGCGCACCGGCTTGTAGATGGTTTCTGAAATCTGCTCTGCCGTCTCATCGAACTCCGGCTTCCAGTCCTTGTTGTCGAGCGCAAACTTGACCATCGCCTTGGCAGCAAGGCGCCCTTCGGCGTGCGAACCGGAGGAGAACTTGTGGCCCGATGCGCCGACGCCGTCACCGGCGGTGAATAGACCCTTGACCGTGGTCATCGAGCGGTAACCCCAGTTCCAGCCGCGCGGCAAGTGCGCCGGAACGCCATCATAATCGCCTTCATCGGCTGTCGGCGCGCCCAGATCATCGGGACCGGATACCCA
>JACRAQ010000052.1 GCA_016213335.1 Nitrosomonadales bacterium
CATCAGCTTCGGCGCAGCGGCAACCAGTTCCTGCATCGCCGGGTTCTTGCTGTCGAGGATGCGCAACGGGTTGCTGTGCAGGCGCCGCGTTGCGTCGGCATCCAGCGCATCCTTGTGCCGCTCGAAATGCGCGATCAGCTTTTCGCGGTGGCGGTGCCGCGCCGCCGTATCTCCCAGCGTGTTGATTTGCAGCGCCACATCGCGGATACCCAGTTTGCGCCACAGCCGCGCGCACATCAGGATCATCTCGGCATCAATGTCCGGGCCGGCAAAGCCCAGCGCCTCCACGCCGATCTGGTGAAACTGGCGGTAGCGCCCCTTCTGCGGGCGCTCGTGGCGGAACATTGGGCCCGCATACCATAAACGCTGCGGCGCATTGTACAGCAGGTTGTGCTGCAGCGCGGCGCGCACACATGAGGCCGTGCCCTCCGGGCGCAGCGTCAGGTGGTCGCCGTTGAGGCTGTCCTCGAAACTGTACATCTCCTTCTCGACGATGTCGGTCACCTCGCCGATGGCGCGCTTGAACAGCGCCGTCGGCTCCAGCAGCGGCATACGGATATTGCGGTAGCCGTAGCTCTCCAGCCACGCGCGCACCACGTCCTCGAACCACAGCCATAGTCCCGCCTCATCCGGCAGGATGTCGTTCATGCCTTTTACGGCCTGCAATGTTTTGTCGCTCATTAAGTTACTGTTGAAAATTGCCGGTGCGGCAGCCAGGCAACCAGCCATGCTACCGCCATCCAGCAGGGAATTTATCAAGGGCGCGATGGTAGCAGGAAAGCCGGTTTTTCAAAAATTTTCACACTAGCCGTGCTGAATGCATAAAGCTGCAATTTGACAATCTCCGCCATCGTAATATACTTACTCCGTAATTACATTGAGGCAGATAGAATGGAAGCTAAACTGGTAAGAATCGGCAACTCAAAAGGCATACGTTTACCCAAGTCCATGCTTGTACAAACGGGGATGACGGAGCGTATCGAAATCGAGGTGCGAGGTCATAGCATTATTCTCAAGCCGATCAAGGAACCGCGTAGCGGCTGGGAAGCGAGCTTTGCAAAAGGCGGCTCCAAACTGAGCAAAGAAGACCGTGCATGGCTGGATGCCGACCTCGCTGCGAATATCGTTTCTGGCGAAGGCGACAACTGGTGAAGCGCGGCGAAGTCTATTGGGTCAATCTCGACCCGACGGTGGGCAGCGAAGTAAGGAAGCGCCGTCCCGCCGTCATCCTGTCGCCGGATGAAATGAACCGCAGCCTGCCGGTGGTGATCGTGGCGCCGATTACCAGCAGTAAAAAACCCTGGCCTACACGGGCTGATATAAGGTTAAGCGGCAAAGCAGGACAGATCATGCTGGATCAGATTCGCACCGTGGACAAATCCAGGCTGATGAAGCGCATTGCCGAAGTCGAGGTTGAAGAAGCGCTGGCGGCATTGCAAATCATGTTTTCCCCATAGCAACGGAATGCGCGAATGCAGCGCGTCTTCGCCCCCATTCCATCAGACAACCTTGTAAATACGCCACCCGAAAGCCGCCTCTCGTGACGTACCGCATTCGACATATTTCGGCTTTTCTCTGATGCAGTCGTGCCCCTACCGCTTTGAGTACTTCCGCGCCACATACTCGTCCACGATCTTCTGAAACTCCTGCGCGATATTATCGCCGCGCAGAGTAACTGTTTTCTCGCCATCCACATACACCGGTGCGGCGGGGCTTTCGCCGGTTCCGGGCAGACTGATGCCGATGTTGGCGAGCTTGCTTTCGCCGGGGCCGTTGACGATGCAGCCCATCACCGCCACGGTCATTTCTTCCACGCCGCTGTATTGCTTGCGCCACAGCGGCATCTGCGCGCGCAGGTGGTTCTGGATGCTTTGCGCCAGCTCCTGGAACATGGTGCTGGTGGTGCGCCCGCAACCGGGGCAGGCGGTGACCATCGGCGCAAATGCGCGCAGCCCCATGGTCTGCAATATTTCCTGCGCCACCACTACTTCCTGCGTGCGGTCGCCGCCCGGTTCGGGAGTAAGCGAAACCCGGATGGTATCGCCGATGCCTTCCTGCAACAGCACGGCCAGCGCGGCGGTGGATGCGACGATGCCCTTGGAACCCATGCCCGCCTCGGTCAGGCCGAGGTGCAGCGGGTAATCGCAGCGCCGTGCCAGTTCGCGGTATACCGCGATCAGGTCCTGCACTTCGCTCACCTTGCACGACAGCACGATATGGTCATGGGGCAGGCCCAGTTCCTCGGCGCGCTTTGCGCTGTCCAATGCCGAGACGATCAGCGCCTCGCGCGTGACATCCGCCACATCTGCGGGCTGCGGCAGCCTGGCGTTCTCGTCCATCATGCGCACCACCAGTTTCTGGTCCAGGCTGCCCCAGTTCACGCCGATGCGCACCGGCTTGCCGTGCTGTCTGGCAACCGCAATCATGGTGGCGAACTGGTCTTCGCCGGTACGGTTTTTGCCGACGTTGCCGGGGTTGATGCGGTATTTCGCCAGGACTTGTGCGCATTCCGGAAACTCGGTCAGCAGGCGGTGGCCGTTGTAATGGAAGTCGCCGATCAGCGGCACGTTGCAGCCCATCGCATCAAGGCGGGCGCGGATGCGCGGCACGGCGGCGGCGGCTTCGGAAGTATTGACGGTGATGCGCACCAGTTCGGAGCCGGCCTGCGCCAGCTCAAACACCTGGCGCGTGGTGGCGGCGATGTCGGCGGTGTCGGTGTTGGTCATGGACTGTACTGCGACCGGCGCGCCCCCGCCGATGGCGATGCCGCCAACCGTGACGCGTTGCGCCGCGCGGCGCCCGATGGGGTGCTGGCTCATGTTTGCTGTGGTTCCGGTTCTTATTCCAGCGTCAGGCGGGCGATTTCAGCCTTGGTGTGAGGCGCCAGATCAATCGCTTTGCCCTTGAAGGTCAGGCGCACCGCGCTGCTGCGGCCGATCACCAGCGAGAATGGCGGCTTGCCGTTGAGGCTCTGCTCGCCGCCGCGCGGGAAGACCTGCGACAGCAATACCCTGTCATCCTTGTCTTTTACTTCCACCCAGGTTTCCTCGTCGAACTCCATGCGGAGAATCCCCGGCCGTTTGGGTGTGGCGGCTACACCCGATTGGGGAGCGGGGACGGCAACTTGCGGCGCTGGCGCAGGCTGTGCGGCTGCCTGTGGCGGAGTTGTCGCTGCTGGTGCGGATGCTGCCTGCACGGGTGCCAGCCTTGGCAGCACCTGGGCTGGCGCCTGGTCAGGGACAGATATTTTTTCCTCCTGCACCGCTTTGGGCGTCCCGGGTGCCTTGGATGCGCCCGGGCTGCTGCTGTGCGACCAGATATAAAAGCCCGCCGCCATCGCAACGATGAGGGCTGCTGCGGCCAGCCAGATCAGGTTGGGTTTGCGCGTTTCAGATGCGCCGCTGGGGAAAGGAACCTCTTCCCGCGTGCGCGCAGCCAGCGGCGGAGGCGGTGCCGGCGTGCCGGGCAGCGCGGCCAGCAGGGGGGCGGGGTCGAGCTGCAACAGCCTGGCGTAGCTGCGCACGAAGCCGCGCACGAAAGTGATTTCCGGCAAGCGGGCAAAATCGTCTGCCTCCAGCGCTTCGACCTGGCGCGGCGCAAATTTGAGGCGGTGCGCCACGTCGCCCACGCTCAGGCCGAGGCGCGTCCTCGCTTCGCGCAGCGCGGCACCGGCGCTGAACGGCTGCTCTGCGGTACTGTTCGGGGCATTGTCCGGCTGGCTATCTGTCATCTCGCCTCTATCAGGATTGACTCGGCACGAACAGGGCTGCTGTCCCGTTCCGTCCGGGGCCTTCGGCAAATCCCGGGGCAGGCCAGCTGGGAGCCGCGTTGCCCGTCATGGTTTTTGCGTCAACAACTGGGTTTCGCGCGACTCCGGGAAACGCTTGCGCAATTGCAGCGCGTAGCTTTCCTCCGAGTTTTTGTCGCCCATTTTGCGCTCGATGCGTACTGCCAGCCACAGGCTTTCAGCAGACAAGGGCGTGTCCTTGTTCTGGACGAAACGCAGGAAATAAGATTTCGCGCCCGCGCTGTCGCCGCTGTCGAAGCTCAGCCTAGCCAGTTCCAGCAGCGCCTCCGGCATGTTGGGGCGAAGTATCAGCGCTTTCTGCAAAAACTCTTCGGCGTCCCTGGCGTTACCGCCTTTCGCGGAGCATACCCCGGCGTTCAGGTAGGATTTTTCCGGTGTCGCGTACAGCGGGTTTTTCAGCGCAGTCATGAACTGCTTGATGGAATCCTGCGTCTTGCCGCGCTGGCAAAGGAACCAGCCGTAATTGTTGTGCGCGTCCGAATCACCGCTGTCCAGGCGCAGGCTGCGCTGGAAGTCTTCTTCCGCCTGGCGGTCTTCGCGCAGCGCCATGTTGATCAGCCCGCGCACGTTGTAGGCAGGGGCGTAGTCGGGTTCGGATTTCAGTGCCTTGCCCAGCTCTTCCATCGCTATGCCGAGCTGGGCGCGCTCGTAATACTGCGCCGCGAGTTCGGTATGGACTTTGGCCCGGGCCTGCGAAATTGTCTGGCCGGTTGAGCTGGTCGGCTGCGTGGCGCACCCGGACAGAATTGCGGCAAGCAAAACTGCCGCGCAGGCAAGCGACCTCATGCGCGCACCTCCAGCAATTGGTGCGTCCTTCTGGTTTTATCCCGCACCTGGCCGGCCAGTTGGCCGCAGGCTGCAGAGATGTCGTCGCCGCGCGTCCTGCGCGTGGTGGCCACGATATCGGCCTGCATCAGCACATCGCGGAAGCGGCGCACCGCATCGCTGCCGGAACGCTGGTAGGGGGATTGCGGGAACGGGTTGAACGGGATCAGGTTGAATTTGCACGGCACGTCGCGTACCAGCCGCACCAGATCGTGCGCCTGCCGCACACTGTCGTTCACCCCTTCCAGCATCACGTACTCGAAGGTGATGAAATCGCGCGGCGCGCGCTCCAGATAACGGCGGCAGGCCGCCATCAGCTCGCGCAGCGGGTATTTCTGGTTGACCGGCACCAGGGTGTTGCGCAGCGCGTCGTCGGGCGCGTGCAGCGATACTGCCAGCGCCACCGGGCATTCCTCGCGCAGGCGATCCATGGCCGGGATGATGCCGGAGGTGGATACCGTGACGCGGCGGCGCGACAGGCCGTAGGCGTGGTCATCCAGCATCAGGTGCAGCGCGCTCACCGTGTTGTCGAAATTCAGCAGCGGCTCGCCCATGCCCATCAGCACCACGTTGCTGACCGGCCAGTTGCCGTCTGTGTGGCGGCCCGGACACGGTGCGGCTGAGCCGTCAGGTGCGGGAAGGGCCGCCCGCGCCTCCTCCCGCAATCTGCCGCTTCGCGGTAACGTGTCGGAGGCGCGGCCCACCTCGCGGTTGGCCAGCCATAACTGGCCGATAATTTCCGCCACGCCGAGGTTGCGGTTGAAGCCTTGCTTGCCGGTGGAGCAGAACGCGCAATCCAGCGCGCAACCCGCCTGCGTGGAAACGCACAAGGTGCCTCTCTCCGCTTCAGGGATGAATACGGTTTCCACCGCATTGCCGGTGCCCACATCCAGCAGCCACTTGCGTGTGCCGTCTTCCGACAATTCCTCGCGCATCACGCGGGGCGCCTGCACGCAGGCTTTCTCTTTCAGCTTGCTGCGCAGTGACCCGGCAAGGTCGCTCATCGCGTCAAAATCGGGCTCCCCGGCCTTGTGTATCCAGCGCAGCACCTGCCTGGCGCGGAACGGCTTCTCGCCGTGCTCCGCGAACCAGGCGGTCAAATGCCGGGCATCAAAATCGAGGAGGTTGGTTTTCATCAACGGGAGTGGATATTTTTCGGTGCAAAGAAATAGGCGATTTCGGTCGCCGCGTTCTCGGCAGAATCCGAACCGTGCACCGCGTTGGCGTCAATGCTCTCAGCGAAGTCAGCGCGGATGGTGCCCTTGTCCGCCTTCTTCGGGTCGGTCGCACCCATCAGATCGCGGTTCTTCTGGACCGCGTTCTCGCCTTCCAGCACTTGAATCATCACCGGGCCGGAGATCATGAATTTCACCAGATCGTTGAAAAACGGACGCTCGCGGTGCACCGCGTAAAAGCCTTCCGCCTCGGCGCGGGTCAGGTGGCGCATCTGCGCGCCCACGATCTTAAGGCCGGATGTTTCGAAGCGGGAATAAATCTTGCCGATCACATTTTTGGCGACGGCATCGGGTTTGATAATGGACAGGGTGCGTTCAACGGCCATGCGAAATTCTCCAGAACATAAAGTTAATCGAAAAAACAGGCCGTTATTCTATCAGGCTTTGCCCGTTGTGCGCAGGGGTGGCCCGCACTCGGGAGAACATGCCTCGGAACAGCGTGCAAACCGCTTGGGGGCTTCTTCCGGGAAGCACGCCTTTCCTGTTCAGCGGGCAGATTGCGCCTTTGCCGTTTTGTTCGTTGCGGGTGTATGAATCAGCGCCCGAGCCGCCGGGCAACTCCCGCACGGTGCGGTAGCGGGGGATGGAGTTAATGGCCGTGACTGTCGGAACCTTCTGCCCCTTGCGCTCTAGGCGCAGAAAATTATTGAGGCCGTTCGGTATAATGGCTAGTGGCAGGATTGCTGAAACATTGTGTTTCATGGAAAAGGGCGGGCGGGAAGCGCGGGTTGTTTGAACTACCTTTACCAAGTGAAAAAATGAGGTTGCACGTTTTTCAGCAATGGCCTGTGCACTCTGGTTAAAGACAGGAGGGTCAATATGCGCATAATCACTATTGCTCTATGTTTGAGCGCGATGATCTTTGCCGGAGCGGGGTACGCGAAAGAACCGCTCACGAAAGAAAGAAACCGCTCCCATATAGAACTCGACCCGGAAAATACGGGAACGTATACCGGGGCGGCGGGCAAGGACAACTACATCGGAAATTGTTCACCCTGCCACGGCTTGACGGGGAAAGCGGACGGCCCGCTCGCGGACAGCCTCGGGGAAGGGGTTCAGCCGCGCAAGCTGGACGACGCCAAACTTTTATCAAGCCGGACAGACGAGTTTCTTTTCAAGGTTATCAAGTCTGGCGGCGCTTCGGTGGGCTTCTCCGAATCCATGCCGGATTGGAAAGATACCTTCACCGATAAAGAGATAGGGCAAATCGTCCAATACCTCAGGAAAAATATTTGCAAGTGCAAATATAGCGGAAAAAAATAATCGGCCTCTTGCGTTGGCCGTTGGGGAGCGCCTATGGGCATTGGGCCGGTAATGCTGGATGTGCTGGGAACGCGGCTGCTGCCGGAGGATGAGGCGCGGCTGCGCCACCCGCTGGTTGGCGGAGTGATTTTATTCGCGCGCAACTATGAGTCACCGCGCCAGCTTGCCGAGCTGACAGCCGGTATTCGCGCGTTGCGCACGCCCTCCCTGCTGATCGCGGTAGATCACGAAGGCGGCCGGGTGCAGCGCTTTCGCGAGGGCTTTGCGCGTATTCCGGCGATGCGTGAGCTGGGCAGGATCTGGGACACCAACCCCAGGCGCGCCCGGCATCTGGCGCAGCAAGCCGGTTATGTGCTGGCTGCCGAGCTGCGCGCCTGCGGCGTGGATTTCAGTTTTACCCCGGTACTCGATGTGGATCACGGGGCGAGCCAGGTGATCGGCGACCGCGCTTTCCATTCCGAACCGCAGGCGATCGCCGAGCTGGCGCACAGCCTGCTGGTGGGTTTGCGGCAGGGGGGAATGCACACGGTGGGCAAGCATTTTCCCGGTCACGGCTACGTGCGCGCCGATTCGCACCTTGAAATTCCGGTGGATGACCGCAGCTACACCGACATCGAATTGTGCGACCTGATCCCGTTTCGCCAACTGGTGAATTTCGGGCTGACCGCTGTGATGCCCGCGCATGTGATTTACCCCAGGGTGGACAAACGCCCTGCCGGGTTTTCAGAGATTTGGCTGAAAAGAATCCTGCGCGGCGAGCTGGGCTTCGAGGGTTGCATTTTCAGCGACGACCTCGGGATGGAAGGCGCGACCGTGGCGGGCGGTATCGTGCAGCGCGCCGAAGCCGCGCTGCAAGCCGGTTGCGACATGGTGCTGGTGTGCAACAAACCGGCCCTGGCAGACGAGATGCTGGCCGGGCTGAAATGGGAGATGCCGGCGGCCAGCAAGGCGCGCCTGGCGCAGATGCGGGGCCGCCCCCACCCGGATACGCTGGTGCAGTTGCACGAGCGGGCGGAGTTCGTGAAGGCGCTGCACGAGGTCGCAAGTATAGGTGGCGGCAGCGGCGTGCTGCCGCTCGCGTAGCCGTGCCGCGCGCGCACTTGAACACCCCCGCGAGATATGCCGCCGGGCCTGTAGTGTAAAATGACGGCTTGCCACGAGAAACAGAACCTCCGCCACCTTCTGCGGGCACAAGATAATGAACTTCTGGAATAACACCTTCCATTACTTCTGGCGCGAAGAGTCGTTCGCCGTGCTGACCATGGTGGTGTGCATCGCGGTGCTGCTGTTCCACTTGCGCAAGGAAGAGCGCAAGAGCCTGCTCAACACGCTCGCTTTCTTTGCGGTCTGCATGGCCGGCCAATTCGTCAGCGGCCTGCTCCATACCCTCGAATTCACGCGCGCTGCCGAGGTGCTGCACGAAGTGTTCGTAATCGGTGCCGGCATCGCGGTCATCCGCCTGTGGGGAGAGCTGGTGTTCCGCATCGTGCTGCCGCTGGTCAAACTGTCGCCGCCGCGCATCACCGAGGACATCATCGTCATCATCGCCTACCTCGCCTGGGGCATGGTGCGCCTGCGTTACGCCGGGCTGGACCTGGGCAGCATCCTGGCGACTTCGGCGATGCTAACCGCCGTGGTGGCATTCGCCATGCAGGATACGCTGGGCAATATTCTCGGCGGGCTGGCGCTGCAACTGGACAACTCCGTGGAAATCGGCGACTGGATCAAGGTGGATGACATTTCCGGCAGGGTGGTGGATATCCGCTGGCGCTCCACGCTGGTGGAGACGCGCAACTGGGAAACCGTGGTATTCCCGAACAGCCAGCTAATGAAGAGCAAGTTCCTCGTGCTCGGGCGGCGCATCGACCAGCCGGTGCAATGGCGGCGCTGGGTGTGGTTCAACGTCGGCACGGATGCGCTGCCTTCAAGGGTGATCGGCGTGGTGGAAGAATCCATCCTGCAAACCGAGATCGCCAATGTGGCAAAGAACCCGCCGCCCAACTGTGTGCTGATGGATTTTGACAGCAAAGGCTTTGCCCGTTACGCGCTGCGCTACTGGCTGACCGACCTGATGGTGGACGACCCCACCGATTCCACGATGCGATGGCAGATCATGACCGCGCTGCAGCGCGCGGGTATCAAGCTGGCGCTGGAGGAAAACAGCCTCCATATCACCAAGGAAAATGAAAAATACGAAGAACTGGTGCATCACCGCGAAGTTATGCTGCGCATGAAAACCCTGCGGCGGGTGGAGCTGTTTTCGCAGATGACGGATGAGGAGCTCAAGGTGCTGGCCGAGCGCCTCAAGTATTCACCCTTTGCCAGGGGTAATATCATTTCGAGGCAGGGCGACCAGAAGTCGCACTGGCTGTACGTTATCATTCACGGCGAGGCTGAGGTATATCTGGAATCACCAGGGGGGGGCAAGCGCGTGCTCCGCAGTCTGGGCAAGGGCAATTTTTTCGGCGAAATGGGCCTGATGACCGGCGCGCCCCGGTCTGCTACGGTAGTCGCCAAGACGGATGTAGAATGCTATCGCCTGGACAAGGAGATGTTCGAGGAAATCCTGCGCGCGCGGCCGGTCATTGCCGAAGAGATGTCGCAGATATTGGCATCGCGCCGGGCCGAGCTGAACAGCGCGCTGCTCGATATGGATGCGGCAAGCGCAAAAATGGTCATCTCCCAGCAGCGCGGCGAAATCCTGGCGACCATCAAGCGCTTCTTCGGGCTTGGCTGAGCGCGGGAGCGTGGCTGGCCGGGCCGTTCGATCAACCTATTATTAATAACCCGTAACGCATATCTCATGAAAGTAACTTTCCTGGATTTTGAGCAGCCTGTCGCCGAACTGGAAAACAAGATCGAGCAACTGCGCTTCGTGCAGGATGATTCCGCGCTCGACATTTCCGAGGAGATCGGACGCCTGCAGCAGAAAAGCCAGGGGCTGACCAAGGAAATTTACGCCAAGCTGACCCCCTGGCAGATTTCGCAGGTCTCGCGCCACACGCAGCGTCCCTACACGCTGGATTACATCCGGGCCCTGTTCACCGATTTCGAGGAGCTGCATGGCGACCGCGTATATGCCGATGATG
>JACRAQ010000053.1 GCA_016213335.1 Nitrosomonadales bacterium
GATTCCCGTGCTGGATCGCGGCTTCATTTTCGGCGACGGCGTGTACGAAGTCATCCCGGTATATTCGCGCCGCCCATTCCGCCTTGCTGAGCATCTGCGGCGCCTGCAGCACAGCCTGGACGGCATCCGCCTGCAAAACCCGCACAGCGGGGAGGAATGGGCGCGCCTTATCGCCGATCTCATCGCGCGCAACGGGGCAGAAGACCAGTACCTCTACCTGCACATCACGCGCGGCGTGGCCAAGCGCGACCACGCCTTCCCCATGCCACCGGTTGCCTCGACGGTGTTCATGATGAGCAACCCGCTGCTCACCCCTCCCGCCGAGCTGCTCACCAGCGGCGTGGGCGCGGTGAGCGCACCCGACAACCGCTGGCTGCGCTGCGACATCAAGGCCATCGCCCTGCTGCCCAACGTGCTGCTGCGGCAGATGGCGGTGGATGCAGGCTGCGCGGAAACCATCCTGATCCGCGACGGCTTCATGACCGAGGGCGCGGCCAGCAACATCTTCGTGGTAAGGAACGGCAAGCTGCTGGCGCCGCCGAAAGACAATCTCATGCTGCCCGGCATCACCTACGATGTGGTGCTGGAGATAGCTCGCGATGCCGGCATCCCGCACAAAGTGCGCAAGATCGCGGCGGAAGAGGTGTTCGCTGCGGACGAGCTGTTGCTCACCTCTTCCACCAAGGAAGTGCTCGCCATCACTGCACTGGACGGCAAGCCGGTGGGAACGGGCAAGCCCGGCGCGATGTTCGCCAGGCTGCACAAGCTGTACCAGGATTTCAAGCGCGACGTGATGCGCAATGAACGGGCGTAGGCTGGCGGTGCGCGCAGCGAACCCCAGCAACAACCCTTAAGTTCGGTTGTCCACGAAAGTCACGAAAAAGCACGAACAAATTCAAGGGCACCTCAAAAGTGCTCCTGGGGTTGCACCTGACAGATGGGTGAGCTGCCATAATCAGGCGGCCAATTGATTTTATTTCGTGCCTTTCGTGTTTTTCGTGGACCAGTTACGGTTTTGGGGATAACAGATTGCCGCCAGGAATGGAATTGGAAGATTCCCTCATCGAATATCCCTGCGATTTCCCGATCAAGGTGATGGGTCTGTCGCAGCAGGGCTTCACCCAGGCGGTGATGGAGGTAGTCGTGCGCCACGACCCGGATTTCAGCGCCGCTTCCATGCAGATGCGCAGCAGCAGCGCCGCGCGCTACGTCAGCCTGACCTGCACCGTGCGTGCCGTTTCGCGCGAACAGCTGGATGCGCTCTATCAGGAACTGTGCGACCACCCGATGGTGGTGATGGTGCTGTGAGCGGGGAAGGGGTGAACCACGGGGAGGGGAGAATGGGGAAGGGAGAAGGGAAAAACCAAGCGGCGCACCCCCACCCTTCCCCCTTCTCACGTCCCCCTTCCCCATAGTTTTTAGGTCTCGTCGAATTTGAGCCAACCTGGCAGGCCATGACGGAATTCACCGCCGTGCGCACAGCCGGAACCCCGGATGAAATCTGGCTGCTGCAACACCCGGCGGTTTATACGCAGGGGCAGGCGGGCAAACCGGAGCATCTGCTGCGCCCCGGCGAGATACCGGTGGTCAGGATTGATCGCGGCGGACAGATCACCTATCACGGCCCCGGCCAGATCATCGCCTACCTGCTGCTCGACCTGCGGCGCCGGAAAATCAACGTGCGCCAGCTGGTGCGGCTGATGGAGCGGGCGGCGATAGACCTGCTCGCGCAATACGGGGTTGCCGCAGAGGGGCGCGAGGATGCGCCGGGCGTGTACGTTGGGGATGCGAAAATTGCCGCGCTGGGTTTGAAAATCAGGAACGGCTGCTGCTATCACGGGCTGGCGCTGAACGTGGATATGGACCTCGAGCCGTTCGCCCGCATCAACCCCTGCGGCTTTGCCGGGCTACGGGTCACACAGGTGCGCGATTTGGGTGTCAGCACATCGCAGATCGAATTGGAGCGGCAGCTCGCAGAGAACCTGATTGCGCTGTTGCGGCACGCTGGGCTTTAGGTTCGTAGGCTGGGGTGAGGTACGAACCCCAGCACTTCAAGCGCTGTGTGCTGGGGTTCGCAAGCTTACCCCAGCCTACTGCTGCTTTTTAGTCCGACATGTCAGGTTGAAACCCGGCCTACCGCGCTGGGGTTCGCAAGCTCACCCCAGCCTGCTGCTTTTTAGCCCGCCATGCCGGGTTGAAACCCGGCCTACCGCGTCTTCCTCCGCGCAGCACCCTCATTATTTCCCGCTTTACCCATCGCCTGCATGAAGCGCGGTGCAAGGCTGGGCTGCGCTTCGAAATCGTCGAACTGGCCGGGCATCAGGTTGTCCAGCAGGTCCAGCCGCTCGCCCAGTGCCGGGTGAGTTTTGAACAGCAAGGCCAGGCTGGAATCCTGCGGGTTCATCCCGTGCAGAGTCTGCAATACTGCGGGCAGGCCGTAGGGGTCATAGCCGCCGCGCGCGGCGATGACCACACCCATGCGGTCGGCCTCGAACTCGTCATTTTTATCCAGCCCGCGCGCATAGATTTCCGTGCCGGCGCTGACCAGCTTGTTCAGCGCGGGGTCGGCCCCGCCTTGCTGCAAGGCCTTGTCCGCAAGCTCGGCAACCAGGCCGGCGCGCGCGCCCTTTTTGATTGCCTGCAAGTGGTGCTTTCTCAGTACGTGGGAAATTTCATGCGCCAGCACGCCCGCCAGTTCTGCCTCGCTCTTCATGCTGGCGAGCAGTCCCCTGGTGATGAATACGTAGCCGCCGGGCACGGCGAAGGCGTTGATGTCATTGTCGTCCAGCACGCCGAATTGCCACGGCAGATCGGGGCGCTCGGTCTGCAAGGCCAGCCAGCGGCCAACATGGTTCACGTAGCGCTGCACGCGCCGGTCGTCCAGCAATGGCGCCGCACCCAGCAGGTTGCCCGCGATGCCGCCGCCCAGCTCGATTTCCCTGGGTTCGCTGATGTCCTCGGTCGCCTGCTTGACCTTTTGCTGCACTTTCTGCGCCGTTTCCAGCGCCTTGCCCAAGTCGCTGAAATCGAATGCGGCAATCGGCGCGGCCATGCCAAAAAACAGCGCAAACAGGAAAATAGCGGATCGCATCTCATTCTCCTTTTCTGGGGGGCGGCAGATAATCCTTGCTTCTCTTTTCGAGCCTGCCCGCTTTTGCGAAGCCGACGGCGTTTTCCGCGCTGGCCGCATAATTCTGCATGGCTCTCAGGGCTTCCGGGTCGGGGCGCGCGGTTTTCAGGTTTTCCTCGGACAGCCCGCGCACGCCGGTGGTTACCGTGCTGCCGCTCTTTCCCGTTGCCGCCACGTTGAATAGCGTCCCCAGCCCAGTGTCGCCGGGTTTTCTGGGCGCGCCCTCGCTGCTGAAGCGCAGGCTCAGCATTTTCACCCAGCCGCTGGCTCCATCCGTCTTGATCTGCATCCAGCTTGCCTGCCGGCCCAGCACCTCGACCCGGCTGCGTTCCGGCAGGGTGGAAAGTGTCGCCGCGTCACTGAACGGTTTGGCCTTCAGGTCGGTTGCGCGCACGGTGTACGCAGTTTCGGCAGGTTGCGCTGCGAGGGCGCCCGGCGCGGAAGCGCACAACCCCATCGCGCATAACCAGGCAGCCATTGTCGGCCTGAATAGTTCATTAAAGCCGCTCTTGTTCCTTCCCCCTTGCAGGGGGAAGGTCAGGATGGGGGTAGATGAGAGGAGCGATAGCGTTTCTACCCCCTCCCCAACCCACCCCCTGCAAGGGTGAGGGGGTGGTTTGTTTAACGGATTATTTTGGGTCGGCTTCATGGTGTTTCCTTTCTTTCTGGCGCAAACAGCTCCACTTGCCCCGCCCTGCCCTTGACGTTATACGAGCCAAATGGTTTGAAGTCAAAAGCATCGCCGCACAGCCTTCTGGTTTCGGCAGAAACCAGGATGCGCGACACGCCCTTGGTCAGGCCCTCGATGCGGCTGGCCAGGTTCACGGTATCGCCGATGGCAGTATATTCGCGCCGTTGTTCGGAGCCGATCAGGCCGACCACCGCCGGCCCGGAGTGGATGCCGATGCCCACATCGAAAGCGGCGCCCTGTTCGCCCAGCTCCTGCCGGAAACGCTGCAACACGTCGGACATTTCCAGCGCCGCCTCCACCGCGTGGCGCGCGTGCTCCGGGTCGTCCAGCGGCGCCCCCCAGAAGGCCATGATGCAGTCGCCGATGAATTTGTCCAGCGAGCCGCCGTGGCGGAACACCACCTCCACCTGCAAGGTGAAATAACGGTTCAGCAGCGACACGACTTCCTGCGGTGAACGGTTCTCGGATAAAGAGGTGAAGCCGCGTATGTCCGAAAACAGCACCGTGATCTCGCGGCTCTCGCCGCTCCGGCTCAGGCCGCCGTGCGCGACAAGCTCCTGCACCACATGCGGGTTGACGAAGCGGCTGAACAGCTGCACCGCCTGCTCGCGGGTGCGACGCTCGCGCAGGTATTCCTGCAAGGCGCAGGCAAAATAATAGCCCCAGGCCAGCAGCAGCGGCAGCAGCACGGGCAAAAGGGTGAGCTGCCCGGCCGCTGCATAGCTTGCGCCGAGCGCCAGCAAGGTGCCCGCCGATAACGCCCAGCTGGTTTTGAGCGCATTGATGCCGCGCAGGAACGCCGCGTAGAGCAGTGCCAGCAGCGCCAGCGCCAGCAGCGGCGCCAGCCATGATGGGGCGGGGCGCATCATGCGTCCGTTTTTCAGGTTGTCCAGCGCGGTGGCGAGGATTTCCATCCCGGGGTAAAGGCTGGACATCGGCGTGACGCGCAGATCGTGCATGCCGGTGGCGGCGGTGCCGATGACGACGATTTTCCCGCTGAATTCGTCCTGGCGGCGCTGCGGCCGTTCGCGGCTGAAATCATCGTACAGGTCGGCGTACGGAATATGCTGAAATGAGCCGGCCTTGCCGCGCCATGCCAGCACGAAATCGCTGCGGGGCGGGACGGCATAGCCGAGGTCGGCGGCCACGCGCGCGGGCAGCGAGGGGATCAGCCAGCCGTGCGCCGGGGAGTAAAGCTGGTAGCGGCGCCCTACGCCATCGCGGTCTTCGGCAAAGTTGATGGTGCCGGTGCGCCAATAGCGCGTTTCGATCGCCAGCGGCGGCAGCAAGGCGATGCGCGCGTCCGGCTCGGCGGTTTCGGTGCGCAGCAGGCCGAGCAGGGGCGCGATTTGCGCCACCGGCGCGCCGCTCGCGTCCAGCGTGGCATCGCGCCGCACCAGCGGAAAATAGATTCTGCTGTCCGTGCCCAGCGCCTCGTTGAACAGGCGGTCGCTCTCCGGGCGGTACTGGTCGCGCTCGCTGAACAGGATGTCGAACACGATGGCGGCGGGGCGCTGCCGGGCGATGCCGCGCACCAGCTCGCCGTGCACTGCGCGCGGCCACGGCCAGTTGCCCGCCACCTCCTGCATGCGCGCGAGGCTGCCATCGTCTATGTCCACGATGACAATCTGCGGGTCGGGTTGCAAGTCCTGCGCCTGCATGCGCACGAAGAAATCGGACAGCCGGTTTTCCAGCGGCAGGGAGGCGCGCAGCCAGCCCATTTCGATAATGGCCAGCAGCGCGAACAGCGCGGTGAGGATGTGCAGGGTTTTGCGGGAGTTTTTCATGTGGTCATGCTATTGAGGGTTCCATAATTGGAGACAACATCCAAAACCTGCCACTCCGTCATTCCGGCGCAGGCCGGAATCCAGATAATTATAAAAGCCCACGCAGTGGGGACAATACCTTCAAATACGGTCTTGCCCGCTACGCGGAGTTATCCTGCAAGCTGGATTCCGGCCTGCGCCGGAATGACGGCAATTGTAAATGCATGTGTCACAAATTACGGAAATATCAATAATCGTTTCGCATTCCCCGAACAACCCGGCTTTTGTGGCGGCAGGCAATTCGCATATAATCGCGCCACAATAAAAGATAGTCTCGCACCCATGAACGTAATCCGGATATTCCTCTTGTCTGCCAGCCTCGCGCTTGGCGGCTGCGCTTCCACCTCACACAACCCGAAAGACCCGCTGGAATCGTTCAATCGCGGCGTATACCAGTTCAACGATACGCTGGACAAGGCCGTGACCAAGCCGGTGGCGCAGGGCTACAACGCCGTGATGCCGCCGCCGCTGAAGCTGATGATTTCCAATTTTTTTTCCAACCTCAACGACATTACCGTCGCCATTAATAATCTGTTGCAGTTCAAGATCGTTGACGCGATTTCCGATGGCGGGCGCGTGGTAGTAAACACGACGGTGGGCCTGTTTGGCGTGGCCGATGTCGCCTCGGCGGTGGGAATGAAGAAGCACAATGAAGATTTCGGCCAGACGCTGGGGTACTGGGGAATCAACAGCGGGCCGTACCTCGTGCTGCCGTTTTTCGGCCCCAGTTCCGTCCGCGATGGCGTGGGGCTGGTCGCGGACAGCAGCACCAACCCGCTGCATAGGATCGAGCCGGTGGATGAGCGCAACCAGATCATCGCCACGTCCGTCGTGGACAAGCGCGCCATCCTGCTGAACAAGGAAGAAGTGCTCGATACCGCCGCGCTGGACCGCTATGCCTTTATCCGCGACGGCTATTTGCAGCGCCGCCGCAGTCTGGTGTACGACGGCGATCCGCCGCGTGAAAAATTCGAGGATGAGGATGACGGCTCTGCGCCGGATAAATCATCATCGAGCAGCAACCCGGAAGATGCGCCGGCAGCCGTGGCGGAAGCCGCCTCGCCTGCCGCGCCTCAGCCATCATCTCATCACCGCATTTGGCTGACGCAGCAGGAAAGCAACCGTTAACCTGCGCTTCGCCACAGGCAAACCCTGATTGTCTGTTTCGTGAGAGTTACTCCAAACCCCGCCCTGTCTCCATCCCCTTGTCAGGGGCGGGGCAGGTTTGGTTCTCCCCCTGACAAAGGAGAATCAGAGGGGGTCGGGGATTGATCCTTAAAACCTCAGTTCAAGCCACAGAGTTCACAGAGAACACAGAGAATGCCAGGGTTTTCCGCTTTTCGTGCTCTCACCCAAAAGGTGAATGGGCTGCTCTCCATAACCGCTTATTTTTACTCTGTGAACTCTGTGTTCTCTGTGGCTAACTGCTTTTTTAGGTTGATAGGCAACCACGGCTAAACCGGCTCGCCCCCGTAGCGCCTCAATAGCTCCAGCACCCCCGCCGCCTTGTCCTGCGTTTCCTGGAATTCCGCTGCCGCTGCGGAATCCGCCACGATGCCGCCGCCTGTCCAGAAACGAATTTCATCACCCGAATAAACCAGCGTGCGGATGGCGATGTTGCTATCCATGCTGCCGTCGTAGCCGACGTAACCGATGGCGCCGCAATACACGCCACGCCGGTGCGGTTCGAGTTCCTCGATGATCTGCATGGCGCGCAGCTTGGGCGCGCCGGTAACCGAGCCGCCGGGGAAACAGTTGCGCAGCAGCGCCAGCGCATCCTGCCCCGGCGCGAGCCGCCCGGTGACGGTGCTGACCAGATGGTGGACCTGGGCGAAGCTTTCCACCTCGAACAGCTTGCGCACCTGCACCGAACCGGGCTCGCAGCTCCTGCTCAGGTCGTTGCGCAGCAAATCCACGATCATCAGGTTTTCCGCGCGATCCTTGCTGCTGCCTTGCAGCTCGCGCGCCGCCCCGGCATCGTGTTGCGCATCCGCCATGCGCGGGCGCGTGCCCTTGATCGGCCTCGTTTCCACCTCGCCCCCGCGCACGCGCAGGAAGCGTTCCGGCGAGGCGCACAGAATCCGGGCGTGCGGCAGGTTGAGGAAGGCCGAGCAGGGCGCCGGGCTGAGGCGGCGCAGCTCCAGATAGGCCGGAAACGCATCGCCGGATGCGCGCGCGGCATAGCGTTGCGCCAGATTCACCTGATAGCAGTCGCCCGCATGCAGGTAATCCTGTATCCGCGCAAACGCCGCTTCATATCCGGCGCGGGTGAAATTAGAAACGATGGGGCCATGCACCTGAAAATTGCCGAGCGGCAACGTGTGGGCGCCTTGCAGCCGCGCGAGAATTTCCGGCAAGGCTTGCGCGGTCTGCGCCGCGCGCTGCCGCGAAACCAGCTGCGCGGTTTTCATCTCGTGATCGAGCACCACCGCCCAGTCATAGATGCCCACCGCCATATCCGGCAAATGCTCGGCATCCTGCGCCAGCTCGGGCAGGTGCATCAGGCGGCGCGCGAGATCGTAGCCCCAGTAGCCGAGAGCGCCGCCGCAGAATGGAAGGCCGGGTGCCGCTTCGCAAGGTGAGCCCAGCAATCCGCGCAGCAGATCAAATGGGTCGTCTGCCGAATGCCGCGTTGCGCCCGCATTGCTGATTTCGGTTACAGCACCGCGCGTGACGACAGTCGCTACCGGCTGTGCGCAAACGATGTCATAGCGCCCCATCCCCGCGCTATCCAGCCACACCGCCCAGGGCAGACCGGAGAGAGCGGCGTAATAGGCGCTCGCATCGGAAAGATAGGGGAGGGGGGCTTTATAAAGCATCGCTGGCCAGATTCGGCGATAGATTGGGCTTGGGCGCGGGATTATACCCGCAGCTGCCATAGAAACAGGCTGCAAGCGTCCGGCTTGGCCGCAGTGAAATGCAACCGCCAAACTTCGCGCCCAAGATCAGATATTGAATTGGTGGCGGCAAATGAGAAGCAATCTGGTTCTGGTATTTATAACTGATCCGGAACAAGCAAGATTTATGAAGCCGTTCATGTTGAGCTTGTCGAAACATGAATGGCTTCAAGGCCATTGTCAGGCTCAGGCAGCGTGGAGTGTATATTCCTGCCAAGTAAAGTGATACGCCAAGGATTCTGGTGCCAAGTACTCGGGCTTATAAGTTGTTTTCTCGGTCGGCAGTCGTGCCTACGTTTGAATATGCGGCTAAACTGATGGTGTCGCAACTCAACTTAGGGGAGAAGGCACCGGAAACTATCGAAGTGCTGAAAGACATCATGGCTACAACGCGCTGGGCTAAAGAACAACTCAAACTCGCATTCCATCTATATTGCCAACTACCGTTCGGGAAGCTGCATAGCCGAAACCCAGAAATTATTCGACTTGCCAAGCTGATAAATCGCACACCCGGTGCGGTTGCGATGAAGCTTGTGAATTTTGCCAGCCTTGATCCTGCAATCACCAGCACAGGGCGATCAGGATTGGGTAATGCAGGTTCGCTCGACAAAGAAGTCTGGGCGGAGTTTCATGCGGATTGGGAAAGGCTCGCTATAGAGTGTGAATTATTGAGGCGAAATCTTGACGCTGGCGCTCCGGCAATTGATGAAGCTGATGAGCAGCTTGTACCAGAAGATTTTACTGGCGAAACTCGAAAGGTAGTTGCTGAGCAACGCATCAAGCAAACCTTTTTCCGCCGTGCCGTGCTGAGCAGCTATCGCGGGCGTTGCTGCATGTCCGGCCTGTCCGATCCTCGTTTGCTGATTGCCAGCCATATTGTGCCGTGGAGCAAAGACAAGGCGAATCGCCTGAATCCAAGCAATGGCCTGTGCCTTTCGGCAATTCATGATAGAGCTTTTGACAAAGGGCTGATAACACTTAGCGATGATTTTAAGGTTATTGTGTCTGATGAACTCAAGCGGCGTGATGAGCATTTCATAAAAAGTGTTATATCGGCCCTACATGGGCGGCCCATCGAATTGCCAGAGCGTTTTATGCCCAGTGTCGAATTTATTTCGCGTCATAGGACAAATTTGTTTGTAGACAATTTTAAGAAATGAGACAAGCTGAGCGCCCACTTATTCTGCACGAAGATGCTTTCGATGCCTTTTTCCAACCTTACCGTCACCCGAAATCGCAGCACAACATCTGGGGTGGTATTGGGCTTGAAACATTTGGAGAAGATTTTTTGCTCGCTCGGAGCTTTGACGAAAACTACATATGGACAGTTGTCGAGAGCGGCTGCGATGCGGATCAATGGATTACTCCTGGGATTCATTACGTCAACCGGGTTTGTTATTTGGTAACCAAGAATCCACATAACGGGTTGTCTGTCGATTTTCGTGCTCCGCACAGCCTATATTCACTTACACCATTGGGACTCAAAAGACAGATTCGAAAACTCGAACGGGCGATGGCTCAAATCGCGACGCCGTGCATTTCACAAAATGAGCAGAATATTCCAAAGGCAGGCCAAATTTAATGGTGCGCGGCTTCAATCCGGCGTGTAGGGTGATTGAAGACGTGGGTGGTGCGGTGGAGTTGTTGACAGATACTGGGCGTTGCGCAGCAGCTTGGTCATTCGGCGACTTGATGATCGGCTGGAACAAGAAACATGCGCAAGCGGCGTATGTGCCTTATGAAAGCGAAAAGATTGGTGCACCTGCCTACCGCTACTTCAGCCCGGCATTGTTGGGAGAGGGAACAGATTTAAGCCGCTACTTGGGCGCAATGTGTGCCGGATTGGTAATCTTTGACCCCGGCTCAAAGGTAATGAATGCGAGCAGCCCCAATGCCTCAGTCAAGGCGCGCAGCCAATTCCGCATGTCGGTGCAACATCTGGCGCAGCTATACCAAAAATTCGGGCCTGAAGAATTCTGATTCAAATCCGCTCGTCCCGGGAACGGAATCAAGTCATGCAAATACAATTTGCCGGCACTGCCCAGAGGCACTGCCGGCAAACCGGATGCTCTATTTCTTGGGATCGTACTTGAAAGACAGGGCTACTCTTGCACGGTAAGCGGAGACCTTGCCGTCCTTGACCGCCATGTCCAGTTTGACTACTTCGGCCACGCGCAAATCGCGCAAGGTTTTTGAGGCGGCTTTCACCGCGTTTGCGGCGGCATCCTCCCAGGATTTCTTGCTGGTTCCGACGATTTCGGTAATACGATAAACGCTGTCTGCTGCCATGATTGCCTCCCTCTTCTGTGATGAATGCGAAAGTTGATCCTGCGCTGCAGTTTCGTATATTACGCCTTGTGATAGGCTTCCGCCCCCTGTTTCACGAACTCCACAGCCTTCTGTCACAGCCCTTGTGTTCAGACCCTTACCATTCGCAGCCCGAGATGCTTCTCGAAGGGCCAAAAATCGCGGTCGTTGTGCAACAGGGGAAAGCCATTTTCGATGCAGAACGTCGCAATGAGGCAGTCTATCGTGGAACGCACGGTAACACCCTTCTGGCGTAGCTGGCGGTAATTTGCGGCGGACAGGATCGCCAGCGGCTTGTTTCCCAATATCGGGCAGGGCAGCCCGGCAGCCGCGTCTATGATGGCCTGCGCCTGACGTTCCGTGCGCACGCCTTGCAGGACTTCCTGAAGGATGAGGTCGGCGATGGCGATCTCTTTGTCACCTGCTTGCAGCAGTCCCAGTAGCAAACGGGTGTGCGGCGTGTCGTCCCCCCGAAACAAGGCGATCCAGACGCTGGAATCCACCAGAATCATTTGATTTTCGATTCCCGCATTTTCCGGTGATCGTAGGCGGGATCGAATTCGATCTTGCCGAAGAGTTCGAGAATCTTTCGCTGGGATTTGCGCTGCCGGGCCAATGCCTTGAGCGCGGCCTCGACGGTTTCCTTCTTGGTCTTGAATCCGCCGGCGCGCATGGCGTCCTGCATGATCTTGTCGTCAATGTCTATGTTGGTGCGCATGGCAGTCCTTGTGTGTAAAGAATGGGGTTATTCTACACATCGCCGGGCAAATGGAAAGAGGCTGTTCGGACCTTGCGGTACATCTGCGCCCCCTGCTTCACAAACTCTTTTGCCTTTTTTCCATACCTCTGGCAAGTGCAGCCTGCTCATCTACGCCTTCCTGCGCCGCGAAGTCGCGCACGTCCTGTGAGATTTTCATCGGGCAGAAGCTCGGGCAGCATGTCTTTCCTTTTGGCGGTTTCTGTCTTATCATGCAAATTGAAGTTTCAAACTTAAATTTGCAAACATGCTGAACAGAATTGCATTTTCCACTGCCCGGCGGCTGGCACAGGGGTTTCCCGTGCTGGCGATCACCGGCCCGCGCCAGTCTGGCAAGACAACCTTGGCGCGTGCGCTGTTTGCCGGAAAACCTTACGTTACGCTGGAAGACCCGGAGGAGCGGGAATTTGCCGATGCCGACCCACGCGGTTTTCTGGCGCGATTCCCGGAGGGGGCGATATTTGATGAGGCACAGCGCTGCCCGTCGCTGTTTTCTTATTTGCAGGGCGTCGTGGATGAGCACCGGCAAATGGGTGAATTCATTCTCACCGGGTCGCAGCAGTTCGGTTTGATGTCGGGTATCGCGCAATCGCTGGCCGGGCGTGCCGGGTTATTGCAGTTGTTGCCATTCTCGCTGGCGGAGCTGAAGGAAGGAGGGGCGCTTCCGGCCTCGCTGGATACGGTGATGTTTCAGGGGGGCTATCCTACGCTCTACGACCGCCCGGTTACGCCAAGCGACTGGTTTCCAAACTATGTGTCCACCTATGTGGAAAGGGACGTGCGCCAGTTGCTGGCGGTGCGTGACCTGTCGCTGTTCCAGCGCTTCCTCAAGATGTGTGCCGCCCGCTCCGGGCAGTTGCTCAACTTGTCCGCGCTGGCGGCGGATTGCGGCATTTCCCATGTGACGGCGCGGGAGTGGCTGAGTGTGCTGGAGGCGAGCTATATCGTTTACCTGCTGCGCCCTTATCATCGTAACTTCGGCAAGCGGCTGGTGAAAATGCCCAAGCTGTATTTTCTGGATACCGGCCTGATGGCCTATCTGCTCGGCATACGCGATGCAGAGATGTTTGCTACGCACGCTTCGCGCGGGATGCTGTTCGAGACGCTGGTGGTGTCGGAGTGGGTCAAGCACCAGTTCAATGCAGGGCAAGGCGCCGAGCTGTATTTCTGGCGCGATAGCGCCGGGCATGAGGTGGACCTGCTGGTTCCGCAAGGCGGATGCTTCATGCCCGTGGAAATAAAGTCGGGCGCTACTTTTAGCGCCGATTGGGTGGTAGCGCTACGCAAGATGACGACATTGTTCGGCGATACAGCTCTGCCGCCAGGCATCATTTACGGTGGCGATGGGAGGTATGAGCGTGACGGTTGCCGGGTAGTCGGTTGGCGGGCGCTGGCAGAAAAGGGTTGAGCCCAAGCCTTGCGGTAATTATTCCCATCCTGTCGCACAAACTCCATCGCCTTTTGTTCCATGCCTTTTGGTAGCGCGGCCTGCTCGTCCACGCCTTGCTGCGCGGCAAAGCCGCACAGGTTTATTTGGTCTCTTCGAGCAGCTGTTTTATCTGTGCGTGTAGATCAGGTAAATCGGAGTGGATGGTTTTCCAGACCATTTCCAGGTCGACATTGAAGTAGCCATGTGCGACGCGGTTGCGCATCGCATAAATAACTGTCCAGGGCACGTCCGGGTGATTGGCTGCAAATTCGGCATGGTAGCGCTCAATGTTGTGCGCGGCCTCCCCGATGATTTCAAAATTGCGAATTACTGCATCCTGTGTTTTTTTGTCATTCAGAAACGCAACTTCGTCCGTGTTTGAAACGTATAGGTCAATGCGTTCGATGGCTTCAAGTATGTGTTCGAGGTAATCCGAGATACGCAGGATGTCGGTTTTGCTCATACCGATATAGCTTCGGCCATTACTTGTGCGCGGAATTTTTCAGGCAGTGCATTCGGGGTTAATACATCCACGGTGACATTGAGCAGCTTCGCCACTTCCACCTGTATCCTGGCAATGTCCATCAGCGTGGCTTCAGGCATCGGTTCAACCAACAGGTCGAGGTCGCTGTCTTCTGTGTCTTCGCCATGAAGCACGGAGCCAAACACGCGCACATTGCGCACGCGGTGTCGCAAGGCGATCTCGCGGATCGCCTCACGGTGGGTTTGCAGGGCTATTGAAGGGCGCATGGCATCGCTCGTCTTATTTTGTCTGCCACAATTATAGCGGCTGATGGAAATAAAGAGTCGTTTACCCTAAAGGGCAGACGTCCTCTTTAAGCCTTGCTGTACAACTGCCCGCCCTGTTTCACGAACTCCACCGCCTTCTGTTCCATGCCCTTGCTGAGCGCGGTCTGTTCGTCCACGCCTTGTTGTGCGGCGAAGTCGCGCACGTCCTGCGAGATTTTCATCGAGCAGAAGCTCGGGCCGCACATGGAGCAGAAGTGCGCGACCTTGGCGGATTCCTTGGGCAGGGTTTCATCGTGGAATTCGCGCGCCTTGTCCGGGTCGAGGCCGAGGTTGAACTGGTCTTCCCAGCGGAATTCGAAGCGCGCCTTGCTTAGCGCGTTGTCGCGCACCTGCGCGCCGGGGTGGCCTTTGGCGAGGTCGGCGGCGTGGGCGGCGATCTTGTAGGTGATGATGCCTTCTTTCACGTCGTCCTTGTCCGGCAATCCCAGATGTTCTTTTGGCGTGACGTAGCACAGCATCGCGGTGCCGTACCAGCCGATCATGGCTGCGCCTATCGCGCTGGTGATGTGGTCATAGCCGGGGGCGATGTCCATGGTGAGCGGGCCGAGGGTGTAGAACGGCGCCTCGTGGCACCACTTGAGCTGCAGCTCCATGTTCTCCTTGA
>JACRAQ010000006.1 GCA_016213335.1 Nitrosomonadales bacterium
ACAGTAGGAGCGGCGGCTGCAACAGCCGGCTTTTTTGCCGGGGCTGCTTTCTTGGCCGCCGGTTTTTTTGCCGGAGCTGCTTTCTTGGCCGCCGGTTTTTTGGCGGGTGCCGCTTTTTTGGCTGCGGGTTTTTTGGCCGCTACTTTCTTGGCCGCCGGTTTTTTGGCCGGGGCTGCTTTCTTGGCCGCCGGTTTAGCTTTCTTTGCTTCTGCCATTTCAACCTCCTTTGTAGTCTTAAAGTTAAACAACATAACTGCTACTGCCCTCCAACATGCCGCATGGCGGCATGATTGAAGCCCGTTAACCCAAGGTGAGCGCAGATAACCGGCCGTGCCGCCGCGTCTTGGGTTTAATTCCTGTCGCCTGCAGAAACGGCTTATGAGCCAGCCGGAGGCGCGTGAGATTAAGTGCTGGCGGCAGCAAACAGGCTGCCGGTTGCTGCAATAGCCTTTGCGGACTCGCGGGAGCCCGGCGGCCAGAATAGGCCGCACTGCAAAAACTAAATGGAATATTTGGAGAAGAGGAGGGGGCAGAAACGTCGCGCGCGGACACTGAAAAGGATGAAACACTCACTATGTCAAGCTGCATGCAACTCCCTCTGGCGGGTCGGGGCCGGTTCAGCCCGGTAACCTCAAAACACTATATGTAGTGGTTTTGATGGCTGCTTTGCGCTAATTGTAGTGCAGCTATTAAAAATTATGCAAGCAGTTTTTTGTTTTTTGGCAACATTTTTTCATCTGGCTGCGCAGCGACGGCGAAATTTTCTTGCGCGGTGCTATCCGCTGGTGCCATTCGGGCGGGCACTCCGGGGTATGGCGATGACCGGGCGCAAAAGCGCGGCGATGCTGGCGTTCGGCATCATTCGAAATGCTCCCTCACTTACCCGCGATGCCGGCTTAGGAGCGGGAAAGACGGCAAGCGCGACTCTTCCGCATCGTTGACCGCGCCGCCCGGAATTTGCAGTGGCAGCTTTATGCGGCAGTGAATCTGGAAGGCGGCCCGGAAGATCAAGAGGTATTGACGAACAGCGTTGCGGGGCAAAGGCTAATACGGTTATCATCAAAATTACTATTAATTTGAAACGCAATTCTAATGATAGAAGTCGAGAATTTAACCAAGGATTACGGCGAGTTCCGCGCCATTGACAACATCAGCTTCACGGTCGAAAAAGGCGAGATTCTGGGTTTTCTGGGCCCCAACGGGGCGGGGAAAACTACCGTCATGCGGATTTTGACCTGCTTCTTCCCTCCCACTGAAGGGAAAGCCGTCGTCGCGGGTTTCAACTGCTTCGAGGACTCCCTGAACGTGCGCAAAAGAATAGGCTATCTCCCGCAAAGAGTCCCTCTTTATGAAGACATGAAGGTGAGTGACTACCTTCGTTTTGTGGCGGCCATCAAGGGAACGCCAGCCAAAGAGGTCAATCGGAAAGCCGCCAAGGTCATGGATGATTGCGGCCTCGGCGACGTTTCCGGCAAGCTGATCAGCACGATCTCCGGGGGATACAGGCAAAGAGTCGGCATTGCGCAGGCATTGGTAAACGACCCGGAGGTTTTGATTCTCGACGAGCCTACGGTCGGACTTGATCCAAAGCAGATCAAGGAGATCAGAAATCTGATCAAGGATCTGGCGGGCAAGCATACCGTTATCCTCAGCACCCACATTCTCCCGGAAGTCAGCATCCTGTGCGGCAGGGTAATCATCATCAACAAAGGCAAGCTGGTGGCAGTAGACCGGCCCGAGAACCTTACATCTGAAAGCTCGCGGAGGATGTTTCTGCGCATTAACGGCAACGCGCAGATGATAGAGCGCGAACTTGCCGGGATAAGCGGCATTAAAGAGTTCGAAACGGCACAGGCTTCCGGCGAGGCCAACGGATATATTGTTGTGTTTGACGATGAAAAGCGGGGAAGGCCAGGCATCCAGTCCATGATCGAAAAAAACAACTGGGAGCTTATGGAAATGCGACCTCTGGAGACGAGCCTGGAAGATATTTTCATCAAGCTGGTAACCAAGGAAGAGGCATGAATATCAGGAACATCGGCATTATCCTCGGCCGGGAATTGCGGTCTTATTTCAGCTCGCTCACCGTCTATGTCGTGATCCTGATGTTTTTGTTGATGACGGGCTATTTTTTCTATAACCTGCTCGCCACGTTCTCGGTCGTCAGTTTCCAGGCCCAGACCGATCCCATGCTGGCCAGGCAATATCAGTTGCTGAACATTAACGAGACGGTGATCAGGCCGCTTTTTGGCAGCATCAGTATTATCCTGCTGATGATGACGCCGCTGCTGACCATGAGGCTTTTTGCCGAAGAGAAAAAAACCGGTACGATCGAGTTGCTCCTGACCTTCCCGGTCAACGACGTGGATGTGGTGTTGGGCAAATACCTGGCATGTCTCGTCGTGCTGCTGACCATGGTGGCGCTGACGGCTACCTACCCGATCCTGCTCGTTATTCTGGGCGACCCGGAAGTGGTACCCATTGCCACAGGTTACCTCGGCCTGATACTGATCGGTGCGGCGGCGATTTCTCTGGGGATTTTCACCTCTTCGCTGACGGAAAACCAGATTGTTTCCGCCTCGATGTCCTTTGGCATGCTGTTCTTTTTCTGGCTGATCAGCTACTCCGTTCCGCTGGTCTCAGCCGGGCTGGGCCAGGTTCTCAGCTATCTTTCGATCAACGAACATATCGCGAGCCTGTCGAAGGGCGTCGTTGATTCGGAAGACATCATTTACTACCTGTGTTTCATCGTCTTGTTCCTTTTTCTCACCCTCAGAAGCCTGGAAACAAAGAGGTGGCGCTAATGAAAAGCAAGAACTGGTTCATGCCGCTGGGAATTCTGTCGGTATTATTGGTTGCGGCGGGCGGGATAACGTATGCGATCACCGGCGAAATGGGCAACCTGCCGGTATCCTTGATCTGGATTGGCCTGCTGGGGCTGTTGCTGTTCTTCTATATTTATTTTCCGGAAATCCGGGAGTTCATCACCAAGCGTTCCACCAAATATGCCTTTAACACGGCAATCATGAGCGCAGTATTTTTCCTGATCATCGCGCTTATCGGGGTGATGTCCATCAAATACAAAGCGAGGATGGACCTGACGGAAAATCACAGGTACACCCTTTCCTCCCAGACAGTCAAGATTTTGAAGTCCCTCAAGGAAGACGTGGAAGCCATCGCCTTCTACCGCAGCGACGAAAGAACCCGGCAGGCAATGTTCGATTTGTTGAGCGAATATTCATACCATTCATCCAAGTTCCGCTTCCATTTTGTGGATCCGGACAGGGATCCGTCCGAAGCGGTTAAATACGGCATTACCTCATACCGGACCACTTTGCTGAAATATGGCGGCAAGCAGGAAATTGTCGGCACCGAATCCGAAAACAAGCTCACCAATTCCCTGATTAAACTGACAAACAAGGATATAAAGATCATCTATTTCGTCAAGGGGCACGGCGAGAAGAATATTGATAGCGCGGAAGAAAACGGCTACGCGCAACTGAAGGAGTCTATCGAAAGGGAAAACCACCAAGTGCGCGACCTGCTGTTGCTCGGCGCAGAAAAAGTGCCGGATGATGCGGCAGTGCTGGTGGTGAGCGGCCCCGAGACCGACTACGTGCAAAGCGAGCTGGACAAAATAACGGCCTTTGTCAAAAAAGGCGGCCGGGCTCTCTTCATGCTCGACCCCGGTGGCGCGCCAGGATTATCAAAGTACTTGAGCGGCTTCGGGTTCGAAATCGCGGGTGACTTTATCATTGATAAGATGAGCCAGGTCTATGGCGCCAACTTTCTCATGCCCGTCGTGGTTGCGTATTATAAGAACCACCCGGTTACCAGCGAGTTCGATCTGGCCACCTTCTTTCCCATAGCCGGCTCGGTACATATCAAGGACGATCCCGCCAAGGGCAGCTACGACCTCGCCAAGACCAGTGACAAGAGCTGGGCGGTCACCGGCAAGCTCACTAAGGAAGACGAGGAATTCAATCCGGACAAGCACAGGCGCGGACCGATCAGCGTGGCGGCGGTTACGGCGGTGGAGGTAAGCGCCGGGAGCAGCAAGGCTGCGGAAGGCCAGGATAGCGTCAAGACCTGGGGCAAGATAATGGTGATCGGGGACTCCGATTTCACCAGCAACAAATTCCTCAAGACAGCAGGAAACCGGGATTTCGCCCTGAATGCCCTCAACTGGTTGGCAGAGGAAAACATCCTGATATCCATTAGAAAGAAAGAACCCGGCTTGACACCACTGATGCTGTCCGTCGTTCAGAGCAAGGTCGTTTTCTGGCTTTCCGTGGTGATCGTGCCGTCATTATTGCTGGTTGCGGGAATAGGGGTAACCGCCAGAAGAAGGCGGAGCGCGTGAACTTCACCAAAAAAACCCTTTTCTGGGTAATCGTGCTGATCGCACTGAGCGGCGTATTTTTCCTTTTCGACAAGAAACAGGACGAAGTCAAGCAGGTCAAGGAGGCGAACCTGCGGCTCTTGCCGTTTGCCGTCAAGGACATCGGCGAGTTCTGGATCTACCACATCAAGGAAAATCTTCGGGTTCAGGTGGTGCGCGGGAAAGAAGGATGGCAACTGGCGCAACCGCTGAGCGCGAAAGGGGATGCCAAGGCGATTGAGAAATTCCTGACCAACGTCGTAACCGCCAGAAAAGACGCCGTGCTGTTCGATCGGATCGAACCGGCCAAATTGGCCGAACTGGGCTTGGCTGCGCCCGAAATCGAAATGGGCTTGAAAGCCGGGGGCGAGGAAACCGTCATTGTTTTCGGCGAGAAGGGCCCCACACACAACATCGCCTACGTCATGTTCAAGGGAAAACCCGAGGTATACCGTGTGCATTCCGATCTCAAGAAAGAGGCGGGCAAAGACGCGTACGCGCTGCGTGACAAGACCATTCTCGATTTCGACCCCGTAAAAATGAGACGTCTCGAAATCGTAACCAAAGATATGCGCAGGGTGGTCGTCGAGCAGGATCAGGGTAAATGGAACCTGCTGGAACCAACGAGAGAGAGGGCTGCCATGGCCAAGGTACTGGAGCTGCTCTACGTGGTAAAGAACGGTGAAATCAAGGCCTTTGCCGACGAGAATCCGGCCGATCTCACTCCCTACGGCCTGTCTTCACCGATGCTGCAATTGACGGTGTACCAGGAGCAAAAAGAGACTCCCTACATCCTTACCATCGGCGACAAGGACCGGGCGAAGCGGGCATATTTCGCCAGAACTAACCAGCAGAAAAAGGTTTTTGATGTCGAAGAAGACATGGTCAACACCATTCTGTTGAGCATGGATAAGCTGGCGGAAGGGGGGGCGGCCAGGTAGCGCCGCCGTCAGGAATACACTACCCGCACCGCCCGCTCCCCGAGCATCTTGCGCAGGCCGCCTATCAAGCCGTCGTGCAGCGAAATGCGCCACTCATCTCCCAGACGCAACTGGGCTTCGCCGCTGCCGTTGCGGTACGCGATCAGCACCGGGCATTTGCCGTCGCGGTAAGTGACTAGAAGCTCTTTCAGCTGCGCCGCCCGCACATTGCTTTCCGCACTGACCGACAATTCCAGCCGCTTGGCAAAGGTAGAGCGCGCCGAGGCGAAATCAAACAGCTCGTCGGCACTCACACGCATGTTGCCGGAAAATTCATCCAGGCTGGCGCGGCCTTGCACCACCAGCAGTTCATCTTCGCGTATCCATGGGCGGCTGGCCTCGAAGATTTCATTGAATACGGTCATTTCGAGCTGCGCGCTGCCGTCGTCCAGCGTGACCACACCCATGCGCCCGCGCCGTGTCTGCTGGATACGCACGCCGGAGACGATGCCGGCCAGCACCACCTGCATCCCGCTGTTGCGCCGCCCGCCGCCACTGTCATTGCTGCCTTGCCCGGCCAGCTGCGGGGTTACGTCGGCAAGCTTGAGCTTGACGAAGTGCGATAGCTCCTCCGCATATTCCTGGTAAGGATGGCCGCTGAGGTAGAAACCGAGCGCGAGTTTCTCGTTCTGCAACTGTTCCCGCAATGTCCAGCGCCCAACATTGGCCAGCATCACCGGCATCGCCGCGCTTTCGTCATCGCCGAACAGGTTGTTCTGGTTGGCCGCGCGCGCCTGCTGCTCGGCGCTGCCCAGCGCGGCATCAAGCGAGGCCAGCAGCTGGTGGCGGTGGTCCGAAACGGAATCGAATGCGCCGCCCTTGATCAGCGCCTCGATGGCACGGCGGTTGACGATGCGCTTGTCCACGCGCCTGCAGAAGTCGAACAGGTCTTTGAATGCGCCGCTCTTGCGCGCCTCGACGATGTTGGCGATGGCGGCCTCACCGGTGCCCTTGATCGCTCCCAGGCCGTACGTGATGGTCATGCCGCCCGCCGGAGCAAAACGGTAGCCGGACGAGTTGATGTCCGGCGGCAGGATGCGCACGTCCTGTTGCAGCGTATCCTGATAGAAGAAGCTGACCTTGTCGGTGTTATCCATTTCCGAGGACAGCGTGGCCGCCATGAAGGCAGCGGGGTGGTGGCACTTGAGCCAGGCGGTCTGGTAGGCGATCAGCGAATAGGCGGCGGCGTGAGACTTGTTGAAGCCGTAGCCGGCGAATTTTTCCATCGTGTCGAAGATTTCGTTCGCCTGGCCTGCAGCGATACCGTTCTTCGCCGCGCCAGCGACGAAAATCGCGCGCTGCTGCGCCATCTCTTCGGCTTTTTTCTTGCCCATCGCGCGGCGCAGGATGTCCGCCCCGCCCAGGCTGTATCCCGCCACCACCTGCGCCGTCTGCATCACCTGTTCCTGATACACCATGATGCCGTAGGTGCTGGCGAGAATCTTCTCCAGGCTGGGGTGCGGGTATGTCACGCTTTCGCGGCCATGTTTGCGGGCGATGAAGTCGGGAATGAAATCCATCGGGCCGGGGCGATATAGCGCGTTCAGCGCGATCAGGTCATCCAGGCAATCCGGCTTCGCCCTCACCAGGCTGTCCTTCATCCCGCGCGACTCGAACTGAAACACCGCCGTGGTATTCGCAGTTTTGAAGATACGGTCGTAGGTAGGCTTGTCATCAAGCGGAATTGCCTCGATCGAAAAGGATTCAGGGTTCAGGGTTCTGGATTCGGCGGCCGAAGCGCTGTCGCCAGAATCCCGTATCCCGTATCCCGTATCCTGAATGTGCCGTACCGCCCAATCAATAATGGTGAGCGTGCGCAAGCCGAGGAAGTCGAATTTCACCAGGCCCACCGCTTCCACATCGTCCTAGTCGAGCTGGCTCACCACGTTGTCGCTGCCTTCGGCGCAATACAGCGGGCAGAAATCGGTGAGCTTGCCCGGCGCGATCAGCACGCCGCCCGCATGCATGCCAACGTTGCGCGTCAGGTCTTCCAGCCGCTCGCCCAGCTCAAGCAGTTCTTCCACGCCTTCTTCGCTGTTGATGACGGCGTTGAATTCCGGTTCCAGCTCGCGCGCCTTTCTCAGCGATACCGGCTTCACCCCTTCCAGCGGCACCAGCTTGGACAGACGGTCGCACACTCCGTAGGGAAAATCCAGCACGCGTCCGACATCGCGGATCACCGCCTTGGAAGCCATGGTGCCGAAGGTGGCAATCTGCGATACGCACTCCTTGCCGTATTTCTGTTTCACGTACTCGATCACCAGCTCGCGGCCGTCCTGGCAGAAATCCACGTCGAAGTCCGGCATGGAGACGCGCTCCGGGTTGAGAAAGCGCTCGAACAGCAGGCCGTAGCGTAGCGGGTCCAGGTCGGTGATGCCGAGCGCGTAGGCTACCAGCGAGCCTGCGCCGGAGCCGCGGCCCGGCCCGACCGGCACGCCGTTCGGGAAATCCGCATCGCGGTACAACTTGGCCCAGCGGATGAAATCGGCCACGATCAAAAAATAGCCGGGGAAACCCATCTTGATGATAGTCTCGATCTCGAACGCCAGCCGCGCACTGTATTCCGGCAATTTTGCCGCACGCTCACCCGTATCCGGGTAGAGCTGCGCCATGCGCGACTGCAAGCCGCGTCCGGCTTCTGTGCGCAGGAAGTCATCCAGACTCTCGCCGTGCGGTGTGGGGAAATCCGGCAGGTGCGCCTTGCCGAGCTTCAATGTCAGGTTGCAGCGCCTGGCAATTTCCACACTGTTCTGCAACGCTTCCGGCAGGTCGCCGAACAGCGTTACCATCTCTGCCTGGGTCTTGAAGTATTGCTGGGCGGTAAATTGCCTGGCGCGCCGCTTGTCGTTCAGCACGTAGCCCTCGGCGATGCACACCCGCGCCTCGTGCGCCTTGTAATCGTCCACGCTGAGAAACTGCACCGGATGTGTGGCCACAACCGGCAGCGCCAACTCCGCCGCCAGTTGCACCGTTTCGCGCAAGTGAGATTCTTCGCGCGCAAAACCCGTGCGCTGCACTTCGAGGTAATAGCGGCCGGGAAACAGCGCCGCCCATTCCAGCGCGAGCTGGCGCCCCGCCGCCCGGTTGCCGTTCAGCAGCGCCGCCCCCACCTCGCCAAAGTGCGCGCCGGACAAGGCGATCAGCCCGTCCGTGCCTTCACGCAGCCATTGCTTGCGCAGTTCGGGATGGCCGCGATGCTGGTTTTCCCGGTAAGCCCGCGTCAGCAAGCCGCACAAGCGCAGGTACCCCGCGTCGGATTGGCACAACAGCAGCAAGCGGTGCGGCTGCTCACGTTCGTTCTCGTTGCTTACGGCCACATCGCAGCCAATGACAGGTTTGATGCCGCTTGCACGCGCCGCATTGTAGAACTTGACCAGGCCGAAGACGTTGTTCAGATCGGTGAGCGCCAGCGCGGGCATGCCGTCCCGCCTGGCGGCGGCAACCGCATCCGGGATGCGCACGATGCCGTCGGCGATAGAGTATTCGCTGTGCAGGCGCAGGTGGGTAAACGCGGGGTTTGGCATGGTGGCGTACCGGATTTTACCACCGCCACCCGCGCAATTTTCCCCAAAAGATCAAAATCCTCCATCCGCTTTTCCAAAGCGGATGGACAGAAGGTACCGCCAGAATCCGGGCTAAAGATGTGGCTATTGCTGCCGATAAACTCAAAAAGTGCAACCGAGTGCTAACGGGAGGGGCATGGAAAGCCTTTCCGTATTAATTGCGCAAGTAATCAATGTCACTGGAAAGGCTGTCAAATCATGAAAAACATTTCCGTCACAACAAGGCTGATTCTCCTGCTGTCGTTGCCACTTGTCGGGCTGCTGATTTACACGGTGCTGGGTGCCGTGCATAGCTACCGCGACTGGAAAGATATGGCACAAGCCGAGGCGCTGATGAGGCTTGGCGTCTCCGTCGGCAACTTTGCGCATCGCTTGCAGGTCGAACGCGGCTCTACAGCCGGGTTCGTGCAGTCTAAAGGCGAGAAGTTTGCTAACGTCCTGCCGGGCTATCGTGCAGATACCGACAAAGATCTGGCGCTGTTTAAGGAGGCCCATGCCCAGATTGACCTGTCTGGTTTGCCCACGATCAAATCGGGGGCCGAAGCGGCCTTGGGGAAGCTGGGTGGGCTTGGAGGCAAGCGCGAAGCTGCTTCGCAGCTCAAGATTTCTGCACCGGAAGCTGTCGGCTACTACACCGGAACCATTACCGCCCTCCTCGATTTGGTTCCACTGATTTCCGAGCAGATTGACAGCAAGGAGATATACCGCCGGATGTATGCCTACCAGATGTTTCTCGATGCCAAAGAGCACGCCGGCCGGGAGCGCGCGCTGATGGTAACGATCTTTACTGTAAACAGGATTGAGATGCCGGAGCAGTACCAGCTTTTTCTCGATCTTGCCTCCTCGCAAAAGGAGCATCTGGAGATTTTCGACGAGATGGCGACCGACGAAGAGAGGGCTTACTACAACAACAAGCTGAGCGGGCCGATTACGGATGAGGTGGAGGCGTTGCGCAGGGTCGTGAACGAAAAGGCGGGCGCAGCGATCACCGCTCGCAAGCAGGCAGGAGACAAAGCACCGGAAGCCGGGTTCGGTGTCGAACCGATCAAGTGGTTCACTGCCGCTACCGCACGTATCAATGCGATGAAGGAAGTGGAAAACATGGTCGCCCGCAATATCCAGAAGGAGGCAGCAAACATGGCTGCCACGGCTCGTGCCACGATGCTTACAAGTATTGCTTTCGGAGCAGCCGTTGTTCTGTTGACAGTGGCGCTGGGGCTGTGGATTGTCCGCAGCATAAGCGGCCCGGTAGTCACGCTGCACGAAACCATTGTCCGGGTGCAAAGCAGCAACGACTTGACGCAACGCGTGGCAGTTTCCGGAAAGGATGAAATCGCGCAGGCTGGCGATGCATTCAACCTGCTCATGGGCAACATGCAGGGCATCATCCGCAACGTTTCCGAAAGCGCCGGGCGGGTGCGCCAGAGCGCCAGCCAGGTGGCCGCCTCCACGTCGCAGGTGAGCACCGGCTCGCAGGCGCAAAGCGAGGCCGCCGCCTCGATTGCCGCGACCATGGAACAGATGACGGTGAGCATAGACCAGGTCGCCGAGCACGCCAGCGAGGCGCACAACAGTTCGCTGGAAAACGGCAGCCTGTCCTCGAAGGGCAGCGAAGTCATCCTGCAAGTAGTGAACGACATGCGGCGCATCGCCGATACGGTGAACCAGTCTTCGGTCATCATCCAGGATCTGGGCAAGCAATCCGACGAAATCTACACCATCGTGCAGGTGATCAAGGATATTGCCGACCAGACCAACCTGCTCGCGCTCAACGCCGCCATCGAAGCGGCACGCGCCGGCGAGCAGGGGCGGGGGTTTGCCGTGGTGGCGGATGAAGTGCGCAAGCTGGCCGAGCGTACCTCGCAGTCCACGCGCGTGATCGCCGAAATCGTCGGCAAGATCCAGGGGGGCACCAAGAACGCCGTCAGCAGCATGGAAACCGGCGTCAGCCAGGTCAACCAAGGCGTAGAGCTGGCCGGCCAGGCGGGCGAGGCGATCAGCCAGATCAGCTCCGGCGCGCAAAAGGTGAGCCACGCCGCGAGCGACATCAGCGCCGCCATCAAGGAGCAGAGTGTGGCCAGCAGCGACATCGCGCGCAACGTGGAAAGGGTGGCGCAGATGTCGGACGAAAACCACGCCGCTATTCAGGAGGTGGCCTCCTCCGCGCATAATCTGGAAAACTTGGCCGAAGAACTGGAGAACGCGGTAAGGAAGTTCAAGGCGTAACCGATCTTCACTCTTTGCCGCCCCCTCTCCTTCCTGTGGGGGCGGCTTTACCCTGCCATCTTATTCCGTTCGCCCGCCGTTTCCGGGATAATTCGCACTCTCTTTATCCGGACCAGGCAACTTACCCATGCACACTCTCATTTGCGGCTCCATGGCCTACGACACCATCATGGTGTTCAAGGATCATTTCAAGAAACATATCCTGCCCGAGCAGATCCACATCCTGAACGTCGCCTTCCTCGTGCCGGAAATGCGCCGCGAATACGGCGGATGCGCGGGCAACATTGCCTATAACATGCAGTTGCTCGGCGGCAAGCCGCTGATCATGGCCACCGTGGGCGACGATTTCGGCCCCTATGCGGCGCGCCTGGAAAAGCTCGGCCTGCCCCAGCAGCACATCCGTCACGTGCCGGGCACATTCACCGGGCAGGCGTTCATTACCACCGACCTGGACGACAACCAGATCACCGCTTTCCACCCGGGAGCGATGGGGCAATCCCACCTCAACCGCGTAGCGGAAGCCAGGGAGGTGACACTCGGCATCGTTTCGCCCGATGGGCGCGACGGCATGATGCAGCACGCCGAAGAGTTTGCCGAAGCAGGCATACCATTCGTGTTCGATCCCGGGCAGGGCATACCGATGTTTTCCGGCAACGAGCTGCTGAGACTGATCGGCTTGGCCGATTACGTGACGGCAAACGACTACGAGGCCAGGCTGCTGCAGGACAAAACCGGCAAGAAACTGGAGGAAATCGCCGGCATGGTGCGTGCCCTGATTGTCACGCTCGGCCCGGATGGTTCGCTGATCCATGCCGACGGCAAGCAGCATGCCATCCCGACACCCAAGCCGTCCGCGCTGGTTGACCCGACCGGCTGCGGCGACGCCTATCGCGCCGGCTTGCTGTACGGCATCCACCAGGGATGGGACTGGGAGACCACCGGGCGCCTGGCATCGTTAATGGGCGCGCTCAAGATTGCCAGCCGTGGCGGCCAGAACCACAAGCCGTCGCGCGGTGAACTGTGCGATCTGTTCCAGAAACACTTCGGCTATTCCATCAGTTTGTGAGATGCCGGAGAACCCTCCCGCATAATTTCCGGCAAAGAAAATAGTGGTCAACTGGGAAGCGGTTGCCGGCAGCATAGGCGAAACAACCCACACCCGGTTCCGGATCGCGCGCGTCGCTCCATTGGGCGGAGGCTGCATCAACCGGGCCTTCCGCCTGGAAGGAACAGATGGTGCGCGCTACTTCGTCAAGCTCAACGATAAGCATAAACTGCCGATGTTCGAGGCAGAAGCCGCTGGGCTGGCGGCCATCGCCGCAACGCGCACGGTGCGTGTGCCACAGCCTGTTGTCTGCGGCCTGTCCGGTGAGCACGCCTTTCTGGTGCTGGAATTCCTCGATCTGAACGGCAGCGGCAACGCTCGACTGCTCGGCGAGCAGCTTGCCGCACTGCATCGCTGCACCTCAACCCAATTCGGCTTCTCGCAGGACAACACCATTGGTGAAACGCCGCAGAAAAACGATTGGTCGCCGGACTGGATTTCTTTCTGGCGCGAACGGCGCTTAGGCTTTCAGCTCGACCTCGCGGCGCGCAACGGTTACGGCGGGAAGTTGCAGGAAATGGGGTACAGGCTGATGGAACGGTTGCCAGAATTCCTGGGTAGTTATCAACCCCACCCCTCGTTTCTGCACGGAGACCTGTGGGGCGGCAACCATGCCTACACTGCGGATGGCGCGCCGGTAGCCTTCGATCCGGCACCCTATTACGGCGACCGCGAGGCCGACCTCGCCATGACGGAGCTGTTCGGCGGCTTCAGCCCTGGGTTTTACGCCGCTTATCGCGCCGCGTGGCCGCTGGATGCCGGTTATGTTGTACGCAAGATCTTGTACAACCTGTACCACATCCTCAATCATGCCAACCTGTTCGGGGGCGGTTATGCGCGGCAGGCAGAAGGCATGATGGGGCTGCTGCTGAAGAAACCGGGTTAAGGTTATTGCCAATCCTTCGCCATCGGGTTCTTGCAGGGCACCTGAAATAGCTGGCGGTCTTCGAGGCGAATAGCGGTCAGCGGGCCGCCCCACAGGCAGCCGGTATCCAGCGCGATGATGCGGCGATCCACTTTCAGACCCAACGCCGACCAGTGGCCGAAAATGACAGTGGCATCTGCGCTGGCGCGTCCCGGCACTTCGAACCACGGCAAATATCCGGCAGGCACATTCTGCACCACCCCCTTGAACTTGAATTCCATTCCGCCCTGCAGGGTGCAGATGCGCATGCGGGTGAAGGTGTTGGTAATGACGCGCAGCCGCTGGTAGCCGGCAAGGCCATCATCCCAATGGTCGGGATGGTTGCCGTACATGTGTTCGAGAAACTTGCGGTATTGCGGGCCGTGCAGCGCCGCCTCCACCTCACGGGCACGCAGCTGTGCCTGGGCGACAGTCCAGCCCGGCAGCAACCCGGCATGTACCAGCACGTAGCCGTCTTCCGCGTGCAGCATGCGTTGCGCGCGCAGCCAGGCCAGCAACTCGTCGCGGTCGGGTGCCGCAAGAACCTCATCCAGCGTATCGCTGCGATGCAATTCAGCCGCGCCTTCGGCCACTGCAAGCAGGTGCAGGTCGTGGTTGCCCAGCACGGTGATGGCGGCATTGCCCAATGATTTCACCAGACGCAACACACCCAGTGAATCCGGTCCTCGATTGACGAGGTCGCCCACCAGCCAGATCCTGTCTGCGAGCGGGTCGAACTGCATCAGCTCCAGCAGTTGCCGGAATTCGGTGCAGCAGCCTTGAATGTCGCCTACCGCATAAGTTGCCATCGCTCAATCCGGCAATTTGATTGCCTGTACAATATTGCCATGAGCGTAACAGAAATTTCCCTCCATGAAACCCATCCCATTTAACAAGCCCTTCATCATCGGCCACGAGCTGGAATACATCGCCGATGCCGTGGCGCAAGGCCATCTTTCTGGAGATGGCGGCTATACCAGGTTGTGCCACCGCTGGTTCGAGGAAAAGCTGGGCGCACACCGCGCGCTGCTGGCCCATTCCTGTACCGCCGCGCTGGAAATGGCGGCCATCCTGTGTGACATCCGGCACGGCGACGAAGTCATCCTGCCTTCCTATACCTTCGTGTCCACCGCCAATGCCTTTGTATTGCGGGGGGCTGTGCCGGTATTTGTGGATATCCGCCCCGACACGCTGAACCTGGACGAAAGCCTGATCGAAGCTGCCATCACGCCCAGAACGCGTGCCATCGTCCCGGTGCATTACGCGGGGGTGCCGTGCGAGATGGAACGCATCATGGCCATCGCACAGCAGCATGGCCTGCTGGTGGTGGAAGATGCCGCGCAGGCGCTGTTATCCACTTACAAGGGGCGCGCGCTGGGCAACATCGGCCATTTCGGCTGCCTGAGTTTCCACGAAACCAAAAACATCATCAGCGGCGAGGGCGGCGCGCTGCTGGTCAACGATGAGCGGTTCGCACAGCGCGCAGAAATCATCCGGGAAAAAGGCACCAACCGCAGCCAGTTCTTTCGCGGCGAGGTGGACAAATATACCTGGGTGGACATCGGCTCATCCTATTTGCCGGGCGAGCTGGTCAGCGCTTTCCTTTACGCGCAACTGGAGCACGCCGGTGAAATCACCGCGAAGCGCTGCCACATCTGTACCGCCTATGCGGCGCAGCTGGCGCCGCTGCAGCAGGCGGGCAAGCTGCGCCTGCCCCGGCTTGACGGGGACAGCAACGGGCACATGTTCTATATCATCCTCGAAAGCCTGGAAGCGCGCACGAAGCTGATCGCGCACCTCAAGGCACAGTCCATCCTTCCGGTATTCCACTATGTGCCGCTGCATTCCTCTCCCGCCGGTCGCAAGTACGGGCGCTGCGGCAGCGCCATGAAAGTGACGGATGACTTGAGCGAGCGGCTGTTGCGCCTGCCGCTCTACTACGAAATGGGAGATTCAGACATTGAGCGCATATGCGGGGCCATTTACAAGTTTTTTGCGCGCGGCTTATAACGCAAGAAGGGTGCGCAGCTGGATGGCTTTCATTCCAATTCCATTTCATCAGTGATACGGTGTTGGCTTCCGCGCTCGCTTGTCGCTGCCTTGTTTCACTTTTGAAATAGGGGATCAGGAGCGCCCTTCGGCAAAAACCCAATATTTTTGCAGCAGGAACAACATGGCAGCCAGGATAACAATCACCACTCCTTGCACAATCTGGTGCGGCCAGTGCGACAAGTCCACAAGAACCAGGAGCGCGGCAAGATTAAACAGATAGCCGAACAGGTAGGAAAGCAGGTAGCGGATAAATGGCCCGCGATGCGCTCCATCATGAAAAAACGTCCAGCGCTTGTTAAACAAAAAGGTTTGCAATACGCCGGAAACATAAAGCAGCGTCATGGAAATCTTATGGCCGGCGCCCCATGCGGTCAATGCCAGGTATGCCAGATAAAGTATGGCATTAGAGCCAATGCCTATGACAGCGTAACGAAAGAATTGCCGTGGCAGACTCATGGGTTGGTGGATCCTGCTTCTGCCCATTCCCGGGTAACGAGGCGCACTTGGCACGGTTTTGGACAGCAGGTCAGGAAAGCCACGGCGCTTTCACTTTACCAGCCGGTGATAGACATCTACCGGATTCCTGAAATCGAATCCCAGAGACGCATAAAGATTGAGTGCCGCCAGGTTGGCGGCGGAGATCGAGCTGCTTACTTCCTCGCACCCCGCACCGAACAGCTCGGCGCATACCGCGCTCCACCAGTATTTTGCCAGGCCTTTACCGCGATAGGCCTCGGCTACCGCATGCAACACCAGCCTGTTTCCGGAATGCCCGATAAACCCTGCCAGCTCATTGCGCCATAGCAGCCCGTAGACGCTATGCTGTTCATGCAACTGTTTCAGCCAGTTATCGTAGCGCAGGTCGGCACGCGCGCGGTCCAGGTTGAAGTCGCGGTGGAAGCGCCCGTGCGAAAATGCGCCGTGGCAGATTGCATACAGCGCTTCCCAGCCTGCATTCTTGCTGATGGTGGCCTCGGGGTGCGCCAAAGCTTCCAGTTTTCCTGCTGCGCAGCAGGGTTCGATCAGCGTGTCGCAATAATAGAAGCCGTGCTCGTGCAGCAGTTGCTTGGAAGCCAGCGGGGCAACCCGCACGGTATGGTGCCCCGGCGTCTGTGCCGCAAGGCGCAAGGATTCGGCGGATGCATCGGGCAATTCGTAGGTGGGCATCCCGAATGCGGCAGTATCCCAGGGTGTGCTAGTCAGCGCGTGGCGGCTCATCGAAGGTGCTCCGTCTGACGATGTACAAAGGGCGTTTCTTGCTTTCATCGAAGGTCTTGCCCAGGTAGATGCCTATGATGCCCATCATGGCGATGATGATGCCGCCGATGAAATACAGCGACACGATCAAACTGCTCCAGCCTTCTATGGGCGAACCGTAAAATATTGCGCGGAAAAAAATATACACGCCGTAACACAACGCGAGAAACGCCATCAAAAAACCAAAGCGGATGGCCAGCCGCAACGGCTTGTCGGAGTAAGCGATGATGGTCTCGGAGGCCAGCTTCCACAGTTTGGCGATGGTATAGGTGGAGTTCCCGTCCAGCCGCCCGGAGTGCACCACATCAATGCTGGTGGTGGGAAAACCCATCCATTGCACGAGGCCGCCGAAGAAGCGCAATTGCTCGCGCATCCTGCGGAAATTCTCCACCACCCTGCGCGACAGGATGCGGAAGTTTCCGCTCTGTCCATCGTATTCAATATCCGCCAGATAGCTGAACAACTTGTAAAACAGCCACGAGGTAGTGCGCTTCAGCAAGGGGTCCTGGCGTTTGCCACGCCGCGCCAGCACGACGTCATAGCCCTCCAGCGCCTTGGTGTAGAGGCACGGGATCTCTTCCGGCCTGTCCTGCAAATCGCAGTCCATCACCACGGCCCAGTCACCGCTGCAGCAATCGAGCCCGGCGGTGATGCCGTAGTGCTGCCCGAAATTCCGGCTGAACTGCAACCCCTTCACGCGCGCATCCTGCGCCGATAGCCGCTCGATGATTTCCCACGAGCGATCACCGCCGCAATCTTCTACCAGCACGATCTCGAAGTCGGGCGTGATGGTTTCCAGCGCGGCAACCAGGCGGCGGTATAGTTCGTCGAGGCAGCTCTCCGCCTTGTATACGGGAACGATGATGGAAATGAGGGGCGCTTTCCGGTTCATGGCAAATCGTGGCTATTTCTCCGGTTTCCTGGCAACAAGCATCAGCGAGCCGCCAAACGGCAAGGGCAGGCCAGCGTTGGTCAGCATCCATTCTATCCGCATTACCGCTCCCAGCAAGACATTGGCCAATCTGCCTGTCTTCAGACCCACCGCCTCCATCTGGCCATCCATGTCCGAGCCCGATTTTTTTTGCCAGCGCGAAGCCAGCATCAGCGGCAGCAACAGCGATACGAATGAAGTGGTGTACTCTATCCGGAACCCGGACCGGACCACCTTTTCAACCAGCTCCCGCCGCGCATACCGGCGCTTGTGGCAGGCGAAATCGTCCACCCGGCTCCATAGCCAGCGGTGCTGCGGCACAGTCAGCACGATGCCACCGCCCGGCTTGCAGGCCTGGAACATCTGCGCCAGCACCGCCTCATCTTCTTTGATGTGCTCCAGCACGTCAAAGGCGCCCAGCAAATCAAACTCCTCACGGAATGGGATGTGCCGCGCATCCATCTGGAACAAGAAGGCGTCCGGCACGCGCTGTGCCGCGTAATCCAGCCCTTCGGTAAAAATGTCGCTGCCGCTCAGGGCTGCCCCCGGAAAGGCGGCGCGCATCGCGGCCATGACAAAACCCGTGCCGCAACCAATTTCCAGCACCTTCCCCGCGTCCGGAAAGCGCTTGCGCATCACGTCCATCAAAATGCGGTTACGCGCCACAAACCAGAAGTGCCTGGGCTCTACTTCCACCATCAACCGGAAAAATTCCGGGTTGAAGCCGTCGTTCTGATCGGCCAGCTCCGGCGCAAAAGCCATGAGCCCATTCCGTTTGGCGGGCAGGTTGCCGCAGCCCGGGCAAACCCATCCGGGGGCATCGTATATCTCGTTGCACTTGAGGCACAACTTCATGCGGGGCTTTCCGAATCTCCCCTGCCCCCGCCCGGTTTGTCCTGCTCGAACTGGGCGCGGTAGAGGCTGGCGTAGGCGCCGCCCCTGGCGAGCAGCTCGCGGTGGGTGCCGGTTTCGGCGATTTCGCCCTTGTGCAGCACCACGATGCGGTCGGCCTTCTCGATGGTGGACAGGCGGTGC
>JACRAQ010000055.1 GCA_016213335.1 Nitrosomonadales bacterium
CACATCACGGTAAAACCATCTTACGGCCTGTCCGATGCCGAAATCGCGCGCATGTTGCTGGAATCCAGCCAGCATGCGCAGGATGACATGCAGGCGCGCACCCTGCGCGAACAGCAGGTGGAAGCGAACCAGTTGCTGGAAGCCGTGCAGAACGCCCTGGAGCAAGATGGTGCAGCGTTGCTCGACGAGGCCGGGCAAGCGCGCATCCGCTCCAGTATGGACGGATTGCGCGCGGTGCTGCAAACTAGCGACCCGCCCGCCATCAAACGCGCCATCACCCAACTGAACGATGCTACCGTGGCCTTTGCCCAGGCTCGCATGGACAAAAGCGTGTCGCGTGCGCTGGGTGGGCGGAAACTGACCGACCTCGAGGTTTAATATGCCGCAGATTATCGTGTTGCCGCATGAAGAGCTGTGTCCGGCGGGAACGGCATTTGACGCCACGCCCGGCATTTCCATCTGCGATGCGTTGTTGCAGCACGGCGTGGAAATCGAGCACGCCTGCGAAAAATCCTGCGCCTGTACTACCTGCCATGTCATCCTGCGCGAAGGGTTTGTTTCGCTGGCGCCAGCGGAAGAAATCGAGGAAGACCTGCTGGACAAGGCATGGGGGCTGGAGCCGAATTCGCGCCTGAGCTGCCAGGCGCTGGTGGGAGACAAGGATCTGGTCATCGAGATACCCAAGTACACCATCAACATGGCCAAAGAAGGACATTGACATGAAATGGACCGATATAAACCAGATCGCCATCGAACTGGCTGAAGCGCATCCGGAAATTGACCCGAAAACCGTCCGCTTTACCGATCTGCATAACTGGGTGGTTGAACTCGAGGAGTTTGATGACGACCACCATCATGGCGGCGAGAAAATTCTCGAAGCCATCCAGATGGCCTGGATAGACGAACTGGAATAAGTTTAATAAAACCCGTTAGCTGCTGATGAACGTGCTGATTAACACAGATGAATGACCGTTTTATCCCTGACTGTCCGTGGCCGGGCTGTCTTTGCAAGGATATCCCTGAGTGAACAAGATGGCAGACTTGTGGCGCACGATCGCCACCCGCTGGCTGTATTTTGCGGGCGCGCTGGCTATAGCCGGATTGCTCGGCGCGGCACTCTACCTGCAACACGTTCTGCGCCAGGATCCCTGCCCGCTATGCATGCTGCAGCGGGTAATTTTTATCGCCATGCTGGCGGTGTTCGCCGTCGCCGCGCTGCATAATCCGGCGCGCACCGGAACCAGGATATATGCCGTACTGGCTGGCCTGCTCGCACTGAGCGGGGTGGGCGTAGCGAGCCGCCACATCTGGCTGCAACACCTGCCCAAGGATGAGGTGCCCGCCTGCGGTCCTGGACTGGATTACATGCTGGAAAGTTTCCCCATGACCGAGGTATTGAAAGAGCTCATGCACGGCTCCGGAGAATGCGCTGCCAAGGGCTGGACGTTTCTCGCTCTCGGCATCCCGGAGTGGTCGCTGGTCTGGTATGTGCTGCTCGGTGCATGGGCGGCGCTGATCGCGCTCAGAAGGCCGCTATAAACCAGAGTGGCGAACCGCCACCCTTTGCCGCCATCGGCCTTGAGCTATAATTCACGGGTTCGAACCCGTTAAACAGGAGAATCCAAGTGAAGGTGTCAAGAATTATCTTGCTGGCATTGGCGCTCATATCGCTCCAGGCATACGCCAAGGATGTGCGCAAGCCCGCTGCGAAAGATGCGAAAGAAAGCGGCATTGCAAACATGGCACCCGGCAAGATCTTCAAGGATTGCGACGATTGCCCAGAGATGGTGGTAATTCCAGCGGGAAGTTTCGATATGGGATCGGACAACGACCCGAGCGAGCAACCCATACACCGCGTAACCCTCAACCGCGCCTTTGCCTTGGGCAAAACCGAAGTGACGCAAGGGCAATGGAAAGCGATCATGGGCGACAACCCCAGCAAATTTACCGCTTGCGGCGACAATTGCCCGGTGGATCAGGTAAGCTGGGATGATGCTAAGGCATTCATCGAAAAACTCAACGCCAAAACGGGGAAACAATACCGCTTGCCGAGCGAGGCGGAGTGGGAATACGCCTGCCGTGCAGGCGCTCGACAGGAATATTGCGGCAGCGATAACCCGGACAGCGCCGGCTGGTACGGTGCGCTGGCAACACCGGCGGGCAATAGCGAAAAAACTACCAACCCGGTCGCCACCAAGGCGGCCAATGCCTGGGGCTTGCACGATATGAGCGGGAACGTGTGGGAGTGGGTGGAGGACAGCTACCACGACAACTACAACGGTGCCCCGGCAGACGGCAGCGCGTGGCAGGGGGATGGCGCGTTGCGCGTGCCGCGCGGCGGCTCGTGGAGCTATTTGCAGCGCGCGGCCAAGCGCGGCGGCAGCGAGCCCGATTTCCGCTACAGCACCATCGGCTTCCGCCTCGCGCGGACGCTGCCGTAAAACAGGATTCGCTGCACCACTCGCAGCGAATGGAACCTTACCTCAAAGACAGGATGAACTTAACCAAAGTCTTGCGGTTGGCTTCGCTGAGCAGGTCTTCGGAATAACCCGGCATTGTCCTGCTGATCCATGCCCCGTTTCCGCCATTCTTGATCTTGTTCATCAGGTGCGCCTCGGCATCGGGGTTGTTCCGGTACCGCTCGGACACTTTTTCCCATGCCGGGCCGAGCCGGTCTTTCCCGGTGATGTGGCACTGAAAGCAGCCGGTGCTTTGCGCCAGCAGCCATTCGTTTGCCTTGGCGGCATATTGTTGGGGTACTTCCGGCTGGCAGCCGGCCAGCGCGATCAACAGCGGTGCCAGCAAAATGTTTCGGGTACGCATGACTCTCCTCAGGCAAAGTTCCTTGATTTTCAATTTACAACGGTTCGGCACGGTACTCGACGACCAAGGTGTGCCTGGACCCCGCCGCGACCTTGACGGCATTTTCGAGCGCGTTTGCCGATTCCACGCACACCATTTCGCGCCAGCCGTCCGGCTGCCCCAAATCGCCCATTCGGTTGGCCTTTTCTGTCCACGGTGTCCATACCACGGTGGACCGGCTGCCGGATTTGGCAATATGGATGCGCCGCTTCAATATGTCGTCCTCTATCGTGCATTCTGCGGCGGTATTGACGTACACACGGTCGGTTTCCCCTGTAAAACGAATTGTGCCATTTTGCTTCCCGAGCGTCGAGCCGCCGACCTTGTTCCAGTAATCGCAACCCGCCAAGCCGCCGACTTGCACCGCGCCGATATCGCCGACCCGGAAATAAGTGTGCAGCGCCTCGGTAATGGTGAAGTCCGTCACCCCGGTATTTTCCGTGGCCAGTTCCATGCGTAGCGTTTTGCCTGCAATTACGGTCAGTTCCAGGCGCGAATCGTGCGGCCACTGCGTCCGCGTATTATCGCTTTCCGCCAAACGCAATGTCAGGCGCGTCGCGCCGTCCGGTTCGCTGCCGGATTCGAGCACCCGCCAGAGAACGGTGCGCGCAAAGCCGTGCGCGGGGAAAGCCGGTTCAGAAACATGAGCGCCGAACCACGGCCAGCATACCGGGACACCGCCACGGATGGACTTTCCCGGTACCAGCCTGGCATCGCGCGACAGCCACACCACTGGCAGTGGCTGGCTTTTCGGTTGCCACGCCATGAGATGAGCCCCCTGCAGGCACAGCGATGCGGTCGCGTGCGCGTTGTTGATTTCCGCGATGACCAAGCCACCAGGATCCGCACGGAAGCCCAGTTGCCCGCCGATGCCGAATTGCTGGTTCAATTGCTGTGCCGTAATCATGGCCGTCTTCCCAGATATTTATGCGCACATTATAACGCGAGGTACAGCAAGAATAACCTCGTTGCTGGTATCATCCGCACCTTGCGCGACCCATCTATCGCGTGCGGCAGATGATGCGCCAGCCTGCATTAAATTAGCACCATAACCATGGAGAATAAAATGACTGAAGCTGCTCAGGGAAACACTCAAACCGTATTCAACATAGAAAAACTCTATGTGAAGGATCTCTCGCTGGAAATCCCGCACGCGCCGCATATCTTTCTGGAGCGCGAAAACCCGCAAGTTGACATGCAACTGAAGGCGCAGACAGAAAAAATCGAAGATGACATATACGAAGTGGTAATCACCGCCACCGTCACGACAAAACTCGGCGAAAAAGTAATGTTTCTGATCGAAGTCAAACAGGCGGGCATTTTCCGGTTGAACAACCTGCCCAGCGAAGATGTGGAGCCAGTGCTGGCAGTATTGTGCCCGAACATCCTGTTCCCCTATTTGCGCGAAACCGTTTCCAATACCGCAGTGCGCGGCGGCTTCGCACCGGTACTGCTAAGCCCGGTCAACTTCGACATGATTTACCAGCAGCACAAGCAAGAGCAGGCAAAAGCTGCCGCGACCAGCCACTGAAAAAACACCGGGCCACACTCCGTTGCAGGCATGGCGGGCGGCGCGGTTCGTCGCAGCCCCAGTTTGCGTCAAGCGATTAGCGCCACGCTTTTCACCTGCGCAAACACCTCCATGCCCACAACCAGCCCGAGCTGGTCGCGCGATCGGCGGGTAATGCGCGACATCAGCGCAAACTCACCGCCGACATGCAGCCGCAGATTCACGCGATCCGGGCTTTCATCCCGAATCTCGGCGATGCGCGCCGCGAGAATATTGGCGATGCTTGAGCCTTGCGGCGGCACAGTAGCGATGCTCACATCGCGCGCCAGGATGCGGGCGCGCACCCTCTGGCCAATAGCGCGCTCCACTTTGCTCACCCACAGGCTGCCACCGGAATAATCCAGCCGTGTAAGATGGTAGGCGTCATCCTGGGCTGCCACGGCGGCTTCGATCACCGCGCCTGCATCATCCAGATGGGCGGTGGGCAAGTCCAGCCGTGACAAGGTTTCGTAAAGTGCGCCGCTGGCGACCACGCGCCCCTGCTCCAGCAGCACCACATGATCGGCGAGCCGCGCCACTTCACCCAGCGAATGGCTGACATAGATCACCGGGATATCCAGCTCGCCGTGCAAGGCCTCCAAATACGGCAGAATTTCCTGCTTGCTTGCTGCATCCAGCGCCGAGAGCGGTTCATCCATCAGCAGCAGCCGCGGGCTGGTAAGCAACGCCCGCCCGATGGCGATGCGCTGCCGTTCGCCGCCGGAAAGACTGGACGGATCCTGGCGGTCTATCAACCGGCCCAAGCCAAGGAGAGCGACGACTTGATCCAGGCGCACCTTGCGCTCGCTGGCGCGGATGCGCTTTAGCCCATACTCCAGGTTGTGCCGCACCGACAGGTGCGGGAAAAGGCTGGCTTCCTGAAACACGTAGCCCAGCGAGCGCCGGTATGCCGGCAAAAAACTTGACCCTTCCTGCCAGGTCACGCCATCTACCCGCAACATGCCATCCGGCGCCTGCTCCAGCCCTGCGATGCAGCGCAACAGGGTGGTTTTACCTGAGCCGGAGGGGCCGAATAAAGCGGTGATGCCGCGTGCGGGCAACCGCAGATCCACATGCAAGTCAAAACCGGGATATCCCAGATCAAAGCGCGCATGAATACCCGTCATTTGCGCCTCCCCGTCGGGTTAAGCGTGTACAAGGCCAGCAGCACCACAAAGGCGAATACCACCATCCCCGCCGACAGCCAGTGCGCCGCAGCGTATTCCATCGCCTCGACATGGTCGTAAATCTGCACCGACACCACCCGCGTTTCGCCCGGAATGTTGCCGCCAATCATCAGCACCACGCCGAATTCGCCGACGGTGTGCGCGAAGCCGAGCACCGACGCGGTAAGGAAACCGGGCTTGGCCAGCGGCAGCGCGACGCTGAAGAAAGTGTCCAGCGCGGAGGCGCGCAGCGTCGCGGCGGTTTCCAGCACGCGGTCCGGAACCATCTCAAAAGCGTTTTGCAGTGGCTGCACCACGAAGGGCAGCGAATAAAACACCGAAGCGATCACCAAACCGGCAAAGGTGAAAGGTAACGGGCCAATCCCCAGGGATTGAGTGAAATGGCCGAGCGGGCCATCCGGCCCCATCGCCACCAGCAGATAAAAACCGATCACCGTTGGCGGCAGCACGATAGGCAGTGCGACTACCGCGCCAACCGGCCCCTTCCACCAGGAACGGCTGCGCGCCAGCCACCACGCGATCGGCGTGCCGACCAGCAGCAGGATGAGGGTCACCACCGCAGCCAGCTTGAAAGTAAGCCAGATCGTGGACAGGCCGGCAGACGAGAAAGCGGATTCCATCTGGTTATTCTACTTTGCCCGGCAACACAAAACCGTAGCGGTTCATGATTTCGCGCGCTTCGTTGCCCGACATGAATTTTACGAAAGCCTGCGCCAGCGGATTACCGGCTGCACGTCTGGTGATGATGAAGCCCTGCTGCAGCGGCTGATGCAGCTCGCCGGGGATCAGCGCATAGCCGCCCTCCTTCGCCAGCTCCGGGCTGAGCGCCAGCGATAGCGCGACGATGCCGACCTGTGCATTGCCGGTCTGCACAAACTGCACGGCCTGAGCGATGTTTTCCCCGTAAATCAGTTTGGCTTCCACCTTCTCCCACATGCCCGCTGCCTTCAGCGCCTCTTCGGCGCGCTTGCCGTAGGGCGCATGCTTCGGATTGGCGATGGCGATCCTGCGGATAGCCGGGTCGGCGAGATCGGCGAGTGCCATCCTGGTGGCATCACGTGACGGACTCCACAGCACGATGCGCCCCACCGCGTAGGGCTGCACCTCCGAGGCGGCAAAACCCTCCGCCCTGAGCGTGCGCGGATAGGCGATGTCGGCGGAGAAATACAGATCGAAAGGCGCGCCCTGCCGGATCTGCGTCTGGAATTTGCCGGATGAGCCATAGATGGTTTCCACCCGGTCTGCTGGATGTGCCTTGTTGAACAGCGCGACGATTTCGTCCAGCGCAAATTTCAGATCGGCAGCAGCGGCGATGGAGATTTTCCCGCCCGCGTGCGCCGCTTGTCCCACGGCGAACAGGCAAACGAAAACGAGTATTCTGGCTATAAACCGGCAAACTATGCACATCCTGGCTGAGATATGTGTGAGAGTAACAACGAAACCGGGCAAGTTCATCTGGATGTGAAGTTCCCTCTGTTTTTCGACTTCCAACAGAAGGGTTTCATGCTACCAGTTTTTTCTATTATTGAGCACCCGAGTCTTGGTCGCCCCGGTGTTCAACCCTCCCTATTATGCGTTGGCCACAATGGGCACGACGCGAATTCGTGTTGTTTGCGGCACGGAAAGATAGTTTCCCCTCACGCCAATTCGGAGTAAGCTTTTGGCGTCATCAACACGGGAGGATGCCATGACCCGCATCGCACAATTGCTGGCGGATGAAGCGGAACACCTGTTAAGCCACCGTTGCTCCGGCATTCCCAGGGAGTCGCTGCACCTGCCGGGGCCGGACTACGTGGACCGCGTGGTGGCGATGAAGGATCGCAAGACCGGCGTGTTGCGCAGCCTGCAAGCGCTTTATGGCCACGGGCGACTGGCCAATACCGGGTACCTCTCGCTGCTGCCGGTGGATCAGGGTGTGGAACATTCCGGCGGTGCATCGTTCGCGCCCAACCCGATCTATTTCGATCCAGAGAACATCGTCAAACTGGCCATTGAGGGCGGCTGCAACGGCGTCGCTTCCACGCTCGGCGTGCTGTCCTCGGTGGCGCGCCGCTACGCGCACAAAATACCGTTCATCGTAAAGATCAACCACAACGAACTACTCACCTACCCCAACGAATTTGATCAGACCCTGTTCGCCAGCGTGGATCAGGCCTTCGACATGGGAGCGGTGGCGGTAGGCGCGACGGTGTTTTACGGCTCCGAACACTCGCGCCGCCAGATACTCGAGATCTCCGAGGCGTTCGAGCATGCGCACGAACTCGGCATGGCGACGATACTCTGGGCCTACCTGCGCAACCCGGCATTCAAGACCGCCGACAAGGATTACCATGTCGCAGCCGACTTGACCGGTCAGGCCAATCATCTCGCGGTAACCATCAACGCCGACATCATCAAGCAGAAGATGGCCGAAAACAACGGTGGCTACAACGCGATCAAGTTCGGCAAGACCAGCCCCAAGGTATACAGCGAGCTCACCAGCGAGCACCCGATTGATCTGGTACGCTATCAAGTGGCAAACTGCTACATGGGCCGGGTCGGCATGATAAATTCTGGCGGCGAATCCGGCAAAGATGACTTGCACCAGGCGGTGCGCACCGCCGTCATCAATAAGCGCGCAGGCGGCATGGGCCTGATCTCCGGGCGCAAGGCGTTCCAGAAGCCGATGCAGGACGGGGTGTTGCTGCTGAATGCGATACAGGATGTGTATCTGGCAGGTGAAGTGACGGTGGCATAACTCGCTGTGGTTTTATCATGAAAAAAAACATCCCGCTAATCGTTATCGCTTTGGCCACCCTCGGTGGTCTCGCTGCCTATTTTCTCTGGCGGCCGGCGCCGCCGGAGCCTGCGCCGATAAGCGTGCAAACAACGCCTTCCAAACCGCTGATGCGCCAGGTGATCGAGGTGCCTCCGGCAAGCCCCCCGCTGCCCGCACTGGGCGAAAGCGATAATTTTATGCTTGATGCCTTGGGCGGGCTGGTCGGCAACCCATCACTGATGAAGCTCTTCCGCACCGAAAAAATCATCCGCAACATCGTCGTCACCGTCGACAATCTGCCGCGTGACCGCGTGCCGATAAACGCGATGCCAATCAAGCCGGTGCCGGGCCTGTTCCTGGCCGCAGGAACAGAAAACGCCCCCATCATCGGCCCGCAGAACGCGGCGCGCTATGCCCCCTACATGAAAATCGCCGAAGCGATGGAGGCCAAAAAACTGGTCGAACTGTATATCCGCCTCTATCCGCTGTTCCAGCAAGCCTACGAGGACTTGGGCTATCCGAAACAATATTTCAACGACCGCCTGCTCGTGGTAATTGATGATCTGCTAGCCGCGCCGGACATCAATGAGCCGGTCAAGCTGGTTCGTCCCAATGTGCTTTATCTGTTCGCCGACCCCGACCTTGAAGAGCGCTCCATCGGCCAGCGCGCCCTGATGCGGATAGGCAACAAAAACGGGGCAACGATCAAGGCCAGGCTGCGCGAGATCAAACAGGAGCTGACACTCCACATGCGCGAAACAAAAATGCCAAACTGACAGCCGGCGCCAGACGGCAGTGCAAGCACAAACGAGAGGCTCGGGCGCCAAAACAAGTTGCCGGACACCGTCCTGCCATTGCTCCCCAACGCGGCTGCATGGCTCAAGCAAAACTGGTAGCATGAACCGTGGTCTGCCGAGATAGGTAACCGGAGAAGCCTCACCTGCCGAAATGGCTGTCTGGTACGGCCCTCGCGTCTCGCCAGCATGATCCCATCTTTGCCAGCCACCTTTTCCTGAGGCACCCAGCAATTCATGATCCGCTTTAACCAGGTTTGCAAGCGCTACCCCGGCGGCTATGAGGCGCTGAAAAATATTACATTCGAGATCGCTGAAGGCGAAATGGCCTTTCTTACCGGGCATTCCGGCGCCGGGAAAAGCACTTTGCTTCATCTGGTTGCTGCCATCGAACGGCCCAACAGCGGTAGCGTGGTAGTCAAGGGGCAAAACGTCGCCACACTTAAAGATGGAGCGCTTCCCTACCTGCGCCGCAACCTCGGTTTAATCTTCCAGGACCACAAGCTGCTGTTTGACCGTAGCGCGTTTGACAACGTGATGCTGCCACTGCAAATCTGCGGCTTCGATTACCGCGAAAGCGCCAAACGCGCCCGCGCCGCGCTCGACAAGGTCGGGCTGTTGCAGCGGGAAAAAGCCAACCCAATCGCGCTATCTGGCGGAGAACAACAGCGCCTGTGTATCGCCCGCGCTATCGTCAACCGCCCCTCCATCCTGCTGGCGGACGAGCCGACCGGCAACCTCGACATGGGGTACGCCGGTGAGATCATGAGCATTTTCAAATCCTTCCACCAGGTTGGCGTCACCCTGCTGATCGCCACCCACGACGAAAATATTCTGGGCCGGTTCGAGGCGCGCACCCTGATGCTGAGACACGGGGAATTGCAACCATGAAAAACTGGCTGGCGCAACATGCCCGCGCGCTGACGTTCACCTTGCGCCGCTTGCTCGCTGCACCGCTATCCGGCGTGTTGAACATTATGGTCATCGGCACCGCACTCAGCCTGCCGGCCGGGATGGTTGTGCTGCTGCAAAACATCCAGAGCCTGGGCGGCCAATTGGCTGGGGCACCGCAGATCAGCGCCTTCCTGAGCATGGATGCGGGCCGCGACGATATCGCCCGCGTCGGCAGGCTGCTGAAGCAGCACGAAGCAGTCGGCAAGATCGAATTCGTGTCGCGCGAACAGGCGCTAGAACAGCTCAAACAAAACACCGGCCTGACCGACGTAATCAGCGGCCTGACGCAAAACCCGCTGCCAGATGCATACATCATTTATCCCAAAAAAGCGGACCCGCAGACACTGGAATCGCTACGCGACGAACTGCAAAAATGGCAAGAGATCGAGCACGTGCAACTGGATTCGGCCTGGGCTCGCAAGCTGGAGGCGTTTCTCAAACTTGGCCACCTTACGACACTGATTCTCGCCACCTTGCTCGGCCTCGCATTGGTGGCCGTGACATTCAACACCATCCGCCTGCAAATTCTCACCCGGCGCGATGAAATCGAAGTGTCCAAATTGATCGGTGCCACCGATGCCTTCATCCGCCGCCCTTTCCTCTATGCCGGCATGCTGTACGGGCTGCTGGGCGGGGTGGCAGCATGGCTCATCATCCTGGCCAGCCTGTTCCTGGTCAACAGCAGCCTGGAGGAACTGGCACACTTGTATGCCAGCAGTTTCGTGTTGCGCCCCCCATCGGCGGGAGACAGCTTCTTCCTGCTGGTTTTTTCCGGCTGCCTCGGCTGGCTGGGCGCATGGCTATCAGTAGCGCAACACCTGAGGAGAATTGCACCCTGCTAATCACTGGCAGCCACGCCCTTCAGCAATTCCGAGTTTTTCGGACGGGAATTTTTCCCGTACTTGGCACTCGAATCGCGAGAGTGCTAATATTCCCCCAAAGGAGGTCGCAAATATGAATCACGCTCTGGCCTTACCCGCGCTCTCTGCCATTGGCAGCATTGAGGGCTACATCCAGGCGGTAAACCGTTTCCCCATGCTTAGCCAGCAGGAGGAATTCGGGTTGGCGACGCGCTTCCGGCGCGACAACGATCTGGAAGCGGCGCGCGAGCTTATCGTGTCGCACCTGCGTCTGGTGGTCAGCGTGGCGCGTGGCTACGCGGGTTACGGCCTGCCACAGGCGGACTTGATACAGGAAGGCAATATCGGGTTGATGAAGGCAGTCAAGCGCTATGACCCGGAGCGCGGGGTTCGTCTGGTGTCGTTCGCGCTACACTGGATACGCGCCGAAATACATGAATACATTCTGCGCAACTGGCGCTTGGTCAAGATTGCCACTACCAAAGCGCAACGCAAACTGTTTTTCAACCTGCGCAGCCTGAAACAGGGCCTGGAGTCGCTGAAGCCGCAGGAAGCCAGCGTAATCGCGCAACAGCTTAATGTCAGCCAGAACGACGTGCTGGAGATGGAAGCCCGTTTCAACGGCCGCGAAGTGGCACTGGATACAGGAGTTAACGATGAGGAGGGGGACAGTTACGCTCCTATCGCCTACTTGGCATCTTCAGCCGATGACGAACCAGCCGCCACGCTCGAACACAAGCAGCTGGACGTGTTGAAATCCGCCGGTTTGGCGCAAGCCCTGGCAAACCTGGATGAGCGTAGCCGCCGTATTGTCGAGGCACGCTGGTTGCGAGAGGAAGCGCCCGCAACCCTGCATGAACTGGCTGAAGAATTCGGCGTGTCGGCCGAACGCATCCGCCAGATCGAACAAAAAGCGCTGGCCAAGATGCAAGGCGAGATACTCTCCGCCCTCGGCTGAGAGACTGCGCGTATGACCGGCTATCGGCCGGGCGCCAACAAAAAAGCCCGCAATGCGGGCTTTTTTGTCCGGTTACAGAGCCATCAACCTGCCTGTATGTTGGAAGCTTGCTTGCCTTTCGGTCCTTGAACGATATCGAAGGTGACCTTCTGGCCTTCTTTTAGCGTCTTGAAACCGCTCATGTTGATTGCGGAAAAGTGCGCGAACAAATCTTCGCTACCGTCATCCGGCGTAATGAAACCGAAACCCTTTGCATCATTGAACCACTTTACTGTACCGTTTGCCATGTGTTGCTTCCTTAACTAAAAAAACCGGGTGGATTCCCGTTAAACTGTTTGAATTCCAAGACCGCACAACATGGCAAAACCAGTACTGCAGGTAACTTGATTCAAACACCCACGCGCTTTTTACTCCTGTATCCCCTACATCGTCAAGTGGTTATGCAAGTTTTTTTCAGAACACACTTGAAAAAGCGGTTCTAATCGACAAATATACGAACGAATACGATGCAAGAATGGGAGCAGGATATGGTCACAAAACACGAAAACGCTTCCGTGCTGGAAGTCGAGCGCAGCAAGAGCAAACCGCCCAAGCTGTATAAAGTTATTCTGTTTAATGACGATTATACGACCATGGACTTTGTCGTCGAAGTCTTGCAGTTATTTTTTGCGATGAGCCGCGAACGCGCCACCCAAGTGATGCTCAAAGTACATCAGGAGGGTTCAGCGGTATGCGGCATTTACCCCAAAGATATTGCGGAAACCAAAGTGGAGCAGGTGTCGGCATTTGCCAAGCAGCGCGAGCATCCGCTACGATGCGAACTGGAGGGAACATAAATCATGATCGCGCAAGAACTCGAAGTCAGCCTGCACTTGGCGTTCGTCGAAGCACGCCAGAAACGCCACGAATTCATCACCGTGGAACACCTGCTGCTCGCCATGCTCGACAACCCCTCCGCCGCGCACGTACTGCGTGCCTGCGGTGCGGATATTGACGAGTTGCGCGCGGTGCTCACCGATTTCATCGCCACCCACACCCCAGTCATGCCCGGAAGCGGCGAGGTGGATACCCAGCCCACCGTCGGCTTCCAGCGCGTTATCCAGCGCGCCATCCTGCACGTGCAATCCACCAACAAAAAAGAAGTTACCGGCGCCAACATCCTGGTCGCGCTGTTCAGCGAAAAAGATTCCCATGCAGTATTTTTCCTCAACCAGCGCGCCATCACCCGGCTGGACGTGGTGAACTACATTGCCCACGGCATCAACAAAACCACCCAGCCGGGCACCCAGAAATCCCAGGATGCCGAAACGGAGCAGGAAGCGGGCAGCGAAGGGGCGTTACGCGATTACACGCTGGATCTTAACGCCCATGCGCTCGCCGGAAAAATCGATCCGCTGATTGGACGCGAAACCGAGCTGGAGCGCGTCATCCAGACCTTGTGCCGCCGCCGCAAAAATAACCCGCTGCTGGTCGGCGAGGCCGGCGTGGGCAAGACCGCCATTGCCGAAGGGTTGGCGCGCCGCATCACAGAAAACGATGTGCCGGAAATTCTCCAAGGCGCGCATGTGTACGCCCTCGATATGGGTGCCTTGCTGGCCGGCACAAAATATCGCGGTGACTTCGAGCAACGCCTGAAAGCGGTGCTCAAGGAACTTACCGGCGCATCCCACGCCATCCTGTTCATAGACGAAATTCATACCCTGATCGGGGCAGGCGCCGCCTCGGGCGGCACCATGGATGCTTCCAACCTGCTGAAGCCTGCTCTGGCGAGCGGTGCGCTCAAGTGTATCGGTGCCACCACCTACCAGGAATATCGCGGTATCTTCGAAAAAGACCACGCGCTGTCGCGCCGCTTCCAGAAAGTGGACGTGCCCGAGCCGAGCGTAGAGCAGGCTATCGAAATACTGAAAGGCTTAAAAGCGCGCTTCGAAAGCCACCACGGCATCAAGTACAGCGCGGCGGCATTAACTAGCGCTGTCGAGCTTTCCGCTCGCTTCATCGCCGACCGACACCTGCCGGACAAGGCCATTGACGTGATTGACGAAGCCGGTGCGGCGCAGCGCATCCTGCCCAAGTCCAAGCAGAAAAAGCTCATCGGCAAGCACGAGATTGAGGACATCATCGCCAAGATCGCGCGCATCCCGCCACGCACCGTTTCTTCGGATGACCGCAATACGCTCAAGACACTTGATCGCGACCTCAAGGCTGTTGTGTTCGGCCAGGACAAGGCCATCGACGTGCTGGCGCGCGCTCTCAAAATGTCGCGTAGCGGTTTGGGCAACCCGCAAAAACCCATCGGCAGCTTCCTGTTTTCCGGCCCCACCGGTGTGGGCAAAACCGAGGTAGCGCGCCAGTTGGCCTACAGCATGGGCATGCCGCTACACCGCTTCGACATGTCCGAATACATGGAACGCCACGCCGTGTCGCGCCTGATCGGCG
>JACRAQ010000059.1 GCA_016213335.1 Nitrosomonadales bacterium
ACTTCGCTGGGTGCGCTGAACGCCGGGCAGAGCACGATCATCGCCGCCGGCATTACCGCACTGATGCTGCTGGCGGCCGACGGGGTGGCGAAGGGGACGATGACCCTGGGCGACCTGGTGCTGGTCAACGTGTTCATGCTGCAGCTTTCCATGCCGCTGCACTTTCTCGGTTTTGTCTACCGCGAAATCAAGCACGCGCTGGCCGACATGGAGAAAATGTTCCGCCTGCTCGGCGAGCACCGCGAGATCGAAGACGCGCCGGATGCCGCGCCGCTGAGAGTGGGGCGGGCGGCGGTGCGCTTCGAGCGGGTGAGTTTTTCCTACGAGCCGGAGCGGCAGATACTTTCCGATGTCAGTTTTGACATTCCGGCAGGGCACACTGTCGCCGTGGTGGGGGCGAGCGGAGCGGGCAAGTCCACGCTGTCGCGCTTGCTGTTCCGCTTTTACGATGTGAGCGCGGGGCGCATTCTGGTTGACGGGCAGGACATCCGCCAGGTGACCCAGGCCAGCCTGCGTGCGGCCATCGGCATCGTGCCGCAGGACACCGTGCTGTTCAACGACAGCATCTATTACAACATCGCCTACGGCAGGCCCGGCGCCAGCCGCGAGGAGGTGCTGGAGGCCGCGCGGCTGGCGCACATCCACGCCTTCATCGAATCGCTGCCGCTGGGGTACGAAACGCTGGTGGGCGAGCGCGGCCTCAAGCTTTCCGGCGGCGAAAAGCAGCGCGTGGCGATTGCGCGCGCCATCCTCAAAAACCCCGCCATCCTGATTTTCGACGAGGCGACTTCGGCGCTGGATTCCAAATCCGAGAAGGCAATACAGGGCGAACTGCGCAATGTCGCGCGCGACCGCACCACCCTGGTTATCGCGCACCGCCTTTCCACCGTCGTGGATGCGCAGGAGATCCTGGTGATGGACAAAGGGCGCATCATCGAGCGCGGCAATCATCGCGAATTGCTGGCGCGGCAAGGGATATATGCGCAGATGTGGGCCTTGCAGCAGCAGGAAGAGAGTTGATTTGCTTTGATTTTCCTAAAGTTTTTGGTATTCTTGCCGATAATCAACAAAATTCCGTGAACGGGAGGCAGTGTGCGCAACAAGTTTTTGCTGTTGGTATTGCTGGGTTATGCGCTGTCTGCGCAGGCGGCGAGCGACGATACGGCATCGCGGATTCTGGATGACGAGCTGACCAGCACGGTGCTGAATTTTACCTCGGTGCCCAAGCTGCGTTCGGCGATCGCCCTGATTTACGATGAGCAGAAGCAGAACCTGATATATACCAAAAATGCCGATATGGTCGCGCCGATCGCTTCGATCACCAAGCTGATGACCGCGATGGTGGTGCTGGACGCACAGTTGCCGCTGGATGAGGAAATCGGTATCAGCAGGCAGGACATGGACAAGCTCAAGGGTACCCGTTCGCGCATGAATCCCGGCCTGAAGCTGACGCGCGGCGAGCTGCTGCGGCTGGCTTTGATGTCTTCCGAGAATCGCGCCGCTGCCGCGCTGGCGCGCACTTATCCGGGTGGAACCGGCGCTGCGATCGCGATGATGAACATCAAGGCGCTGGAACTGGGCATGAAGGACACGCGGTTTATTGACCCCACCGGGCTAAACCGGGGCAATGTCTCCACCGCGCAGGACCTGGTGAAAATGGTTCAAGCGGCGCAGCGCTACGATCTCATCAGCCAGTACACCACCACCTCGTCCTATACGGTGAAGCCGGCCGGGCGCGGCAGGCCGATGCGCTTCAGCAACACCAACCCGCTGGTGAAAAACGCATCGTGGGAAATCGGCGTCAGCAAAACCGGCTACATCAGCGAGGCGGGGCGCTGCCTGGTGATGCAGGCCCGGATCAACCAGCGCCCGGTGGTGATCGTGCTGCTGGATTCCTGGGGAAACCGCACCCGTATCGGCGATGCAAACCGCATCAAGAAGTGGATGGAAAGCGCTTACTTGCGGGCGCGCGGCAGCACTCAGCGCAGCTAGGAAATGCCTGGGCGGCTTCAGCCCGCGATTCAAGAAGTGCAGCCGGTGTTGCTTGTGGATGGCGCGAGCGGCAAAACTCCCAGGCAACGCTCCAGCCGGCAATCCCGGCAGCTTCATGAACTGCCAAAACATAGCCCGGCCAGACGGCGGGGCAATCCAGCAGGGTAAATACAGTCAGTCAGGCCAGGCGACGTTGCTTGCGCTCCTGCGGCGCGGCGCCCGCGAACTGCCTGTGGCCGTTTCATTGTGCCGAGGTGCAGGCGCGGAGCACCTCATTCGGGCTGGCCTGACACACTGGCCCTGAACCGCCCAGGCCGCGCCCGCACGACCGGCAAGGCTGTTTGGGTGCGGGATTAAGCTGGCGTTTTACGTTAGAATGTGCGGCGCGCCCCGGTAGCTCAGTGGATAGAGCGACCCCCTCCTAAGGGGTAGGTCACACGTTCGATTCGTGTTCGGGGTACCACAAGGCCGGGCGCTTGCCCGTGAATAACCGGCGCATGCGTTGCGGGCCAGAAAACCGGCGCTGTCGTGCCGCTATCGCCTTATTCCATTTCTAATTCGAAAGTGAGACAAGGCGGCGACAAGCGAGCACCCGCAAGGAGTACGCCGGTGGGTGCCCCGCCGCTACGCGGCGACCCTTCCGCAGCGACGAAGATAGTACAGGTAGTACAGCAAGGAGCGAGCGCGGAAGCCAACACCGTGTCACTGATGAATTAGAATTGGAATTACTCGCATTCCAGCACCGGATAACAGAATCGCGCACGGTTTTTCTTGCCCGACGGCTTGAACGATCGCAGACCGTCATGGTGTTGCTGCCGTATTTCCGGTTCACGCCGTGCAACGCTTCCAGTAATTTCAGGTGCTTTTCTTCCCGCTGCTGCTCCGCCTGCTGGAACAGGCCGAAGCTTTCGGCCCGCCGGATGGCGATATCCGTGGCGATCAGGCCGCAGGCGCGATATTGCCGGGCCGGGTCGAACAGTTTATCCAGCGACTTTCCGGCCTGTTTCGCCAGCAGAAAATAATCTGCCGTCGGATAAGGCAGTTCCGAGGTGATCACCTGTCTGTCAAAAGACTTCAACGCCAGGAAAACGGTGAGGTGTCCTGCAGTGATGCGTTTTTCCATCAGCGCCCCGGATAAGCGCATGGCGTGGTGAAGGAGGTGGGCGCGAACGGCCGCCTTGTCCCCGGTCACCTGCCCCATGGAGGCGGTGCGCGCCACACTTTTGGGCAGGCGGGGGTCAGCTTCCACGCGGTAGATCGGCGTGCCGTTGAGCTCGCGCCACAGATCGGTTCCGGCTTTGCCGAGCAGCCGCCCGACCAGGTGTTCTCCGGCAGCGGCAAAATCGGCGCCGCTGCGGATGCCGAACTTGTCGAGCAGCGCTTCGCGGTTGGCGCCTATTCCCGGAATGTCGCGCGCGCGGACATGCCGGAGGAATTCCCGGATGCGCCCGTCGGCCACGATGGTGGTGCCGTTGGGTTTGTTGTACTCCGACGCCATCTTGGCCAGCGTCCGGGTTACGGATATGCCGACCGAAACAGTGACGCCCACTTGCCGGTGAATGGCCTCGCGGATGTCGTCGGCGATCTGGCGGTAGGATTTCCGGTGCAGCGCGCGCAAGCCGTTCATGTCCATGAAGCTTTCGTCTATGGAATACTCCTCGACTGCCGGGCTGAAGCTGTTGAGAATGGCAAACAGCTTGCCGGAGATCTGGCCGTAATAGCGGAAATCGGCGGGCAGAAAGGCGGCGCCGGGCAGCCGTTTTCTGGCATCCCATACCGTCATGCCGGTGGTGATGCCCGCCGCTTTGGCGTCATAGGTTTTGGCGACAATGCAGGCATCCTGGCTGGACATCACGCAGATCGGCACGCCTTTCAGGTCTGGGCGGCGCAACTGCTCACACGAGGCGTAGAAACAATCTGCATCCACGTGCGCAATGGCGTTGGGCCAGTTGGAGGCCGGCATGATTACGGGGGGCGGGTTATTTGTACTTGCGGAACTGGCCGACCACGACCCCGAAAATTTCCAGGTCGCCCCTGGGGCGGATGACCGGGTAAGCGGGGTTGGCCGGAACCAGAACGAATTTCCCTTTTTCCCTGCCGAGGGTCTTGAGGGTGAACTCGTTATCCACGATGGCGATGACCATGTCGCCCGCATTCGCGGCGGCACGTTTTTCCACCACGACGGTATCGCCGGGCAAGATGCCCGCATCGGCCATGGAATCGCCTTTCACCGTTACCAGCACGGTGCAGGAAGGGTGGCTGACCAGGTATTCATCAATGGTGAGCGTGTCGTGGTGCGCATCCCCGGCCGGGCTGGGAAAGCCCGCGCGCACACTGTCATAGACGGGCCGCTCGAAGAACCTCCTGCCGGGTTTGAGGCGCTTGTCCGGGGTGGATTCCAGAAAGCCTTGCAGCTTGAGCCTGGCCACCAGTGCGGCCACCGGGGATTTGGACTTGAACCCCACCAGCGACATGATGGTGGAATAGGGCGGCAGCACGCCGTGGTCGGCGTAATAGTCCCGAAGCTTGGCGAGATAGTCGGCGTCGTTTTCCATGGCGATACAATATGGAACGAACGTTCTTTTGTCAAATCCGGTTGGATAAACTCCGGCATGGCGGAGAGCGGTAAAGGCTTGGCTTATGCCGTAGCGCCATATCGATTTTTGCAGGCAAATGCCTGCCCGGCTTTACGTGCGCCTGTCCACTCCGGCCGTTATAATGCCGCCGGATATCATTTTTCGTTATGGCCAAGCCATGCTCAAAAAAATTCAGGTGCGCGACCTGCGGCTCGGGATGTATGTTCAGGAAATCTGCGGTAGCTGGATGGAGCATCCGTTCTGGAAAAAATCTTTCGAGCTGGCAGCAGAAGGGGATCTGCACACCCTGAAAACCTGCGGCATTCGCGAGGTGTGGATAGACACCGGCAAAGGGCTGGATGTCGAAGGTGAAGCGGTCGCCACATCGCCGGAAGAAGAAAAACAGCACGTCGAGCAGGCGCTGCAACTGGCCGCGCAGGAAGAGGCCAGGCCGGTGACGCGCGTTTCCCTCCAGCAGGAAATGCAGCGCGCGCGCGCCGTGCTGGCGCAAGGCAAGACGGCGGTGATCTCGATGTTCAGCGAAGTGCGCATGGGCAACGCGATCAAGGTCGGCGACGCGGAGCCGCTGGTGGATGAGATCAGCAATTCCATCTCGCGCAACCCGGAGGCATTTCTCAACCTCGCGCGCCTGAAGAACGCCGACGACTATACCTATTTGCACTCGGTGGCGGTGTGCGGCCTGATGCTCGCGCTGGGCAAGCAATTGGGCCTGGAGGGGCGCACCCTGAAAAATGCCGGTGTCGCCGGCCTGCTGCATGATGTCGGCAAGGCGCTGATACCGGGCGAAGTGCTGAACAAGCCCGGCAAGCTCACCGACGAGGAATTCACCATCATCAAGGATCACCCGCGCAAGGGGTGGGAAATCCTGAACACCTCGGGGGGAGCGGACGAAATCGCCCTGGACGTGTGCCTGCACCACCACGAGCGGGTGGATGGCAACGGCTACCCGGAAAAAATCTCCGGCGACAAACTGACCCTGTTCGCGCGCATGGGCGCGGTGTGCGACGTGTACGACGCGCTGACCTCGAACCGCTGCTACAAGAACGGCTGGGAACCGGCCGAGACGCTGCGCAAGATGGCGGAATGGAGGGAAGGGCATTTCGACGAAAGGATATTCCATGCTTTCGTCAAAACCATCGGCATCTATCCTACCGGCACCCTGGTCAAGCTGAAGTCCGGGCGCCTGGCCGTGGTCGTCGAACAGACCGACAAAGGCTTGCTCACGCCTGTCGTCAAGGCGTTTTTTTCCACCAAATCGAACGAGCCGTTCTTTCCGCAAGTGATTGACCTCAGCAAATCACCCGAGGCAATCGCCAATATCGAAGACCCCGCAAAATGGGGTTTCGACCTGAAGCAAATCACCGGCGTATAGCGCACCGCTTCGGCGAGCCTCGCAGCACTAGGTAATCACGGTCGGCTTGTTGCGCATCACGCGCAGCTCCAGTTCGGAAAGCCCCAATGCAATCCTGATCAGGTCGGCCAGTGCCATCTGGGCGTCGAGGTGATGGTGCGAGGTATCGGCCTCGTAGGCTTCCAGGTAGATGCGCAGGGTTGCGCCTTCGGTGCCGGTGCCGGAGAGGCGGAACACGATACGCGAGCCGTCCGTGAAGATGATGCGTATGCCCTGGCCCTTGCTCACGCTGCCATCCACCGGGTCGGTGTAGCTGAAATCGTCGCAGAATCTCACCGTATACTTGCCGAACTTCGCTCCAGGCAGTTCTGCAAAGCAGTCCTTGAGGTGCTTCATCACGCCCTGCGCCGCCTCGGCGGGCAAGCCCTCGTAGTCATGGCGGGAATACACATTGCGGCCATATTTCGCCCAATGCGCGCGCACGATGGTTTCCACCGGCTGCTTGCGCACGGCGAGAATGTTGAGCCAGAACAGCACCGCCCACAGGCCGTCCTTCTCGCGCACGTGATCGGAGCCGGTGCCGAAGCTCTCCTCGCCGCACAGCGTGACCTTGCCTGCGTCCATCAGGTTGCCGAAAAACTTCCAGCCAGTGGGTGTTTCGTAGCAGGGGATGTTCAGCGTCTGCGCTACGCGGTCGGCCGCCGCGCTGGTTGGCATCGAGCGCGCAATGCCGGCCACGCCTTTCCGGTAGCCCGGCACCAGTGTCGCATTGGCCGCGATGACAGCGAGGCTGTCGGAAGGCGTGACAAAAAATTTTCTGCCAAGAATCATGTTGCGGTCGCCATCGCCATCGGAGGCCGCGCCAAAATCCGGCGCGTTGTCGCCATACAGAGCTTCCACCAGATCGTGCGCGTAGGTGAGGTTGGGGTCGGGGTGGCCACCGCCGAAATCCTCCAGCGGCACGGCGTTGATCACGTCGCCCGCAGGCGCGCCGAGCCGCTTCACGAAAATTTCCTGCGCGTAAGGCCCGGTTACCGCGTGCATGGCATCGAACTTGATGCGGAAACCGCCAGCCAGCAAATTGCGGATCGCCGCGAAATCGAACAGCGATTCCATCAAATCCGCATAGTCGCTCACCGGGTCAATCACCTGCACGCGCATGGCGCCAAGCATCGTTTCGCCAATCTCATCCAGCGCCACATCAGGCGCATCGAGAATGCGGTATTCGTTGATGACCTTGCTTCTTGCGAAAATCGCTTCGGTCACGGTTTCGGTGGCCGGGCCGCCGTTGCTGCTGTTGAACTTGATGCCGAAATCGCCGTCTGGCCCGCCGGGGTTGTGGCTGGCGGACAGGATGATGCCGCCGAAGGTCTGGTATTTGCGGATCACGCACGAGGCCGCCGGGGTGGAAAGAATACCGCCCCTGCCCACCAGCACCTTGCCGAAGCCGTTGGCTGCCGCCATTTTCAGGATGACCTGGATCGCCTCGCGGTTGTAGTAGCGGCCGTCACCGCCCAGCGCCAGCGTTGCACCCCCGGGTGCGGCAATGCTGTCGAAAATGGACTGCACGAAATTTTCCAGATAATGCGGCTTCTGGAACACCGTGACTTTCTTGCGCAAGCCGGAGGTGCCGGGTTTCTGGTCGGTAAAAGGCTGGGTGGAAATGGTGCGAACGCTCATGGCATGGCCTCCCTGATAATATTTATCCTTGTGGATTATACTATCGCCCCGCGTGACGCACCCCAACCTCCTGTTTACCAGGCCCAAGCCGGACGAGCCGGAGCCAAACAGGGAAGCATGCTGCAAACCCCCCTCCCTTGACGGGAGGGGGCAGGGGGATGGGTGAGCTGCGATGGTTGCGTAAGCACTCAGGGTTCACCCCCACCCTAACCCTCCCACGGCCTGCCCCTTGCGGGCGCAAGGGGGAGGGAATATCTTGGCGCATTTGGAAGAGTCATCCACTCTGCTCAAAATATGTGAAGACTTCACTCGTAAGAGACTCCAGGCTTGCGCACCTGACCGAGACCACTCCATCCATGACATCCGGCGCTGCCCAGCAAATTCTCCGCGACGTGTTCGGCTACACCGCTTTTCGCGGCGCGCAACAGGCCATCATCGCTCATGTCGCGGCGGGTGGCGATGCGCTGGCGCTGATGCCGACCGGCGGCGGGAAATCCTTGTGCTACCAGATCCCGGCATTGCTGCGCCCCGGCGCCGGCATCGTGGTATCGCCGCTGATCGCGCTGATGCAGGATCAGGTGGACGCGCTCAAACAGCTCGGCGTACAGGCCGCTTTCCTGAACTCCAGCCTGGATGCCGATGCGGCGCGCGAGGTGACGGCGCGTTTGCTGCGCGGCGAGCTGAAACTGTTGTATGTCGCGCCGGAACGGCTGATGACGGAAGGGTTCATGAATCTATTGGAGCGGCTGAACGCGGGCTCCCCCACCCCAACCCCTCCCCCGGCAGGAGAGGGGCTCGGCTTCCCTCTCCTGCCGGGGGAGGGACTGAGGGAGGGGGTAAGCTCCGGCGTCGCCCTGTTCGCCATTGACGAAGCCCATTGCGTGTCGCAGTGGGGGCACGACTTCCGCCCCGAATACCGCGCGCTGACCGTGCTGCACGAGCGTTTCCCCAACGTGCCGCGCATCGCGCTGACCGCCACGGC
>JACRAQ010000057.1 GCA_016213335.1 Nitrosomonadales bacterium
AGTTCACGATATTGATCGACGTCTGCGGCGTGGATTATTCGGAATACGGCATTACCGAGTGGCAGACTGACGCGGCGACCGGCCAAGGTTTCAGTCGCGGCGTCGATGTGCAAACCGCCGGGCATCTGCACCAGCGCGACGAAGATCTGTCCGTCGAGCAACCGGCGGCCACTCGCCGCTTCGCCGCTGTGTATCACCTGCTGTCGATCAGTCATAATCAACGTCTGCGCGTGCGCTGCTTCGCCCCGGACGACGATTTGCCGGTGATTCCCTCGGTGACCGATATCTGGACGTCGGCGAATTGGTATGAACGCGAGGCCTTCGATCTCTACGGCATTATCTTCGAAGGGCACCCCGACCTGCGCCGCATCCTCACCGATTACGGATTTATCGGCCACCCGTTCCGCAAGGATTTTCCGTTGTCCGGCAACGTCGAAGTGCGCTACGACGCCGAGAAGCAGCGCGTGGTTTATGAGCCGGTCAGCATCGAGCCGCGCGTGCTGGTGCCGAAGGTGATCCGCGACGAGGTGCAACGGCGCAGTGAACCAGGGTAAAGACGACTTTCACCACAAAGGGCGCAAAGAGCGCGAAGAAAATCAAATGCGTCTTAATGAATGAAAAATGTTTTCCTTTGCGGCCATTGCGTTCTTTGCGGTGAAAATATTCTTTTTGGATTGATTTAACAGATGCCAGAGATCAAGAACTACACCTTGAACTTCGGTCCGCAGCATCCAGCGGCACACGGCGTATTGCGCCTGGTGCTGGAGATGGACGGCGAGGTGATCCAGCGCGCCGATCCGCACATCGGACTGCTGCACCGCGCCACCGAGAAGCTGGCCGAGAGCAAGCCGTACAACCAGAGCATCGGTTACATGGACCGTTTGGATTACGTGTCCATGATGTGTAACGAACACGGCTATGTGCTGGCCATCGAGAAACTGCTCGGCGTCAAGGCGCCGTTGCGCGCGCAGTACATCCGCGTCATGTTCGACGAGATCACCCGCATCCTCAATCATCTATTGTGGATCGGCGCGCACGCGCTCGACGTCGGCGCCATGACCATGTTCCTGTACGCGTTCCGCGAGCGCGAGGATCTGATGGACTGTTACGAGGCGGTCTCCGGCACGCGCATGCATGCGACCTATTATCGTCCCGGCGGCGTGTATCGCGATCTGCCTGACAGCATGCCGCAGTATCAGACGTCCAAATGGCATAACACCGACGCTGTGAAACGGATGAACGGCAACCGTGCCGGTTCGATGCTGGATTTCATCCAGGATTTCACCGAGCGCTTCCCGACTTGCGTCGATGAATACGAAACTCTGCTGACCGACAACCGCATCTGGAAGCAGCGCACCGTCGGTATCGGCGTGGTGTCGCCGGAACGTGCTCAGCAGATGGGTTTTACCGGGCCGATGCTGCGCGGCTCCGGAATTGCGTGGGACTTGCGCAAGAAGCAGCCGTACGAGGTGTATGACCGCATGGATTTCGATATTCCGATCGGCCTGCAGGGAGACACCTACTCCCGCTATCTCGTGCGCGTGGAAGAGTTGCGCCAGTCCGTCCGCATCATCAAACAGTGCATTGACTGGCTGCGCAAGAACCCCGGCCCGGTCATGGCAAGCAATGCCAAGGTGGCGCCTCCCAGGCGCGAGGCCATGAAGCAGAACATGGAAGAACTGATTCACCACTTCAAGCTGTTCACGGAAGGCATGCACGTGCCAGCCGGCGAGGTGTATTCCGCAGTCGAGCATCCCAAGGGCGAGTTCGGCATTTATCTGGTTTCGGATGGCGCGAACAAGCCGTACCGCATGAAAATCCGCGCGCCCGGCTTCGTGCACCTGTCCAGCCTGGACGAGATGTCGCGCGGGCACATGATTGCCGATGTGGTTGCGATCATCGGCACGCAGGATATAGTTTTTGGCGAGGTCGACCGTTGATGGATGCCTCTCAAAACCCAAATTTTAGTTCCGGCATAACATGCTTCGCATGTGAGCCTACACAGCAACTTCGTTGTATCCCAACTGCTGTGTTGCGGAAAAATTTTCTTGCTTACATATTACCTATATGCTGCGCTGCGAAAAGTTTTAGGCAGGCAATCTGCGAAGCAGATGCTCGCAAAATTTTTCCGTGCCTTGCATTTGGGCGAACTTTGAATTTTTAGAGGCATCCACAAAATGCTGTCCGATCAGGTTCAAGAAAAAATAAACCGCGAGCTGAAGAAATATCCTGCTGACCAGAAGCAGTCTGCGGTGATGTCGGCACTGCGTTTCGTGCAGGAAGAAAAGGGCTGGATTTCTTCCGACGACATGTGTGATGTCGCGGCCTATCTGGGCATGCCACAGATGGCAGTGTACGAGGTGGCGACTTTCTACCACATGTACAACCTCAAGCCCATGGGCAAGCATACCTTGACCATATGCACCAATTTATCCTGCACCCTGTGCGGCGCATTGGATACCGTTAAATACATTGAGTCCAAATTGGGTATCGGTATCGGCGAGGTGACGCCGGACGGCAAGTTCGGCCTGCGCGAGGCGGAGTGCATGGGGGCATGCATAGACGCGCCGCTGCTGGCCGTGAGCAACAACAGGCTATGCGGCCGCATGACCCCGGAAAAAATTGACCAATTACTGGCGGAACTGGACAAGTCATGAACGGCCCGGTCATTTACACCACAATGGGCTTCGACAAGCCCTGGACGCTGGAGAATTACCTCAAGGTTGGGGGCTATCAGGCCTTGCGCAAAATCCTCGCGGAAAAAACACCGCCCGAGGCCATCATCGCCGAAGTCAAGACATCCGCACTGCGCGGGCGCGGCGGCGCCGGATTCCCCACCGGCCTGAAGTGGAGCTTCATGCCGAAGAATTACAGCGGCGACAAATACATTGTCTGCAACAGCGATGAAGGCGAGCCGGGCACCTGCAAGGACTGGTATATCCTGCGTTTCAACCCGCACGCGCTGATCGAGGGCATGGCCATCGGCGCCTATGCCATGGGCGTGAAAACGGGCTACAACTATATTCACGGCGAAATTTTCGAGGCCTACGAGCGCATGGAAGCGGCCTGCGAAGAGGCGCGCAAGGCGGGCTATCTGGGCGACAACATTCTCGGCAGCGATTTCAGTTTCGACCTGCACAACCACCTGGGTTACGGCGCTTACGTCTGCGGCGAGGAAACCGCGCTGCTCGAATCCATCGAAGGCAAGAAAGGCCAGCCGCGCTACAAACCGCCATTTCCGGCAACCTATGGCTTGTATGGCAAGCCGACCACCATCAACAACACCGAGACATTTGCCAGCATCCCTTACATCATGCGCGAGGGCGGGCAGAAATTCCTCGAGCTGGGCAGGCCGAACAATGGCGGCACCAAGCTGTTCTCCGTCTCCGGACACGTCAATAATCCGGGCAACTTCGAGCTGCCGCTGGGCACGCCATTCAGGAAACTGCTGGAACTGGCCGGCGGCGTGCGCAACGGGCACAAGCTGAAAGCGGTGATCCCGGGCGGCTCGTCCATGCCGGTGCTGCCGGGCGAAATCATGATGGAAACGGACATGGACTACGATTCCATCGCCAAGGCGGGTTCCTATCTGGGCAGCGGCGCGGTAATCGTGATGGATGAAACCGTTTGCATGGTACGCGCACTGGAGCGCCTGTCTTATTTTTACTACGAGGAGTCGTGCGGCCAGTGCACGCCATGCCGCGAAGGCACCGGCTGGCTGTACCGCATCGTGCGCCGCATCGAAAAAGGCGAGGGGCGGCCGGAAGACCTGGACCTGCTGTTGAGCCTGTGCGGGAATATTGCCGGGCGCACCATCTGCGCGCTGGGCGATGCCGCCGCCTGGCCGGTGCAGGGCATGCTCAAGCATTATCGCAGCGAATTCGAGTACCACATCGAGCACAAGAAGTGCATGGTGTAATGATGAAATGGGCGAGCAATGATCAACGTTGAAATTGACGGCAAGCATGTAGAGATCGAAGCCGGCCGCTCCGTGATCGAGGCGGCGCAGCGGGCCGGAATCTACATCCCGCATTTCTGTTACCACAAGAAGCTTTCCATCGCGGCCAGCTGCCGCATGTGCCTGGTGCAGGTGGAAAAGGTGCCCAAGCCGGTGCCGGCTTGCGCCACAACGGTAAGCGAAGGCATGAAAGTGTTCACCGCTTCGGAAATGGCGGTGAAAGCGCAGCAGGGAGTGATGGAGTTCCTGCTCGTCAACCACCCGCTGGATTGCCCGGTCTGCGACCAGGGTGGCGAGTGCCAGCTGCAGGACATCGCCGTGGGCTACGGCACTGGCGCATCGCGCTACCGGGAAGAAAAGCGTGTCGTGCTGCACAAGAATATCGGACCGCTGGTGAGCACCGAGGAAATGAGCCGCTGCATCAACTGCACCCGTTGCGTGCGCTTCTGCCAGGAAATCGCCGGTCAAATGGAAATGGGGCAGGCGTTCCGCGGCGAACATGCCGAGATCATGTCTTTCGTGGGCAAGACGGTGGACTCGGAACTGTCCGGCAACATCATTGACCTTTGCCCGGTTGGCGCACTGACCAGCAGGCCATTCCGCTACAGCGCGCGCAGCTGGGAGCTGTCGCAGCGCAAATCCGTGAGCCCGCATGACGGGCTGGGCACCAATCTTTCCGTGCACACCAAGGACAACCGCGTGATGCGCGTGCTGCCGGTGGAAAACGAAGACATCAACGAATGCTGGCTGTCCGACAAGGAGCGCTTCAGCTACGAAGGGCTTAATTCCGCCGAGCGCCTGACCAAGCCGATGATCAAGCAGGAAGGCAAATGGAATGAAGTGGAATGGCCGGTGGCGCTGGAATATGTGGCGAATGCGGTAAGCCAGGTTGCGAACTGCGCGGGAAACAGCGAGGTCGGCGCGCTGGCCACGCCGCATTCCACACTGGAGGAGCTTTATCTGTTGCAGAAACTGGCGCGCGGCCTGGGCAGCAACAATGTTGATTTTCGCTTGCGCCAATCTGATTTCAGCGCGGACGGCAAGCAGGCGGGCGCTCCCTGGCTGGGCATGGCGGTGGCCGATCTCAGCAAGGCCGATCGCCTGCTGATCGCGGGCAGCTTCCTGCGCAAAGACCATCCACTGCTGGCGCAACGCATCCGCCAAGCGGCCAGGAAAGGCGCCCAGGTCAATATTGTTCATTCGGTAGATGATGATTTGCTGATGAAGGTGGCGAACAAGGCAGTTGTTGCGCCGGATGCCATGGCGAATATGCTGGCGCAAATATTGAAGGCGCTGGCCGCAGAGAAGAAGATGGCAGCAGATGTTTCCCTGAAAGAAATCGAAGCAGGCAGCACCGCTGTCGCAATTGCCAGGAGCCTGGCTGGAGGCGAGCGAGTTGCCGTGCTGCTCGGCAACTTTGCCCAGCAGCACCCGCAGGCTGCGCAGTTGCAACTGTTGGCGCAGAATATCGCCGCTCTGTGCGGCGGCAAATCCGGTTTCCTCGGAGAGGCAGCCAACAGCGTCGGCGGTTATCTCGCCAACGCGGCCCCCGGCGCCGGAGGCATGAATGCGGCAGCCATGCTCGCCGCGCCGCGCAAGGCTTATATCCTGCTCCATGCCGAGCCGGAACTGGACTGCGCCAATTCGCAGCAGGCCCTGTCTGCAATGTATGCTGCCGATCTGGTGGTGGCGCTCTCCGCCTACAAGCATCACGCGGTGGATTACGCCAATGTGCTGCTCCCGGTTGCGCCTTTCACCGAAACATCCGGCACCTTTGTCAGTACGGAGGGCCGCGTGCAAAGTTTCAAGGGCGCGGTCAAACCGCTGGGCGAGGCGCGCCCGGCATGGAAGGTGCTGCGCGTGCTGGGCAACCTGCTGAATGTTGCAGGCTTCGATTATGACAGCAGCGAAGCGGTGCGCGATGAGGCGCTCGGCGGCAAGGATGTTCTGTCATGCCTGAATAACACCTTGCAAGGTGAGGCAATAAGGATTACACCAGCCAGCACTGGCGGCTTGCAGCGCGTGGCCGAAGTGCCAATTTATTCCGCCGACGCCATCGCGCGGCGTGCTCCCGCACTGCAAAAAACCCGCGATGCTGCAACACCTGTTGCGGCGATGCATGCCGCAGAATTGAAAAAAATCGGCGTGTCGCCGGGTGAAAAGGTAAAGGTCAGCCAGGGGGAAAATACCGTGCTGATGGTTGCGGCAGCAGATAGCGGCCTGCCAGCCGGCGTGGCGCGCGTCGCTGCCGGCCATGCAGTTACGGCAGGGCTGGGTGCGATGTTCGGAAACGTGACCGTGGAGCGAGCGTAATGGCGCTATTGCAAACCATACAGCAGATGGGGCAAGGACTGCTCGGCGCGGCTTGGCTGCCGGTCTGGACGGTGGTCAAGATACTCGTGATCGTCCTGCCCATCATGGGCACTGTAGCCTATCTGACTCTGGCCGAGCGCAAGATACTGGGCTGGATGCAGGTGCGTCCGGGCCCGAACCGCGTCGGCCCGTGGGGTCTGTTGCAGCCCCTCGCCGATGGTATCAAGTTGCTGCTGAAGGAAGTGATCATCCCGGCCAACTCGAGCAAATACCTGTTCCTCGCTGCGCCAGTGCTGGCCCTGGCTCCTGCACTGGCAGCCTGGGCAGTCATTCCATTTGATGACGGCATGGCACTGGCAGATGTGAATGCCGGTTTGCTCTACATTCTGGCGATAACTTCGCTCGGTGTATACGGCATCATCATTGCGGGCTGGGCATCCAATTCGAAATACGCTTTCCTCGGCGCGCTGCGCTCCCTGGCACAGATCGTTTCCTACGAACTGGCGATGGGCTTTGCGCTGGTGTGCGTGCTACTGGCCGCCCAGAGCATGAACATGGGCGACATCGTGCGCGGACAGCAGAGCCAATACGGACTGCTCGGCTGGTATTTCATCCCGCTGTTCCCGATGTTCGTGGTTTATTTCATCGCCGGCGTGGCAGAAACCAACCGCGCGCCGTTCGACCTGGCCGAAGACGAATCGGTAATCGTCGCCGGATTCCATACCGAATATTCCGGCATGGGTTTCGCGCTGTTCTTCCTGGCCGAATACGCCAACATGATCCTGATCTCGGCGCTGACTTCGGTGATGTTCCTGGGCGGCTGGCTCTCGCCGGTTCCTTTCCTGCCGAATTCCATCATCTGGCTGCTGGTCAAGATGAGCTTCTTCCTGTTCCTGTTCCTGTGGTTCCGTGCGACTTTCCCGCGCTATCGCTATGACCAGTTGATGCGTCTGGGCTGGAAGGTGTTCATTCCGCTCACGCTGATATGGGTGGCAGTGGTTGCGGCGTGGATGCAGACACCGCTATGGTTATGGTGATAGAAGATAATGGCAAATAATTTCTTCAAGACATTCCTGCTGCTTGAGCTGCTCAAGGGCCTGTCGGTGACCGGGCGCTATTTCTTCGCGCGCCACATCACGGTCGAATACCCCGATGAGAAGACGCCACAGGGCTTCCGGTTCCGCGGTTTGCACGCGCAGCGCCGCTATGCCAACGGCGAGGAACGCTGCATTGGCTGCAAACTGTGCGAAGCGGTCTGTCCGGCGCTGGCGATCAAGATCGAGATCGCCGAGCGCGAAGACGGAACCCGCCGCACCACCCAATACGATATTGATCTGACCAAGTGCATTTTCTGCGGCTTTTGCGAGGAATCCTGCCCGGTGGATGCGATCGTCGAGACCCGTGTGTTCGAGTACCACGGCGAGAAGTGTGGCGACCTCTACTACACCAAGCCCATGCTTCTGGCGAATGGCGACAAGCATGAAGAACAGATCGCCATGGACCGCGCTGCAGACGCGAAATACAGATAAAGGGCATGTTGATGAATTTTGAAACACTGGTTTTTTATTTGTTTGCTGCGATGTCCGTGTTCGCTGCGTTGCGCGTGATCACCGTGCGCAACCCGGTGTATGCAGCCCTGTTTCTGGTGCTGGCATTTTTCAGTATGGCCGGCATCTGGCTGCTGCTGGAGGCGGAGTTCCTGGCCATTACCCTGGTGCTGGTCTATGTCGGTGCGGTGATGGTGCTGTTCCTGTTCGTGGTGATGATGCTGGATGTTGACCTGGTGCAGCTGCGCGAGGGATTCTGGCGCTGGTTCCCGTTTGGGGTGGTTCTCGCCGCCATCATGGTGTTTGAAATGGTCATGGTGCTGGGTGCGCGCCAAACTTCGGAAACCGGGGTGCATCTGGCCAAGCATGCGGCTGATTACAGCAACACCAAGGAACTAGGCCGCCTCGTCTATACCGATTATGTGTATCCATTTGAACTGGCTGCCGTGTTGCTGCTGGTGGCTATCGTGGCCGCCATCGCGCTGACCCTGCGCCGCCGCAAGGACGTCAAGTCCCAGAACGTGGCACAGCAGATAGCAGCGAGGCGCGAAGATAACGTGCGCATGGTGCAGATGCCCGCAGAAAAAAAGGGCTCGGTTGCCGGTAACCAGGAATCGGAAAAGGCTTGATAACAGCCAACTGAATACGAGGAAGCGCAATGTTAAATCTGACTCTTTCGCATTACCTGATACTGGGTGCGGTGCTGTTCGCCATCAGCGTGGTGGGTATTTTCCTGAACCGCAAAAACGTCATCGTGCTGCTGATGGCCATCGAGCTGATGCTGCTGGCGGTAAACACCAATTTCATCGCCTTCTCGCATTACCTGGACGACATTGCCGGGCAGGTTTTCGTATTCTTCATCCTCACCGTGGCTGCCGCCGAAGCGGCAATCGGTCTGGCGATTCTCATCGTGCTGTTCCGCAATCTGCGCACCATCAACGTGGATGACCTCGGCAGTTTGAAAGGATAGATTGTGAGCATGCAAAATCTGTATCTGCTGGTTCCCCTGGCGCCTCTGGTCGGCGCCATTGCGGCCGGGTTGTTCGGCAAGCCGCTGGGACGTGCCTGGTCCCACCGCATCACCATCCTCTCGGTGGCGGTGTCCTTCCTGGCTTCGCTGGTAATATTCCAGGACGTGCTGGCCGGGCACACTTTCAACGGCACCGTGTACCAGTGGATGACATCGGGCGACACCAGCTTCGAGGTCGGCTTCCTGATTGACCGCCTGACCGTGCTGATGATGCTGGTGGTGACTTTCGTTTCGCTGATGGTGCATATCTACACCATCGGCTACATGGCGGACGATCCGGGCTACCAGCGCTTCTTCAGCTACATTTCGCTGTTCACCTTCTCGATGCTGATGCTGGTGATGGCCAACAACTTCCTGCAACTGTTTTTCGGCTGGGAGGCAGTGGGGCTGGTCTCCTACCTGCTGATCGGCTTCTGGTACAAGAAGGAAACGGCGATCTACGCCAACCTCAAGGCCTTCCTGGTCAACCGCGTCGGCGATTTCGGCTTCCTGCTCGGCATCGGGCTGGTGCTGATGGTGTTCGGCACGCTGGATTACGCCTCGGTATTTGCCAACGCCCGCAGCCATGCCAATGAACTGGTGCCGATCCCGGGCGTGTCGTGGAACATGATGACCGCCATCTGCATCCTGCTGTTCATAGGCGCGATGGGCAAGTCGGCGCAGTTCCCGCTGCACGTCTGGCTGCCCGACTCGATGGAAGGTCCGACCCCGATCTCCGCGCTGATCCATGCCGCCACCATGGTGACCGCCGGCATTTTCATGGTGTCGCGCATGTCACCGCTGTTCGAGCTTTCCGACACCGCGCTGTCATTCGTCATGATCATCGGCGCGATCACCGCGCTGTTCATGGGCTTTCTCGGCATCGTCCAGAACGACATCAAACGCGTGGTGGCCTATTCAACATTGTCGCAGCTCGGCTACATGACTGTGGCGCTCGGCGCATCGGCCTACTCGGTGGCGATTTTCCATTTGATGACCCACGCCTTCTTCAAGGCGCTGCTGTTCCTCGCCGCCGGTTCGGTGATCATCGCCATGCACCACGATCAGGACATCCGCAACATGGGCGGCCTGAAGAAATACATGCCGATCACCTGGATTACCTCACTGATCGGCTCGCTGGCGCTGATCGGCACACCGCTCTTTTCCGGATTTTATTCCAAGGAAAGCATCATCGAGGCGGTACACCTGTCGCACTTGCCCGCTTCCGGTTTCGCCTATTTTGCCTTGGTGGCAGGGGTGTTCGTCACCGCCTTCTACTCGTTCCGCATGTACTTCCTGGTGTTTCATGGCGAGGAGCGTTTCGGGAAAGCCCACCATGACGCGCACGCCCATGCGGATGCACAGCACCCCTCGGCGAGCTCAGGGCAGGCTGATGCGCATGACGACCACGGCGCGCACGACACCGGGCACGAAGAACCCCACCATGGCCTCGCCCCCGGCCAGAAGCCTCACGAAACCCCGTGGGTGGTCACGCTGCCGCTGATTCTGCTGGCCATCCCTTCCGTAGTGATCGGCTATGTTACCTTCGAACCGCTGGTTCACGCGGGCTATTTTGGCGACTCGATTTTTATCTCGGAACACCATGACGCGCTGAAGGTCATGCACGAGGAAATAGAGTATCCGCTCAGCATGGCCATCCATGCGCTGGCCACGCTGCCGTTCTGGCTCGCGCTTGCCGGAGTGGCGGCCTCCTGGTACTTCTACCTGAAGCGCCCGGATATTCCGGACGCGATCAAGAACAAATTCAGCTTCATTTATACCGTGCTGGACAACAAATACTATTTCGATCGCTTCAATGACTGGTTTTTTGCCGGTGGCGCGCGCGGCGCGAGCCGCTTGCTGTGGAAGTTTGGCGACGTGAAGCTGATAGACGGCCTGATGGTGAACGGCTCGGCGCGCCTGGTCGGCCTGTTCTCCGGCGTGCTGCGCAGAGTGCAGACCGGTTACATCTACCACTATGCGTTTTCCATGATTATCGGGGTGTTTGTGCTGCTGACGATACACACTTGGCTGGAATAGCGTGAAGCGAGAAACTGAAGGAATGATGGAATGATTTTTGGACTCCCTGTGTTAACCGTTGCCATCTGGCTGCCGATCATTTTCGGCATCCTGGTTCTGGCCACGGGCGGCGACCGCAACGCGCCGCTGGCGCGCACTATCGCCTTGGCCGGCAGCATTCTCGGTTTTCTGGTGACGCTCCCGCTCTACACCGGTTTTGACCAGGCAACCAGCGCCATGCAATTCGTCGAGATGCGCGACTGGATCGTCCGTTACAACATCCATTACCATCTCGGCGTGGACGGCATCTCGGTG
>JACRAQ010000058.1 GCA_016213335.1 Nitrosomonadales bacterium
GCATGATCGGCTACGGCGGCATGGCGCTGGAATCCTTCGTCGCCATCATGGCGATGATCGCCGCCACGGTGCTGGATCCCGGCGTGTACTTCGCCATCAATTCTCCTGCGGGAGTGGTGGGCAAGGAAGCGGCGGCTGCAGTGGCAAAGATTTCCAGTTGGGGCTTTCCGGTCACGGTGGAGCAGATGAGTGTGCTGGCACAGCAGATGGGCGAATCCACCCTGTTTGCCCGCACCGGTGGAGCGCCTTCGCTGGCGGTCGGCATGGCCAGCATCTTCGGCAGCGCCTTCGGCCAGGGCATGCTGGCCATGTGGTATCACTTCGCCATCATGTTCGAGGCCGTCTTCATTCTCACTACGCTGGACGCGGGCACGCGCGTCGGGCGCTTCATGTTACAGGACGTGCTCGGCAACGTCTGGCCCAGGCTGGGCGAAACATCGTGGTATCCGTCAGTGCTGCTATCCAGCGGAATTGTCGTTTCGGCGTGGGGATACTTCCTCTACATCGGCGTGATTGACCCCAACGGCGGGGTCAACATCCTGTGGCCGCTGTTTGGCATCGCCAACCAGATTCTCGCAGCCATCGCGCTGTGTGTGGCCACCGGCATCCTGGTCAAGTCCGGCAAGCTGAAATATGCCTGGATCACCGCGCTGCCGCTGGCCTGGCTGGCCACCATCACCAGTGCGGCGGTATGGGAGAAACTCACCAGCCCAGATATACGCATTGGCTTCCTCGCCGCCGCCAACGATCTTGCCAACAAGCTCGCGGCGGGTGCGCTGCCGCCGGAAAAGGCTGCGGTCGCACCGCAACTGATTTTCAACCAGCGGCTCGATGCGGTGCTGGCGATGTTCTTTGCCTGCTTGTTGTGGCTGATCGTGGCCGACATGCTGCGGGTGTGCGCGCGCCATCTCAAGGGCAAGCAAGTGCCGCCATTGAGCGAAGCACCGCATCAGCTTACCCAACTGGAGGAGGCCGCATGGGCGCGCGACTGATGAAGCGCGCGCTGCAACGGCTGTGGCGCGGTATCCGTCAGTTGAGCGGCGATGATGCCTACGAGCGCTACTTGGCGCATTGCGCAGCTTGCCACAAAGATGCGCCCCGGCTGTCGCGCAAGGAATTTTTCCTGCGCCAGGAACAGCAGAAGTGGGGCGGGATTAAGCGGTGCTGCTGACGGTTTGTTGTTGAAGTGCATGTAGAAGGGTGCAATAAGCCTGCCCTGAGCGCAGTCAAAGGGCGTAGCGCATTGCGCCCTACTGCGATGGGTACGGAGATCGGCATTTCCACCGACAAGATACACGCGCGCGGCCCGGCCGAGCTGGAAGGGCAGACCTCGCAGTAATTCATCGTGCTGGGCAGCGGGCAGATCAGAACCTGATACGGTACGGCATCCTGGCTACCCCATCAGGTGCGGTGCTTGTCCGCCCGGCGCTGGCTACAACAAAAAACCCTTAGTAAGAAAACCATGTTATCCATGATCTTCCTACCTAAGGGTTTTATAATTTCATCGTGATTTCCCTGCATGGAAACCGGATGATAAAGGTTTTTGTTATTTGCAAGCCCCTACATCTTTGCCGGCAGGAATATCACATTTCTTGGAAATGCATACGGCGTCCCGTTTGCATGCCGCGCCAGCAGCCTGTGGCGCTTTGCATACGTGGGGGTTCGCAGCAAGAATGCACAGCTTGCCATCCTTGCAATCCTTGTCGCTCTGGCACTCGTCTTTTGCGTCCGCTGCAAAAGATATTTGCGATAAGGACAATGCCACGATCATCGCCATTGGCAACAAATATTTCTTGAACATAGTTTTCTCCCTGACGTTAACAATATAAACACGGATGGGCTCATTCGCCCGCTCAAATAATACGCTTCGGGTGAACGTCGTCAAGCGGTTATGACCGCGCACCAGCGGCTGCGGCAAGGCTGGCGCCCCGCGAGTTCAAGCCCGCGCTTTTGGGAGCGAGCTGGTTGAAAGCTGGCGGGGTGAGGAGCAATGCTGTTTACTTAACCGTTCGTGGTGAGCCCTTCGATAACCTCAGGAGAGCCTTGTCGAACCACCAGCCCGCAACCAGAGCCCTTCGACAAACTCAGGGCGAACGGAGCTTTTCTTAACTGAACAGCATTGGGGTAATGAGGGAATTTTACGCCAGCAGGCGCATCCTGATTTCGGCGAGGACTTTCCTGGGCGAGAGCAGTCGGATGTCGAGAGGGGGCAACTCCAGCGCATCGAGGGTGTTCTTTACCAACAGGCCGAGTTCGGTGTCGCCTTCCATGCACAGGCGGCGGCTGAAGAAGAGCGTGTCCGGATCTTCCTTGCGCAGGGCCAGCATCAGGAAATCGTAGGCGCTGGCGCTGATAGTCAGGTCTGGCTCCCCGACGCGGCGGCAGGCGACCATGCCTTTATGGTCGAGGGTGAAATAAAACGCCACTCTGGCGTCGGTCACGCGGATGCTGATGAGCTTGCCGCGCAGGGGTTGCATCGTTTCCGAGCGCAGGGTGTTGCCCAGCGCCAGATTGACCGCCTGGACAAACAGAAAAGTCTGCGGATAGCCCGGCAGGACGGACAGCGCATCGCCGACCGGCTTGGGGAGAGTGAAGGGTTGTCTGTCCATTGCGTTCATCAGTTATTTTGGGCTCGGCTTTGGCGGTAATTATAATCACCTTTCGGCAAGCGCGACGCTGCGTTCGCTGGCATGAACCATTTGCTCCAGCCCCGCCCGGCCGTGCCAGTAGCCATTGCAGGCCGCTTCCGGCATCAGTCTTCCCATCTGCTGCAAGGCGTGTTCCGGGTTTATCTGCCGGTCCATGCAGCTGCGGAACAGCCCGGCAATTTCTGCGGTATGTTCGTATTGGGGGCTGATGCGCAGCACGTCCACGCCCAGGTCGCGCAGGGAGTCCATCTCGCCGATCAGGTTGTACACCAGCGCGGATTGGGTCTGGATGCCGTTGATGACCAGGAACGGCTTGCCTTCGCGGGTGCGCATGGTTTTACCGTCAGGGTCGTCGAGGCAGAGGAAGGGGCAGTCGTCCTTGGGCAGGTTGTGGAAGCGGGCGGTAAAGCAGCGCGAGGAAAATGCCAGTGGCAGCCTGCCGTAGGAAAACACTTCCGTTTCCATCCCCGCCGGGCGCGATTGCTGCAACGGCTGCAGCACCTCGCGCGACATTTCCACCGGTATCACCCAGCGCTGCGCGCCGAGGGAGGCGATCATGCCAAGGGTCTGCGGGTTGTAGATATTGAGATAGGGGCCCGCTACGAACGGCACCTTGCCTTCCAGCAGGTGCACCGCGCCCATGTCGTTGGCTTCCACCGCGAAATTGCCGTTTTCCGCGATCCTGCGCAAGGTCTTCAGGTCGGACTCGGATTCGATCAGCGTCAGGGTGGAAAGCACCACCTTTTTGCCAGCACCGGACAGCATGTTCGCCAGTTCCAGCCAGTCGGCCAGGCGCATGATGTGGCGCCGCGAGCAAACCGTTTCACCCAGGTAAACAATATCTACCGGAGCAGCGGCGATTTCTTCGTAGAACGCCTGTAATTTCTCCCGTGTCCAGTAGTAAAGGATTGGGCCAAGCGAAAGCTTCATTTATTCAATTCCTGTAGCGTTTACTTCCAAGGCCGGTGATAGGCGCCCAAGGTGTGTTGCTGACCCTCTGAAATCTTGCCCAGCGCGGCGGTCCAGGCGGGCTTGACGGAAAAGCTTTTGGGGCTCTTCATGCACAGGTCTATCGCTTCGCGCCAAACCCGGGTGACCTGCGCCACATAGGCCGGGCTTCTTTGCCGGCCCTCGATTTTGAGGCCGCGTATTTTTACGCGCAGCAGCTCGGGCAGCAGTTCCAGGGTGTTCAGGCTGGTCGGTTCTTCCATGGCGTAGTAGGTTTCGCCTTCCACCTCGAAACGCCCCTTGCACAAGGTGGGGTAACCGGCATTCTCGTCGTCGGAATAGCGGTCAATCAGCACGCCGTTGAGGCGCGATTCCAGCCCCTTGGCAGTTTTTTGCCAGCGCACGGCTTTGGGCGGCGAGCACACTCCGCAGTTGTTGGGAGATTCGCCGGTGACGTAGGAAGAAAGCGCGCAGCGCCCTTCGGCCATGACGCACAGTCCGCCAAAGCCGAACAATTCCAGCTCCACCTTGGTGCCGGCGGCCAGTTCCTCGACTTGCGCGAACGACAATACGCGCGGCAATACGGCCCGGATGATGCCAAAGTGTTCGCGGTAGAAATTGATCGCCTCGTAGTTCGTGGCAGAGCCCTGTACGGAAAGGTGGAGGTGCAGTTGCGGGTGAGTTTTCATGGCGTACTGCATGAGGCCTGGGTCGGCCAGGATGAGGGCGTCCATGCCTTTGTCAGCCGCAAGGTCTATCGCGTTTTTCCAGCGATCCCAATCGCCGGTAGGATAGGTGTTGAGCGCCAGGTACACTTTTGCGCCTTTAGCGTGTGCGTATTCGACGCCAGAGTGCAGGTTGGTCGCGTCGAAATTCAGCCCGGTAAAATTGCGCGCGTTGGTTTCGTCGCGCAAGCCGATGTAAACACAGTCAGCGCCGTTATCCACCGCAGCTTTCAGCGCGGGCAGGCTGCCCGCCGGGCTCACCAGATCAAGTTTGTATTCAGGCTGCATAAAGAACCTCCTCTCTGCCCGCTAATGGCTCGGCAAATTCACCCTGGCGATGGCCGCGGCGCCGTAATTCCAGTTCGATGCCATTCAGGACGTTCCATTTTTGCGAGCACCAGGAAGGGGCCAGCAAAATATCCTTCGGTGCCGTACCGGTAACGCGGTGGTACACGATGTCGGGCGGCGTGCGTTCGATCAGGTCGGCGGTGATGCGGATGTAATCGCTCATGCCCAGCGGCTGATATTCACCGCGCCGCCACTCGAAGGCCAACAGGGTATTTTTTACCACGTGCAGCGGATGGATTTTAAGGCCGTCTGTGCCCAATGCCAGCACGGTATCCAGCGAGGCGTGGTAATGGTGCTCGGTTTCGCCGGGAAGCCCGACGATCAGGTGGGTGCAAACCGGTATGCCGCGCATTCTCGCGGCAACCACCGCCTTTTCGTATTCCCTGAGGCCGTGGCCGCGGTTGACCCGCTTGAGGGTTTCATCGAAGGCGGACTGCAAGCCGAGCTCCAGCCATACCACCAGGCCGCGTTGCCGGTATTCCGCCAGCAAATCCAGCACTGCTGCGGGAACACAGTCGGGCCGGGTGCCGATGGATAGCCCTATCATGTCCGGCTCGGCCAGCGCCTCGTCGTAGAGTGCGGCCAACTGGGCGACATCGGCATAGGTGTTGGTATAGGCCTGAAAATAAGCGAGGAAGCTCGGCGCCCGCGTGCGGTTTCCGATGGCACGCTTGCCGCTGGCGATTTGCTCGGCCAGTGTGGGCGGGGTATGACCATTGGGGCTGAACGAGGCGTTGTTGCAGAAGGTGCAGCCCCCCCTGCCCTTTGCGCCATCGCGGTTGGGGCAGGTCATGCCGGCGTCGAGCGCAATCTTGTGCACGCGCTCGCCGTGCTGCTTCAGCATGTGCTGGCCGAAGGTGTTGATGTAGTCAGAAAGTGCCATGAATCGCGAGCGAGATAAATTGCAGTAGGCTGAACTATAGCAGGCAATCGGCCCATCTGCCGATGGGCAAGCAACACTGCTGCAAGCGGGGTTTTTGCGTCAAAAGAAGGCGCGCTTGCCGCAAGAACAAAAGACTATCAATGCGTGCGTCCGGTTCCCCGGCTGTCGGATTAACGTGAATCGAGCAGCAGCCTGATATCGTGAGCCAGGTCATCCGCCCCCATCCCAAAGCTTGCGAGCAAGCGCAATTGCCCGGACTGGTCGTAAATATGGACGCCGAGCGAATGGTCTATGGTGTAATTGGCGGGGGTGCCACCGGCCGCCTTGTTGAAAAAAATCCGGTACGCTTTGGCGGTTTCGGCGGTTTGCTGCGATGTGCCGTAAAGCCCGATGAACCTGGGGTGGAACGCCGGAACATACTGGGCCAGGAGCGCCGGGGTATCGCGTTCTGGATCCAGCGTGACAAATAACACCTGCACCTTGTCGGCATCGGGGCCGAGGCGTTTCATCGCCCGCGCCAGCTCCACCATGGTATTCGGGCAGGCTTCCGGGCAGTGGGTATAGCCGAAAAAGAGCGCGACGACCTTGCCTTTGAAGTCGGCTAAGGTGCGCGGCTGCCCCAAGTGGTCGTTCAGCCGGAAATTTTTTCCGCTATCAATGCCGGTAATATCGGTGGCCTTGAATGGTGCCGCTGATGCGGGTGGCTTGCACCCGTATAGAATTGCGGCAAAACATGCGAGCAACACATACAGCAGCCGCTTCATGTGTGCTGCGCCTGGCTTGGCGGCAAGGTATCCTGCGGGTTGATGCTTGTTGGCTGTTTTCGTGTTCATGGGTTTTCACTCAGAGGGGGCGCATTTTGCCAGCGCTTGCGGCGTATTAAAACGGCTAATAAAATGAGCCGGAATCGTGCCCGGATGTGTTCCCCGAGCGCCATGTATCATCGGCGCATTTTACCGCAAGGTTGACCGAACCGGTCTTGCCGTTCCGAAAGAATTCCCATGAGCCTGTTATTGGTAAAAGCTGTTCATGTCGCTTGTGTGGTGGCCAGCTACACGCTGTTTTTCCTGCGCGGGATGTGGCTGATAAAAGGCTCGCCCATCATGCGCCAACGGTGGGTGAAAGTTGTCCCGCATGTGACGGATACGCTGCTGCTGGCGAGCGCAATCACGCTCGCCATCGGTATCCGGCAATACCCCGGCACGGACGCCTGGCTGACTGCCAAGGTATCCGGCTTGTTGCTCTACATCGGTTTGGGCATGGTGGCGTTCCGTTTCAGCAGGACCTTGCGTGCCAGGATCGCGGCATGGGTGGCGGCACAACTGGTTTTCTTCTACATTGTGGCGGTTGCGCTGACCCACAGCCCGCTGCCGTTTCTGGCGTAGCGCGGGAAGCTATTCCCAGCACATGCGGGCGAGTTGCGGCAAGTAGGCGGACAGGCCGGCAACGTCGAATTCGGCTTGTACCGGCGGGCTGTTGAAGGGGGTAAACTGGATGACAAATTTTTGCGATCCGGCCAGCTGCTTGACCAGCAAAGTAGAATCCCGCGCCGAGGCGCCGATCGCCGCATTGGTGACTTCCTGCCAGCGCTGGGGGACAGGTTTCCCGCCGTCAAACTGGACGCGCACGATTTGCTTGTCAACCTGGGTGACCTCCAGCGGCAGCCAGGTTTCGACATAAACAGCAGCTTTCTTCTTGCCGCACTCGATGGTCAAGGTAGGCACCGCTGATTTCATCCAGCCCTTTACCTCTTTTTCTGCCTTGAGCGACATGGACAGGGATTCTTCGCCAGCGGCAGGCGACACTTGCCATTTGCCAGGCGATAGGGGCGGTGCTGTTGCGCTGGCTGCATGGGCGGCGTAAGCGCAAAACAACAGGAAAGCGCATACGCGGGAGCCAGGGTTTGCGGGAGCTGTTTGGTGGGGGCGCTGCGGGATAGGGGGGTGCATGGGGTGGCTGCTCCGCTTTCAGGGGCAGTCAGTGTACCCAAATGGGTGGGATGCCGCAAAGCCAAGCTTTTTCTCGGCAGGGGTGTATCTAAGGCTGTGATGCAGAAAGTAAACCGGCCCGCCCTTGATCTGATCAGGGAATGGCAATTGCAGGTATAATCCCAACGGCATTTTGGGTTGCCTGTTTTCTTTGGAGGATACGATGATGATGAACCTGCATTTCATGCGCTTTGTGGGCCGTATTTTGGTAGCGAGTGTTTTGAGCATGAGCATTTATGTTCCAGGCGCGCAGGCGGACTTGGTCAGCGCCGAGCAGGTTATCGCCAGCCAGGCTTCCCGGCATGACCGCGACCGTATCCTCGCCTTGCTTGAGCGCGAAGAAGTGCGCGCCCAGCTGCAGGCCTGGGGGGTCGGCGCCGATGCCGCGAAAGCGCGGGTAGACGCGCTGACCGATGCGGAAGTTGCCGGCATTTCCGGCAAGCTTGACAGTTTGCCCGCCGCCGGGGATGGAATTATCGAGGGCCTGATTTTTGTTTTCATCGTGTTGCTGATTACAGACATTCTGGGCTTCACCAAGGTGTTCCCCTTCACCAAGCCCGTGCGGCGCTAAACCAGGCTGAATGTTTCGCGTATTCAACGCCCGCAACATTGCGGGCGTTTTCGTTGCGCTTCTCGTTGCGGCATGCAGCACGCCGCAAACCACAGCATTGCTCAACTCCGGGCCGCACCCTTTCGCCGATCGTGCCGAACTGGAGCAGGTTGTGTTTTATGAGCAGGAAGCCCATCAATGCGGTCCGGCTTCCCTGGCGATGGCGCTGCACGAAAGCGGTGCCGGGGTAAAGCCGGAGGACCTGACCAGTTTCGTATACCTCCCGGAAAAACAGGGGAGCCTGCAAGCAGAAATGCTGGCCGCAACGCGCCGCCATGGCCGGGTGGCGTATTTGCTGCGGCCCGAAATGGGGGCAGTGCTGGCCGAGATCGGCGCAGGCAATCCGGTGGTCGTGCTGCAGAATCTGGCGCTCAGCTGGTATCCGATGTGGCATTATGCGGTGGCGGTCGGCTACGATTTGCCGGAGCGCGAATTGATCCTGCGTTCGGGCCGCGAACCCAGGCAGCGCCTGCCGCTGGCGACCTTTGAGCACACCTGGGCGCGCGGCAATTATTGGGCCATGCTGGTTCTGCCGCCGGGGAAATTGCCGCAAACCGCAGTTGCGGAAAGCTATATCCTGGCGCTCGCCGAACTGGAGTTGTCCAGCCCGCAAACTGATACATGGCCAGGCTATGCCGCCGCCATACAGCGCTGGCCGGATAACCTTTCAGTGCTGATCGGCGCGGGCAATGCGGCTTATCGCCGGCACGACCTCGCAGCCGCAGAGCAGTATTTTCTGAAAGCGCAGCAGGATCACCCCGCCTCTGCCGCTGCCAGCAATAACCTTGCGCAAGTTCAAGGCGAACTGGGCAATTATGAGGCGGCGCTGGCATCCGCCCTTCGCGCAGTTGCGCTGGGTGGGCCTCTTGAGGCGGTTGCGCGTAAAACGCTGGCCGAAATCCGGCAACGGATGGAACGCCGCCGCTGACCTCGCACAAGCGGGGCTTTCGTGCCGCTCGCGCACGCCGGAAATCGTGCGCGGCACCCCACAAATGCCTCTCCCGAAAATTGCGCGGAGAGGGGGTGCGAAAAGCACCGTAAAACCTGCCTTATTTGGCGCATTGGTTTTCCTTCGCTGGACGATAATTGCCGTGACAATCGCCCCGTTGTGCAGGGATGGTCCCTGCCGGTGCATCAAGCGGTTGTTGCGGCAGGTTCCGCGCTGCTGCGAGCTGCCGCAGGAGCAGGTTATGGGTGCCACTGACAATCCGTATTCCGGGCGCATTGCGGCGTTGCGCGGCGCTCCTTCTCTCGCCTGCCTGCTGCAGGCGAGCTTACGCCGGAACTCCCCGCGTTCGTTTTTCCGGCTGCCGCACCCCGCGCGCTTTGCGCTGCATCCCGAATTCCAGAATATTTAAAGGCGCCCAATGGCAGAAGATAGCGACCTCGAACGAACGGAAGAGCCTTCGCAGCGGCGCCTCGAGCAGGCGCGCGAAGAAGGCCAAGTGGCGCGTTCGCGCGAGCTGTCCACGTTTGCCGTGTTGCTGGCTGGGGGCGCCGGGCTATGGCTGATGGGCGGCGCGCTGTCGGCGCAGCTCACCAAGCTGGTGCGCGACGGGCTCACCCTCGGAACCGATGTGGCTTTTCATCCGGACTTGCTGTTGCCCCGCCTGTATACCCTCTCCCTGGAAGCTCTGGTGGCTTTCGCGCCGCTGATGTTGCTGTTGTTTGCGGCGGCAGCGCTATCCCCGATGCTGCTGAACGGCTGGATGTTCAGCGGCAAGGCGCTGCTGCCCAACTTTGCCAAGCTCGATCCAATCGCCGGCATAGGCCGCATGTTTTCCTCGCACAGCCTGGTCGAGCTGGGCAAGGCGGTGGGCAAGGCGGCGGTGGTGGGCGGGGTTGGTGCCTGGGCGATCTGGTACAACAAGGAAACGGTGCTGGCGCTGTCAGTACAGTCGCCAACGGAGGCGATACCGCTGCTGGGGCGGATGATGTGGCTGACTTTCGCTGCCATCATGGGCGGGATGTTGCTGATTGTTGCGGTGGATGTACCGTTCCAGTTGTGGGAACACAGCAAGAAGCTGAAGATGACGAAGGAAGAAGTGCGGCAGGAATCCAGGGAAACCGAGGGCGACCCGCAGATCAAGTCGCGCGTCCGCAGCTTGCAGCGGGAAATGGCGCGCCGCCGCATGATGGCGGAAATCCCGACCGCCGATGTGGTGGTGACCAATCCGACCCACTATGCGGTGGCGTTGCGCTATCGTGAGCGCAACATGAAAGCACCCGTCGTGGTGGCCAAAGGCTCGCATCTGCTGGCCGCACGCATCCGCGAGATCGCCATCGTAAACAATGTCCCGGTGCTTGAGGCGCCCGCGCTGGCGCGTGCGCTGCACAAGCATATTGGCCTCGGCGAAGTTATTCCTGAAGCGCTCTACACGGCGGTGGCTGAGGTGCTGGCCTATGTCTACCAGTTGCGCCGTTACCGGAGCGAAGGCGGTGCGATGCCGGAAATGCCGCGCGACCTGCCGGTGCCGCCGCAGCTTGATCCTGCCGCACAGGTTTCTGGATAAAAGGGGCGCTCGATGAACTTGCTGGCGGTGCTGCAGAACTCGATCAACCGGGTAGGGGTGCGCGGTTTGGCGGGGCCGGTATTGATCGTGATGATCCTGGCGATGATGGTGTTGCCGCTGCCGCCCTTCCTGCTCGACATTCTGTTTACCTTCAATATCGCGATGGCCATCATGGTGCTGCTGGTGAGCATGAACACCACCAAGGCGCTGGATTTTGCCGTTTTTCCGGCGGTGCTGCTGATTACCACTTTGCTGCGGCTGTCGCTCAACGTGGCTACCACCCGCGTGGTCCTGATGCACGGCCATACCGGGCCCGATGCTGCGGGCAAGGTGATCGAGTCGTTCGGCCACTTCCTGGTAGGCGGCAATTACGCCGTCGGTATCGTGGTGTTCACCATCCTGGTGATCATCAACTTCGTGGTGATCACCAAAGGTGCGGGTCGCATCGCGGAAGTGGGCGCGCGCTTTACCTTGGACGCCATGCCCGGCAAGCAGATGGCGATTGATGCCGACCTCAATGCCGGCCTGATCGGGGAGGATGAGGCGCGGCGCCGCCGCACCAGCATTTCGCAGGAGGCGGATTTTTATGGCTCCATGGACGGTGCCAGCAAGTTTGTGCGCGGCGACGCCGTGGCCGGTATCGTCATCATGCTGGTCAACCTGGTTGGCGGGCTGATAGTCGGCGTGATGCAGCACAATCTCGACATCGCGACAGCAGCCCAGTATTACACCCTGCTGGCCATAGGCGACGGCCTGGTGGCACAGATTCCGGCGCTGGTGATTTCCACTGCGGCAGGCATGGTGGTCAGCCGCGTTTCCACCGAGGAAAACGTCAGCCAGCAACTGGTGGGCCAGCTGTTCAGCCAGCCGCAGGCACTGTTGCTGACTGCCGCCATCATCGGCATGATGGGCCTGATTCCCGGCATGCCGAACTTTGTTTTTCTGCTGCTGGCGGGAAGCTTGGGCGGCCTGGCCTTTCTCATCATGCGGCGCGCCAAGGCGGCGGAGCAGCCGCCCGCTCCGGAGCCCGTGGCCGCGCCGCCGGCTGAAGCGCCGGAAGCGAGCTGGGAGGATGTGTCGCTGGTGGATGTGCTGGGGCTGCAAGTGGGCTATCGCCTGATTACGCTGGTGGACAAGGCGCAGGACGGAGACCTGCTGCGCCGGATCAAGGGGATACGCAAGAAGTTTGCCCAGGACATCGGTTTTTTGCCGCCTGCCATACACTTCCGCGACAATCTCGACCTGCGCCCCAACGCCTACCGCGTCACGCTGAAGGGAGCGGAAATCGGTGCGGGAGAAGCGTTCCCCAGCCAGTTTCTGGCGATCAACCCGGGCAACGCCAGTGGCACCTTGCCGGGCGTGGCGACGCGCGATCCGGCGTTCGGCCTGCCGGCCGTCTGGGTGGAAGCGGGCGTGCGCGAGCAGGCGCAATCCATGGGGTACACCGTGGTGGATGCCAGCACGGTTGTCGCCACCCACCTGAGCCATCTCATCCAGACCCATGCCGCCGAGCTGCTTGGCCGCCAGGAGTTGCAACAGTTGCTGGATCACGTCACCAAACTGCAACCCAAACTGACCGAAGATCTGGTGCCCAAGCTGCTGCCGCTTGCCGCAGTGCAAAAAGTATTGCAGAACCTGCTCGAAGAGGGCATGCATATCCGCGATATGCGCACCATACTGGAAACGCTGGCGGAGCATGCCGCAAGAACCCAGGATGCGCACCAGCTTACCGGCATGGTACGGGTGGCGCTGGGCCCGGCCATCGTGCAGCAGTTCTATCCTTCGACGCAGGAATTGCAAGTCATCGGCATGGACAAGGAACTGGAATATATCCTGATGCAGGCCATGCAGACCGGGGGCGGCAATCTCGCCATCGAGCCGGGGCTGGCCGATACCCTGTTGCGCGAGGCGCGCGCCGCTGCACAGGCGCAGGAGCAGATGGGTCTGCCCACGGTGCTGCTGGTGCCGGGACGGCTGCGCGACCTGCTGGCGCGCTTCCTGAAGCGCGCGCTGCCGCAGCTCAAGGTCATTTCGCACGAGGAAGTGCCCGATTTCAAGGTGGTGCGGGTAACTTCAATGGTTGGAGGTAGGGCATGAAAACAAGAAAGTTCACCGCAAAAACATCGCGCGAAGCGCTGCGGATGGTTCGCGCCGAACTGGGCGGCGATGCGGTCATCCTGTCCAACCGCAAGCTGGGCGAGAATGTCGAGATTGTAGCCGTGGCCAATGAGGAGCTGGCCAGCATCACGGAGCGGTCCGGGCAATTGCCCGGCGTTCAGCCGCCGGCGCCCGCCGTCCCTCATCCGCCACCCGTCTTCCCGCAGCCGGATCAGCGGGATATTCTCGGCGAGATCAAGCTGGTGCGCGACATGATGCAGGAACAGATCGCGTGCCTGACCTGGTCCGGCATGCAGCAGCGCGACCCGCAGCGCACCCGTATTTTGCGCAGTTTGCTGAACGCAGGATTCAGCCCGGCGCTCTCGCGCCTGCTGCTCGACAAGATGCCGGCCAACGCCGGTGTTTCCTGGGCGCAAAAAGTGCTGGGGCATAATCTGAAGGTTGCCGCAAAAGAAGAAGATGTGGTGGTGCGCGGCGGGGCGGTTGCGCTGATCGGCCCCACCGGCGTAGGTAAAACCACGACGGTGGCCAAACTGGCGGCGCGCGCGGTGGTGCGCTACGGCGCCGACAAGGTGGCGCTGCTGACCACCGACAGCTACCGTATCGGCGCCCATGACCAGTTGCGGATTTACGGAAGAATACTCGGTGTGCCGGTGCATGCGGTGCGTGACACCGGAGATTTGCGCCTTACCCTGTCGGCGTTGAAGCACAAGCACTTGGTGCTGGTGGACACCATCGGCATGGGGCAGCGCGACAGCCGCGTGCCCGCGCAAACCGGGATGTTCGACGAAACCGGGGTGCGGCGCTTGCTGCTGCTTAACGCCGCCAGCAGCGGCGACACTCTGGACGATGTGGTGCGCATGTATCACGGCGCGGGGGTGATCGGCTGCATCCCCACCAAACTGGACGAGGCGGCGACGCTGGGAGCGGTGCTGGACGTGGCGGTGCGCCACAAGCTGGCGCTGCATTACGTCGCCAACGGACAGCGCGTGCCGGAAGACCTGCACGAAGTCAACCTGGAATATTTGCTGCACCGCGCCTTCAAGCCGTCCGCCTGCACAGCGCCGTTTGCCCTGCAGGAGCTGGAGGTGCCGGCGCTGATGTCGGGGTCGGGGCCGGCGCGAGAGGTGCAGTATGCACCCTGAGCGCGCCGCCGACCAGGCCGAAGGGTTGCGCCGCCTGTTGCTGCGCGAATCGGCGCGCGTGGTCATGGTGGCTGCCGCGCAGAGCGGGCTCGGGGCGACCAGTGTGGCGGTGAACCTCGCCACCGCGCTGGCGCAGTCCGGCAAGAGCGTGCTGGTGCTGGACGAAAACCTGCCACATGGCAATGCGGCCGGGATGCTGGGCCTCAAGCAGCGCCACGATCTGATAAGCGCCTTGCGGTGCGGCAAGGCATGGCGCGATGCCTTGCTGCATACCCGCCAGGGGGTGCGCATTCTTCCCGCCGCGCGCGCCATGCTTTCTTTGCCGCTGCTGCCCGCAACGGAACGCGAGGATTTGCTGGATTGCCTGGCGCAAGCGTCGCGTGGTGCCGACATCGTGCTGGTGGACACCGCGCCATGTCCTGGCGCCAGTCCGGTATCTGCCGTGCTCGCCCCGAGCCAGCCGCTGTTGCTGGTGCTGAGCCCCAGCGCCGCAGCGATCACCGGATGCTACGCGCTGATCAAGCGGCTCGCCGTGCATGGCGGGCGGCAGGATTTCATGGTTGTGGTCAACAAGGCGCACGGCGAGCGGGAAGCGCAAACGGTGTTTGGCAACATCGAGCGGGTGGCGCGCCTCCGCTTGCGGGTGCGTGTAGAATATCTGGGATTTATCCCGCGTGATGAAAAACTCAAACGCGCGACACAATTACACTGCCCGGTGGCCGAGGCTTTCCCGGGAGCGCTGTCCGCGTTTGCGTTTGAAGAGATCGGGCGCAACCTGATGTTGCTGCCCGATGCCGGGAACAAGGAGGTGGCGAGTCTGCCCGATGTGGTGCAACGGTTGATGGGGCGATCCCGTTCGCCGGATATCGCGCTGGCGGCTTGATTAACGCAAATCAATGACTTTCGCTTTTGCCTGCTGCTGCTTTTCTCCCGCAAAGGGGGAAGGGCCTTGGGGAGGGGGCGGCGGAAGGATTAACGGGCGCCATGTATACCGCAAACGGATCGAGCGATAAGGAGCAGTGCCTCAGGGAATATGCGCCGCTGGTCAAACGTATCGCATATCACCTGATGGCGAGGTTGCCCAGCAGCGTATCGGTGGACGACATCATCCAGGCCGGCATGATGGGGTTGCTGGAAGCCGCCGGGAGGTACGACGAGCTGCGCGGCGCGCAATTTGAAACCTTCGCTTCGCAGCGGATACGCGGCGCGATGCTGGACGAGCTGCGCCAGTCCGACTGGATGCCGCGCGGCCTGCGCCGGGACATGCGCCGCATCGAGCAGGCGCTGAGCAAGTTGCAGCAGCGCCTGGGCAGGGCACCAAGCGAATCGGAAACCGCCAGGGAGATGGGCATGCCGCTGGACGAATACCAGCAGATGCTGTTCGAGTCGCGTGGCGCACAACTGCTGTATTACGAGGATTTCCACGGCGAAGACGACGAGGATTTCCTGGATCGCTTCAACTTCGACGGCGATGCCGACCCGCTCGAACTGCTGCAGGATGAGCATTTCCGCGAAGCGTTGATCGGGGCGATCGGCAACCTGCCGGAGCGCGAGCGCATGCTGATGGGCATGCATTACGAGCAGGACATGAACTTGCGCGAAATCGGCGAAGTGATGGGCGTGAGCGAGTCGCGCGTGTGCCAGTTGCACAGCCAGGCGGTCGCCCGCCTGCGCGGCATGTTGAAGGGCTATTGATGGACAAGCTCAGCGTCGCCGGTTTGCTGCTTGGCCTGGCCGGAATTGTGGGCGGGCAGTTGCTCGAAGGCGGCTCGGTTTCCATCCTGTTCCAGGGCGCGGCTTTCCTCATTGTGTTCGGCGGGACGCTGGGCGCGGTGATGCTGCAAAACCCGCTGAAGATTTTCCTGACCGGTATCCAGATGGGGCGCTGGGCTTTTGTCACTCCCCAACTGGCCGCGCAGAAGCTGGTGTACCAGATCACCGGGTGGGGCAGCCTGGCGCGCAAAGACGGGCTGCTGGCGCTTGAGCCGCAGATCAGCCTGAGCCGCGATCCGTTCGTGAAGAAAGGGTTGCAGTTGCTGGTGGATGGCAACAGCGCGGAAAAGATACGCGAAGTGCTGGAGGTGGAGATCCGCAGCTACGAACAATTGCGCTGGCAGTCGGCGCGGGTGTGGGAGTCGGCGGCGGGATATTCGCCGACCATCGGCATCATAGGCGCGGTGCTCGGGCTGGTGCACGTGATGCAGAGTCTCGGCGAGCCATCGAAGCTGGGCGAGGGCATCGCAGTCGCGTTCATTTCCACCATCTACGGCGTGGGCCTGGCGAACCTGGTGTTCCTGCCGATAGCCGGCAAGCTGAAGGTGTTGATCGCGCGCCAGGTAATGGTGCGCGAAATGCTGGTGGACGGGCTGACGGCCATCGCCAGCGGTGAAAACCCCCGCTTCATCGAAAACAAACTGCAGGGTTATCTCCCCAATCTTTCCTGAGGAATGGCCGGATGGCGCGTCGCCCGAAACGTGTAGAGCGGGACAACCACGAGCGCTGGCTGATTTCCTACGCCGACTTCATCACCCTGTTGTTTGCGTTCTTCGTGGTGATGTACGCCATTTCTGCGGTCAATGTTGAGAAATACAAAATATTCAGCGCGGCGCTGACCAGCGCGTTTGGCAAGCAGGCGGCGGTCAAACCGGAAATGGCGGAGCCGGGGGGGGAGCAGGAAGTGCTGCTGAAATCGCTGGTGGACCGCCGGAACGCCAGGCTGGGAGAGCGCCTGCGCAAGCAGCAGGAATACATGCAGGGGGTCGCCAGCGGGTTAAACCAGGCCATGGCGGCCCAGATTGCCAGCGGCCAGGTCAGCGTCACCAGCACCAGCCGGGGGGTGGTGCTGGAAATAAATGCCAGCGCACTGTTCAACCAGGGCGAAGCGGAGCTGCAAAGCAGCTCGATAAAAACCATGTCCAGGGTGGCGCAGATATTGGGGCAAGGCGATCAAAGCATCGAGGTCGAGGGATACACCGACGATACGCCCATCAAGAACGCGCGCTTTCCTTCCAACTGGGAGTTGTCTTCGGCGCGCGCCAGCAGTGTGGTGCGTCTGTTCATCGAGCACGGGGTGGCTGCGGCGCGCCTGACTGCAGCGGGCTCTGCCGCCAACCGCCCGGTCGCATCCAACGATACTGCAGAGGGGCGAGCCCGCAACCGCCGGGTTACCGTCACAATCCTGTCGCCCGCAGCCGCTCCGCTGGAGCAGCCGCCCGAGCAATAGCTTCGCCTTCAAACACTGCCCAGAGTGCGGCCGGTGGTTGCCGGGTGCGGCTGTCCATCCGGGCCATATAAGCCGCTGGCGTTGTGGGCGGCTTTTTGCAATACCGCCAGTGCCTGCTGGTTGTGGCGCAACCTGGACTGGATCAGCACGCCGTTGGTGCGGTTGAGCTGCTGCGCCTGCCCGGCCAGTTGCTGGACACTGCGCCAAGCTGGCAACAGGCTGGCGGCATGGGCCTGCAGCCAAGCCGCCGCGCCGCCCGTCCCGGATGCCGCCCCACAGGCGCGCAGCCCGTTCTTGCGCTCCTCCGCCAGCCGGCCCAGTTCGTTCGCTGCCCGTATCTTGTTTTCCGATAGTGCCAGCAGTTGCTCGGTATCCCTGCCGAGCAAAGCCTGCTGCTCGGCTTCGAGCAGCGCGACAAACGATTTCAGGGCTTCGTGTTCCGCGCGCAATCGAGAAGCCAAGCCTGTCAGTGTGGCGGGAGAGGTCGTGCCCATCTGGTGAGAGGTCAGCTTTTCTGCGAATTGATCAGTTCTTGTACTGTCTCGATCAGGCGATCCGCAACCACTTCGGAATTTACCTGGAAGCGCCCTTCGCTGATAGCCTGTTTGATTTCCGCAACTTTTGCTGCGTCCACCACGGGAGTGTTCGCCATGCTGGCTTCCATGCTCAGCAAGTGCGCGGAAGTGGCGCCCAGGTGCACGCTGGTGCCGCTGGCGGTGGAAGGCTGCGGCGAGGCGGCTGCAGGTTTGGCGGCGCGCGCCTGCGCCTGTCCTTCCCCGGCGGGGGTGACAGGCAAGGGTTTGGTAGATTTTTCTATTTTCACGGCGATCACCTTTTCGGTACGGTTGGCTTTTTACATCGTCAATCCGGCATGAAACTTTAGTAAACCGCGCAACTTATTGCACAGGCGCCCGGTTTTGTGCAACACGCCGGCTTGCCGTGGCCGGCTTGGTATAACACGCTGATTAAGAATAAAAACGTATCCGCCAGGCGCGCTCAGGGGGATACTGCGACGCTCCCGTCTGGCTGCGCCAGGCCACTGATCACCTGGCCGGATGCCGCCTTGATCCGCAAGCTTTGCCCTTCTGTTGCGTTGCTCAACGCTTGTCCTTCCGAATGGATACGATAGCCCTGCCCCGCAATCTGGATCTGTACGGTTTGTCCCTGCGTTACCGCATAAGATGCGCGCAGCATGTCGTGCCTTAAGGCTTGGCCCGCTCCAATGCCGAACTTGAGTATTTTGCCAACTGCCTGCGCCGGATCGGTGAGGGCGCCCGGTTGCGACAGATCGCCGTTCTGGGTGGCGAGGTCTTCGGCGCGCAGTACCTGCCCTTGCTGCAAGGGCCTGACGGCGATAAGCAGATCCGCATTGGCCCTGATTTGCACCGGCACGAACAGTGTCCAGCCATTGTTCCCGGGGCAACGCACCCCTATCGTGGAATTGCCGAGCAAGCGCCCTCCGGGAGGGAGAAACGGTTCTGGCGCCGGGCAGGCGTGCAGCGCGAGGCGGCGGTCAATTTCACCCACCTTGATGTATACCTGGCCCGGCAAATTCGATGTTTGCACGCGCACAAAATCGGCAATTGCCGAGCGGATTTCCGCATGGCCCTGTTGCGGTGACGCCCATGTTGCCAGAGCGATGAATAGCAAGCCTGCCGGCGCCAGGAGGGTAATTTTTCTCATGGTTGTATTGTCGGCTTCCAGTGGCATCGGGGGAAGCCTTTTAACCCGGGAAATGACGCCGGTTTTTGCGCCTAATCGGGCATTCGACATGGCGCATCCGTGGTTAGCATGTGCGTCATGGCGAAAGTGGGGCAGGAAAATGACCAGCAAAATTGACGGCGTGTTGCAATTCCACCGGGTGGCGCTCGGCCTGCGCGCAGCGCGGCAGGAGTTGCTTGCTTCCAATATCGCCAACGCCGATACCCCGAACTACAAGGCCAAAGATATTGATTTTGCCGGCGCCTTGCAAGGGGCGCTGGGGAGTGGTGCCGCAAAACTGCCCGTGGCAGCGACCGCGCCGCGCCATCTGGGTGGGACGAGCGGCGAAACCGTGCTGGGGGTGCCGGTGATGTACCGGATGCCCGCGCAAGCCAGCGCGGACGGCAACACGGTGGAAATGGACGTCGAGCGAGCGCAATTTGCCGATAACGCTTTGCGCTACGAGGCGGGAGTCAGGTTTGTCAGTGACGAAATCAAGAGCGTTTTGATCGCGATACAGGGGTAACATCATGTCGCTATTCAATATCTTCAACATCTCCGGCTCTGCCATGACTGCGCAATCACAGCGCCTGAACGTGGTGGCGAGCAATCTGGCCAACGCCGACAGCACCACCGGTGCGGACGGCAAGCCTTACCGCGGCAAACAGGTGGTGTTCAGCGCCGCGCCGATGGGCGGCAACGCGGGTGCCGGGGTGAAGGTGGTGGCGGTGGTAGAGGACGCTTCGCCCATGAAAGTCGTATACGACCCCAAGCACCCGATGGCCGACGGGCAGGGCTATGTCACGCTGCCGAACGTGAATGTCGTGGACGAGATGGTCAACATGATTTCGGCTTCGCGCTCCTACCAGAATAACGTGGAAGTGATGAACGCTTCCAAGAGCTTGCTGCTCAAGACCTTGACCATCGGCCAGTAACGGAGGAAAGATCATGGCTATCGCAACGCAGGCGTCCTCGGTGATTGATGCGCTCAATGCGGCGAACAGCTCGCTGGCAAAAAAAACCGCTGGCGCCGCCGGTGACACTCAAGACAGGTTCCTCAAGCTGCTGGTCACGCAGATGAAGAATCAGGATCCGCTGAACCCGATGGACAATGCCCAGGTTACCTCGCAAATGGCGCAACTCAGCACGGTAAGCGGCATAGACAGGCTCAATTCCACCTTGCAGGCGCTGAGCGACAGCATGGCCGCCTCGCAGACCATGACGGCCGCCAGCATGATCGGGCGGGGCGTCCTGGTTCCCGGGGCCACCATGAGCCTGGCCAATGGCCAGGCTCTGGGCGGAATCGAGCTGGCACTGCCTGCGGACAGCGTGACTGTCAAAATCACGGATGCTGCGGGTGCCCTCGTGCGCACCTTGCATCTGGGGGCGCAACAGGCCGGCATATTGCCGCTGGCCTGGGATGGGCTGACGGATACGGGCGCGTCTGCCGCAGATGGTGTTTACCGCTTTACGGCGGAGGCGGTACTGGCGGGAAGCCGTTCGACCGCCACCACCCTGGCCTTCGGCATGGTCAACGCCGTCACGCCGGGGGCAAAAGGCGCGACCCTCGATGTGGGGCGGCTGGGCGGGTTCGCCTTATCCGAAGTCAAGCAGGTCATGTGACATGAATGCCATTATTGCGGGGAGAATGCCATGAGTTTTCAGCAAGGGCTAAGCGGGCTGAATGCAGCTGCAAAAAATCTGGATGTGATCGGCAACAACGTTGCCAACGCCAATACCGTTGGCTTCAAGGGATCGCAAGCCCAGTTTGCGGATGTGTATGCCAGCGCCATAGGCGGAACCGTTGGGACGCAATCGGGCCTTGGCACCCAGCTGGCTACCATCGCGCAGCAGTTCGGGCAAGGCAATATCACTGCAACCAACAATTCCCTCGACATGGCGATTAACGGGCAGGGTTTTTTCCGCATGGATAATAACAGCACGATAATCTATGCCAGAAACGGCCAGTTCCAGCTCGACAAGAATGGCTACATCGTCAATAGCCAGGGGCACCGGTTGACGGGGTATCCGGTAGACCCGATAACCGGAGCAACCCTGCCGCTCGGGCCGCTCTCCATTTCTACGGCCGCACTGGCGCCGCTGGCGTCAACCGGGGTCACGGTCGGGTTGAATCTCGATTCCCGCTCGGTCTTTCCGACCGCGCTCACTTCGGGCAATGTGACGGGCAGCGCGGCGGTAGGTACGCTGGTTATCGGAGCGGGCAACAATACCTTGAACGTGACAGTGGATGGCATCGCTTCCGGCGCAATTACCATTCCGAGCGCCACCTATCCGTCGGCGGCGACGCTGGCTGCGGCGATACAAACAGCGGTCAACGCCGATCCCGCACTGATTGCAGCGGGGAAATCGGTTTCGGTTTCCGCGACGGCGAATATCCTGACGATGACCTCAACTTCGGCGGTGGGCGCCACGTCTACCGTGGCAGCCCCGACTGGCAACGCCGCCGCCAACCTGTTCGGCGGTGCGCCTGTGGCGACTGCCGGGGTCACGGTATTCAGCCCGACCAACCCATCATCGTTCAACAGCTCGACCTCGCTGACAACTTATGACAGCTTGGGCAACAGCCACGTTGCTACTTTGTATTTTCAGAAAGTGTCCGCCAATTCCTGGAATGTTTACCTGACCATGGACGGCACCATGGTGCCGGCGGCGGGAACCGCCATGGGGACGCTGGGGTTCACGACCTCGGGTGTACAGTCGGTGCCGGCGGGCGGCTTGCTCACTGCCTCCCCCTTTACGCCGCCGGGTGCCGCGACCATGAGCCTGACGTTCGATTGCGCTACTACCACCCAGTTTGGCGCGCTGTTCGGTGTCACGCGCCTGAGCCAGACCGGCTACACCTCCGGCCAGTTGAGCGGCTTCAGCACCGCTCCGGATGGCACTATCCAGGGGCGTTATTCCAACGGGCAATCCATGCCCATGGGCCAGATCGTGATGGCAAATTTCGCCAACTCGCAGGGTTTGCAGCCGCTGGGCAATAACGAGTGGGCGGACACTTCCGCCTCTGGGCCGGCGCTGATAGGCACGCCGGGAGCAGGCAGCCTGGGTGTGCTGCAATCTTCGGCGGTGGAAGATTCCAACGTGGATCTGACGGGGGAGCTGGTGCAGATGATTACTGCGCAGCGCGTGTATCAGGCCAACGCGCAAACCATCAAGGCGCAGGATGCAATTCTGCAGACCATCACCAACCTGCGCTGATAGCCGGGAGAAAAAATGGATCGGCTGATTTATACCGCCATGACCGGCGCTTCCCACGTGCTGCAACAGCAGGCGGCCGTGGCGCAGAGCCTGTCCAATACCCATACTCCAGGCTATCGCGCCGCAGTGAACACTTTCCGTGCCGTGCCGCTGACCGGTGAAGGGTTGCCCACGCGCACATTTGTGGTGGATTCCACGGCGGGTGCCGATTTCGCTCCGGGAGTGATGCAGCAGACCGGGCGCGAGCTGGATGTGGCGGTGCAAGGCCAAGGCTGGATCGCCGTGCAACTGGAAGATGGCAGCGAGGCGTATACCCGCAACGGCAGCTTGCAGGTTTCACCCAACGGCATACTGCAGACCCGCAGCGGCCTAGCCGTTGCGGGGGATGGCGGCCAGCTCGCCATTCCGCCCGATACCGAGATTACCATCGCCAAGGACGGCACCATTTCTACTGTGCCCACCGGCCCCAAGCCCAGCCAGGTTGTAGTGGTGGGCCGCATCAAACTGGTCAACCCGCCCCAGGACCAACTGGTGCGCGGGGCGGATGGGCTGTTTCGCACCAGCGACGGCAACCCTGCCGAGGCGGATGCCGGCGTGGCAATAGCGGCCGGCAGCCTGGAGAGCAGCAATGTGAATGCCGTGGAGGCAATGGTCAACATGATTTCGCTGGCACGGCAGTTCGACATGCAAATGAAAATGCTGCAAAGCGCGGACAGTAACGCGAGACAGGCAAGCTCGATTCTTAACATCAGTTAAAGACAGTTGTTAGCCGCCAGTCGTTAGTCGCCAGTTAAACCCAAACCCCGCGTAGCGGACAACACCAACTAACAACTAGCGACTAACAGCTAGCGACTACCAACCAGAAGGATTCAACCATGATTCGGTCCCTGTGGATTTCCAAAACCGGCCTGGATGCGCAGCAGACCCAGATGGATGTGATCGCCAACAATCTGGCTAACGTCAGCACCACCGGCTTCAAGCGCTCGCGCGCGGTATTTGAAGATTTGCTGTATCAGACCCTGCGCCAGCCGGGCGCGCAGTCGTCGCAACAAACCCAGATACCATCGGGCTTGCAGATCGGCACCGGGGTGCGGCCGATCGCCGCAGAGCGCATCCACACCCAAGGCAATCTGCAGCAGACCGGCAACAAGCTGGACGTGGCGATCCAGGGGCCGGGTTTTTTTCAGGTGCTGCTGCCGGATGGCACCACCGCTTATACGCGCGATGGCTCGTTTCAGACCGACAGCCAGGGACAGGTTGTGACTTCCAGCGGTTTCGTGGTTCAGCCCGCCATGACCGTTCCGGCAAACATTACCAGCCTCACCATAGGCCGCGACGGAGTGGTAACGGTGACGCAAGCGGGCGCGACCGCTCCGGTGCAAATAGGCAGCATGCAGCTCGCCACCTTCATCAACCCGGCCGGATTGCAAAGCCAGGGGGAAAACCTGTATGTCGAAACCGCCTCATCCGGCACGCCCAGCACCAATGTGCCGGGCACCAACGGCACCGGGAACTTGAGCCAGGGTTATGTGGAAACTTCCAATGTCAATGTGGTGGAAGAGCTGGTGAACATGATCCAGACGCAGCGCGCTTATGAAATCAATTCCAAGGCGATTACCGTTTCGGACCAGATGCTGCAAAAACTGTCGCAGATTTAGCGAGGGCGCACTATGCGTAAGAATTTGGCTGGCTTGCTGGTTTGTTGCGGAGCGCTGGCAGCGCTTGCGGGATGCGCCAGCACGCCTTCCACCCGCATCCAGCAGCCGATGACGGCGAAGCCGTTCGAGCAGAAAGCGGCCGCCCTCCAGAACGGCGCCATCTATCCGGCGGGAGTCAATGAACGTCCGCTGTTCGAAGACCGGCGCGCGCTCAACGTGGGAGACATCCTGACCATCGTGATTTCCGAAGCCACGTCTGCCAGCGAAAAAACCAGCAGCAACGCTGAGCACAGCGGAAGCATTTCTGCGCTCACGCCAAATATTACCGGGAATCTGCACGGCGGCAGCGCCACCGCTGCAACTCCCGTCGAGATGCTGGCTTCTCTCGGCACCAGCGGCGAGTCGAGCGGCAAGCTGGCCAACAAGGGCGACACCGCCGGCAGCAATACGTTTACCGGAACCATCGCCGTTACCGTGATCGAAGTGCTGCCCAATGGCAACTTGCTGGTCGGCGGAGAAAAGCAGGTCGCAATCGGCCAATCAGACGAGTTCATCCGCTTTTCCGGCGTGGTCAACTCTGCTTCCATAACCGGCAGCAACACTGTGCAATCCACCCAGGTGGCCGATGTTCATCTCGAGTATAAAGGTACCAGCAGCGTGGATCGTTCCGCAATCACCAGCATGTTCAGCCGCATGTTCCTTTCGGTGGTGCCGTTTTAGGCAAACGCGTCGAAGGAGGTCATCATGAAGAAAATCATCATCCTGCTCGCACTGGCCCTGCTCTTCCCACCGGCGGCATCCGCCGAGCGCATCAAGGAACTGGCCAGCATCCAGGGGGTGCGCGATAACCAGCTGATCGGCTACGGCCTGGTGGTCGGGCTGGATGGCAGCGGTGACCAGACCACGCAGACGCCGTTCACGGTGCAGAGCGTGGTCAGCATGCTGTCGCAGATGGGCGTCAGCCTGCCGCCGGGAACCAGCCTGCAGCTGAAAAACGTGGCGGCGGTGGTGGTGACCGCCACCTTGCCGCCGTTCGCGCGCGCCGGACAGACGATAGACATCACGGCTTCTTCCATGGGCAACGCAAAAAGCCTGCGCGGCGGAACGCTGCTGATGACGCCGCTGAAAGGCGCGGACGGCCAGGTCTATGCGATGGCGCAGGGCAATGTACTGGTCGGCGGCGCGGGGGCGTCGGCGGGCGGAGCCAAGGTGCAAGTCAACCATTTGAGCGTCGGGCGCGTGCCCGGCGGAGCGACGGTAGAGCGCGCCGTGCCGACATCGCTGGGGCAGGGCGAGTACATTCATCTCGAGCTGAACGTTTCGGATTTCACCACCGCCACGCGTGTGGCGAATGCCATCAATGAAAAGGTTGCGCCGGATGCGGCGGCGGCGCTGGATGCCCGGATGATTCAAGTGCGGGCACCGGCAGGCAGCGCGCGGGTGGCTTTCCTGTCGCAGATCGAGAACCTGGTGGTGGAGCCAGCGCCCGGATTGGCGCGCGTCATTATCAATGCGCGCACCGGCTCGGTGGTGATGAACCAGGCCGTATCGCTGGATAATTGCGCGATTTCGCATGGCAACCTGACGGTGGTGATCAATACCGATACCGCAGTCAGTCAGCCCGCTCCCCTTTCGGCGGGCAAAACGGTCAAGACCGAAAAAACCACGATTGACATCCAGTCCGACAAAGGGGGGGTAGTGATGCTGAAAAAAGGGGTGTCACTGAGCGAAGTGGTGAAAGCGCTCAATTCCATCGGCGCAACACCGCAGGACTTGCTGGCAATCTTGCAGGCGATGAAATCCGCCGGGGCGTTGCGGGCGGAACTGGAAGTTATCTAAGTGATTGCCCCGACCGAGATTTCCGCCAGTTTGGCGGCCAGTTCACAAAGTCTGGACCGGTTACGCGCCCAGGCCAGACATGCACCAGAGCAGGCGCTGAAAGCAGCCGCGCAACAGTTCGAGGCAGTGTTCATGAATATGATGCTGAAGAGCATGCGCGAAGCGACACCGCAGGATGGCGTGTTCGATAGCGAGCAGACGCGGATGTTTACCGGGATGCTGGACCAGCAGCTGGCACAGAGCGTGGCCAGCCGGGGTGTTGGACTGGCCGACCTGATGGTGAAGCAACTGGGGGGAGCGTTCGGTTACGGCGCGGCGGGGCTGCAACAGCAGAGCTCGCCCGCCACGCAGATAAACCGCACCAGCGCGTTGACGTCGGCCTACAGCGAGAACATGCAACGGGATTTTGTGCGGCGCCTGACGCCCGATGCCGTTCATGCGAGCCGTGAAACCGGCGTGCCCGCCTCGCTGATGCTGGGGCAGGCGGCGCTGGAAAGCGGCTGGGGTCAGCGCGAGATTCTCATGCCGGACGGCAGCAGCAGCTACAACCTGTTCGGCGTCAAGGCGGGTGATAACTGGGGCGGCAAAGTGGTGGAGGTAACGACCACGGAATACCGCAGTGGAGTACCCTGCAAGCAGGTGGAGAAATTCCGTGCCTACGGCTCCTACGCCGAGGCGTTCAGTGATTATGCGAGCCTGTTGCGCGACAATCCGCGCTATGCACGGGTGTTGCAGGCGGGGCAGGCATCACCCGAAGCGGCTTATGCCTTGCAGCGCGCAGGATATGCGACCGACCCGGGTTACGCCGACAAACTGATAAGAGTCATGCGCGCGATCAATGCGCTGGGATGATCCCCGGCCCCTTGTCCAGACCGGGACGTTCCCCCGTCCGAAAAATATAATTTCATGATTGCCGCCCTAAAGTAGTTTGCCGGATTGCCGATAAACGATTCAGTTCGTACTGCGTATCAAGGAAAACGAGATGGGAACCGGCATTTACGGGATTGGTGTCAGCGCGCTGAATGCGGCCCAGATCGGGCTGGCTACGACCGAGCATAACATCGCCAACGCGAACACCCCCGGTTTCAACCGGCAGCAGGTCGAGACGAGCGCGCGTCTGCCGCAATTGATTGGCTCCGGCTTTGTGGGCCAAGGCACCGATGTGGTTGCCGTCAAGCGTGTCTACAATGAGTTTCTTTCCGGGCAGGTCTTGTCCGAGCAGGCGCATTCTTCGCATCTTGATGCTTATTACGCCCAGATAAAACAAATTGACAATCTGCTGGCCGACCCCAACGCCGGTGTTTCGCCCGCGTTGCAGGATTTTTTCAATGCGGCAAACGGCGTATCCAGCTCGCCGGAATCGGTGCCTGCACGGCAAACCATGCTCAGCAGCGCGCAGTTCCTGACAACGCGGTTCCAGTCAATCAACCAGCGGCTGAGCGACATGAACAATAATGTCAACAGCCAGATCGGCTATAGCGTGACCAGCATTAATGGCCTGGCTAAGCAGATCGCGACCCTCAACCAGAATATTGTGCTGGCACAGAACACTGCCGGACAGTCCCCCAACGACCTGCTGGACCAGCGCGACTACCTTGTTTCGCAACTGAACAAAGAGATCAAGGCGGGAGTCGTCAAGCAAAGCGATGGCAGCTATAACGTGTTTATAGGCAACGGCCAGTCGCTGGTGGTGGGGGCGCAATCGTTTAATTTGCAGACCGTCCAGTCGCTTACCGACCCCAACAAGCTCGAAGTGGCGTATAGCGGCACGAGCGCCGGATCGTTCACACGGTTGCAGCAGAGCAGTTTGCTTGGCGGTCAGTTGGGGGGAATGATCGAGTTTCGCGCCAATACCCTGGATGCCGCACAAAACGCTCTCGGGCAAATAGCGATGGGGGTGGCGGGTTTGTTCAATGCCCAGCACCAGCTCGGACAGGATTTGAACGGAGATTTGGGAGGTAATTTTTTTGCCCAACCCGTTCCGATGGTCAATCCCAGCACCAATAACGCCCTGAACGGCAGCACCGCTATCGTCAGCGCGAGCATAGCCAGCTATTCCGCTTTGACCGGGAGCGATTATTCGCTGCAATACAACGGTGCCGCAGCCGGTTATACCCTGAGGCGGCTGTCGGATAATACGGTTACGACGTTTGCCGCGCTTCCGCAAACAGTGGACGGCCTCACCATCAGCTCAACTGCGGGAGGGGTGGCGGGCGACATCCACATCATACGTCCTACGGTAAACGGCGCACGCGACTTTGCCGTCGCCATCAGCGAGCCGGCCGCGATTGCCGCCGCCGCGCCGGTTCGCACTGCCGCGCCATTGACCAATACCGGCACGGGGAAAATAAGCGCAGGCGCCGTCAACCAGTCCCCGGTGGTTGCCGACCCGGCCCATCCGGCCACCGATCTGAATTTGCTGCAACCGGTAACGATTGCATTTAGCACCGCCACTTCCTTTACCGTTACGGGCGCCGGTGTACCGGGCTCGCCGGTTACCGTTGCTTACACTCCGGGGGCAAACCTTTCCTATAACGGCTGGACGGTGCAAATTACAGGCGCCCCGGCAGCGGGCGATACTTTTACCGTGGGCCCCAATACCGGGGCTACGGCGGACAATCGCAACGTGTTATTGCTGGCCGGATTGCAGGTGCAGAACGCCTTGTCGGGAGGAACCACTTCTTTTCAGGGCGCTTATAGCCAGTTGGTCAGCCAAATCGGCAACAAAACCCGCGAGCTTGACGTGACGAGCCAGGCGCAAGCCAGCATGGTCAATTTAACCATACGGGAGCAGCAATCCATTTCCGGGGTAAATCTCGATGAAGAAGCTGCCAATTTGATGCGCTACCAGCGTGCTTATCAGGCGGCAGGCAAGGCGTTGCAGGTAGCCAACAGCATGTTTGACATGATAATCAGCCTGGGAGGGTAGGCGCGCCATGCGTATTAGCACCGGTACCATATACGACGCAAACGTTGCAGCTCTGAACCAGTTGCAGGGCAAGCTGCTGCACACCCAGCAGCAGATTACTGCCGGGCGGCGCATTTTGACTCCCGCCGACGATCCGGCTAATGCCGCTCGCGCGCTGGAAATCAGCCAGTCTGACGCTACCAACACCCAGTATGCGGTCAACCGGAGCGAGGCGAACCATTTCCTGTCCTTGTCGGAAGACGTGCTGAAAAGTGTTACCACCTTGCTGCAGGACGTGAAAACCACAGCGGTTGCCGCAGGTGGCGGGGCGCTTACCGCATCGGACAAGCTGTCCCTGGCCGCTGATTTGCGCGGCCGCCTGGAGGAGCTGCTGGGGCTGGCAAACAGTACGGACGGGATAGGAAATTACCTGTTTTCTGGTTTCCAGGGCAAGACACAGCCCTTTGCTAACAGCACGTCGGGAACCCAGTATATGGCGGATGACGGCCAGCGCCTGATCCAAGTGAGCAGCACCAGGCAGATGGCTGCCACCGATTCTGGCGCTGACATATTTATGCGCATCAAGAATGGCAATGGCACATTCATCGCCAGCGCGGCAAGCGGGCCAACGACCTTAAGCAGCAGCGCGGCAATTGCCGCTGATGGTGTGACCGTGACCGTCTCGGCGCCAGCCAGCACCTCGACGCTAGCCGTGGGTGCCGCTATATCCGGTGGTGGGTTTCCGGCTGGAACAACGGTGCAGTCCATCGTTGATGCCACGACTTTTATTGTTTCCCAGGCGGGCACTCCCGTGGCGTCTCCGCCGGGCACGGCATTGCAGGTCGGGTCCGGCAATGCCGGGAGCGGCATAGTGAGCCAAGGTGTGGTGGCAAATCCGGCTGCAATCACCGGGCACAATTATCAGCTGACATTCGGGGTTGCCGCAGGAATAACCACTTATAGCGTAACCGACACGACAACCGGTGCCGTGCTGTCGGCGGGCAATCCCTACGTCAGCGGCCAGACCATCAGCTTCGATGGCGTGCAACTTGATATTACCGGCGCTCCGGCAAACGGAGATGCGTTTACCGTCAGCCCGAGCAGAAATGAAAGCATTTTCCAGACTATTTCGGACCTGATTGCCGCGCTGGGGAGCGGCGGGTCGCGGACGCAGTTCACCAACGGCCTCAACAGGGCGCTGAACAGTTTGGACCGGAGTCTGGAAAACGTGTTGACGGTGCGCGCATCGCTGGGTTCGCGCTTGCGCGAGCTGGATGCCCTGCAAGGCACCGGAGAGGATCTGGGCCTGCAGTTCAAGCAGACACTGTCCCAATTGCAGGATGTGGATTACAACAAGGCAATCACCGACCTGACCCAGCAGCAAGTCAATTTGCAGGCTGCCCAGAAGTCATTCCAGCTTATCTCCGAACTGACGATGTTCAATTACATGTGATGCGGATATCAGGTTCGGGTGCCACCCCTGCCTCCTGACATCACTTTCCCAGTTGCCGCATGATGCTCATCGCCGTTTCCAGGCTGGAATGGGTAATACCATCCAGCAGCGGCAACAGGTAGGTCAGCGACAGTGCCAGCGCGGCAAAGCCAGTAGCCAGGGTAACCGGGAAACCAACTGCAAACACATTGAGCTGCGGCGCGCTACGCGCCAGAATGCCGAGCGCCATGTTGGTGATCAGCAGCGCGCCGATCAGCGGCATGGACAATTGCAGCGCATACACGAATATGCTGCCGCCCCACGCGGCCAAGGTGTGCAGTGCCGTTGCCGGTGGCGCCGCAGCGCTGATGGGAAAAGCGTGGAAGCTTTCGCTCAACGCGGCCAGCATGGTGAGATGGCCGTTCAGGCCGAGGAAGGCGAGTGCGGCGATGATGCCGAGAAACTGCGCGATCACGGGGGTGTAGGTGGCGTGCTGCGGATCGTAAAAACTTGCAAAACCGAGCCCCATCTGCATCCCCGCAATATCCCCGCTCATTTCCACTGCAGTGAAAATGAGACGCATGGTGAAGCCCATGGCCAAGCCGGCCAGCAATTGCTGCAACAGCACGAACAAGCCCATCGCCGAAGCCGGCTCGATGCCTGGCTGAACCGGCAAGGTTGGCGCGATGATAAAAGTCAGCAGCAGCGACAGGCCGATCTTTACGCGTGCCGGTATCTGGCGGTTACCCAATATGGGGGCGCTGGCAACCAGGGCCAGGATGCGCGTAAACGGATAGATGAAAAGGGCGAGCCAGGCGGATAGCTGGGAGCTGGTGACGCTAATCATGGGCAGGCAACCCGGTGTCAGCCAGAACGGTTTCCTGCCACGGCTTAACGCTGTTTATCACGGATAGCAGGCCAGCTGCGCCCTAGCCGACCAGCCACGGGATGCTGGCGAACAGGCGCTGGATGTAGTCCACCATCATGCCGGTCATCCACGGGCCGGCGATGATCAGGACAATGAACATGCCAACCAGTTTGGGGATGAACGTCAGGGTCATCTCATTGATCTGGGTGGCGGCCTGGAAGATACTGATGATCAACCCGATAACCAGGGCGGCCAGCAGTGGCGGGGCGGAAACAACCAGCGTCAGTTCCAGTGCCTGGCGGCCAAGAGTCATTACGCTTTCTGGGGTCATAATTCAGTCGTTAGTCTAGTCGTCAGTCGTTAGTTGGCAGTGGCCAGCATTGAACTAACAGCCAGCGGCTACCAGCTAACAACTGGCTTTACGTGTAAAAGCTCTGCACCAAAGAACCGATGAGCAGGTTCCATCCATCCGCCAGCACAAACAGCATGATTTTGAACGGCAGCGAAATAATCGCGGGCGATACCATCATCATGCCCATGGACATCAATACGCTGGCCACCACCATGTCAATGATGAGAAAAGGGATAAATACCACGAAGCCGATCTGGAAGGCGGTCTTCAGCTCGCTGGTCACATATGCCGGAACCAGTATCTTGAGCGGTACCTTATCCGCGCTTTCCGGCGGCTCGCTCCCCGAAATGCGCACGAACAGGGCAAGGTCCGCTTCGCGTGTCTGCCGCAGCATGAATGCTTTGAGCGGCACACTGCCCTTGTCGAACGCCTGCTCAAGAGTAAGTTTGTTCTCGCTGTAGGGCAGGTAAGCGTCATGGTAGATCTTGTCCAGCACCGGTGACATCACAAAAAAAGTCAGGAACAATGCCAGGCCAACCAGAACCTGGTTGGGCGGGGAAGAGGGGGTTCCGATGGCGGAACGCAACAGGGAAAGCACGATGATGATGCGGGTAAAACCGGTCATCAGCAGCACTACGGCAGGCAGAAAGCTCAACGAGGTGAGCAACAGCAGGGTTTGCAGGCTGAGTGAGTAGGTTTGTCCGCCGCCCGGTGCCGGGGTGCTGGTAAAAGCGAGCAAGCCCGCATCTGCGGCATGGGCTGCCGGGATCAGGCCAAGCAGGAGCGCGGCAAGCGGCAGGCGTAGCAGTAACTTCACCCAGGCGTGGCAAAAAACCGGAGCGCGCAACTTCGCGCCAGCACTCTTAAGCCGCATCGCGTTTCTCCATGAATTGCTTCAGCCATCCATGGAATTTGCCGTCAGCAGAGGGAAGGTTGTCCGCGTCGCGTTCCGGCAATTCGGCCTTGGGCATGCTGTGTAGCGCACGTACCTGGCCGGGCGCCACGCCCACCACCAGCCAGGTATCGTTGATTTCCACCAGCACGATGCGCTCGCGCTGGCCGACTGCCACGCCAGAAACAACTTTAAGCAGGTTGCCGGCACCGTGTTGGGGCAAGTTGATGCGCTTGAGTAGCCACGCCACCAGCACGACCGCTGCCAGCACCAGCAGCAGGCTGAAAACGACTTGGGCGATGCTGCCGGAAGATATTGCTGCAGGGGGCGGCGTGTAAACGGGGCGCGCGGCTTGTTGCGCCGCAGCCAGATGGGGCACACACAAGAAAGCGGCCAGAAGGCTGCAGGCGCACCGCAAATAAGCGAGGTGCTTCATCCTGGCTGCCCTTGACCACAGATAAGTACGGATAAAACACGCGGTTGAAATAATTGCGTCTGTCATACGGAAGGTGCGGGTGAACGCCACTTGGTATCCTGATAATCCGTGAACATCCCGGCTAGCCGCATGTTTCAGGCTCGTTTCAGCGGCTGCTGAGACGGCGCAAGCGCTCCGAGGGAGTAATGACATCGGTGAGGCGGATGCCGAGTTTGTCGTTTACCACCACCACTTCGCCCTGCGCGATCAGGAAGCCATTAATCAGCACGTCCAGCGGTTCGCCTGCCAGGCCGGACAGTTCGACCACCGACCCTTGGGCAAGCTGCAGCAAGCTCCGGATCGGCATCTTGGTGCGCCCGAGCTCAACCGTGAGCTGCACCGGGATATCCATGATCATGTCGAGATCGTTTTGCCCGGCACCCGGTGCGATACCGCCAAGCTGCTCGAACACGTGGGGTTTGGCCTGCGTTGTGGCCGCCGCTTGCTCGGCCATTGCGGCACCCCAGTCGTCCGCGCTGATTTCCGTGCTTTCGTCAGCCATGTTTGCCTCCATCGCTTGTGGTTGCGCCCAGCATTTTTTCGACTTTCAAAGCATACTGGCCGTTTGAAACCCCGTATTTGCACTCCATGATCGGAACACCGTCGATCTGGGCCACAATATTTTCGCGAACATCCAGCATGATGGTGTCGCCGCCGCGCATTTTCAGCACCTGGTCAAACGTGATTTGCGCTTCTCCAAGCACCGCGCTCAGCTCGACATCCGCAGACTGGACTTGTCTGGATAGCAGGTGCAGCCAGCGTTTGTCGGCCACCACGTGGTCGCCCTGCATCGAGCTGTAGAGCAGCTCACGGATCGGTTCCACCAGAGCGTAGGGCATCAGGGAGTGGAATGAGCCGCCTATGCCGCCAAGCTCGATCTCGAAAGTGGTGACCAGCACGACCTCGTTGGGCGTGGCGATATTGGCGAACTGCGGGTTCATTTCCGAGCGCACGAAATCGAACTCCAGCGGATACACAGTCTGCCATGCTTTCCCGTATGACTCGAACACCGCGCTGAGCAGCTTGCGGATGATGCGGTGCTCGGTCTGGGTGAACTCCCGTCCCTCGACGCGGGTGTGGAAACGGCCGTCGCCGCCAAACATGTTATCCACTACCAGAAAGATCAGGTTGGGGTCGAAAATAAACAGCGCATTGCCGCGCAGCGGTTTGGGCTGGACCAGATTGATGTTGGCGGGTACCGGAAGGTTGCGGATGAAATCACCGAATTTCTGGATGCGCACCGGGCCCACCGAGATTTCTGCGGTGCGGCGCATCAGGTTGAACAACGCTATCCTGAACAGGCGCGCAAAACGCTCGTTGAGCAGTTCCATCGTGGGCATGCGCCCGCGCACGATACGCTCTTGCGTGGCGAGGTTGTACGATTTGACGCCGCCTTCCTGCTCGCCGGGCTGTTCCGGTTCGTCGGCCTCGCCCGTCACACCCTTCAGCAGCGAATCAACTTCATCTTGCGAAAGAAAGTCCTTGCTCATGGCTTAACCCCGATGTTTCTTCAGGTCGCGGGGTGACGCCGCAAAGCGTCCGCCAGCAGCCACGAGGGCCTGCGGTGCCAGCCGGGGATCTGTTCTATGGGGCTGCCTTCCTGCGTTCATGTTTTTCCCATCAATTTCCGGGCCGGTCTGGTGAAATATCCGGAATGGCTCACTGGATGATGAACGAAGTAAACAGAACATCCGTGATGCCGTTTTTTTCCTCTGCTTCCGGCTCCTCCTCGGTTGCGGGCGCTTCCTCCGTAGCCGGTTCAGCGGCTGGAGCGGAAGCGGCGCCGGGCTGGACTGCCACGCCGGAAGCGGCATGTGCGGGCGCAATGACACCAGAAACAGCTCCAGCTCCTCCAGCCGGTTGAGCTTTGGGCATGCCGGGAGTTGCGGGATGCAGACCGAGCGCGCTATCTACTTCCAGGATGATTTCCTGGGCAAGCTTTTTCTTGCCGCTGACCGGGGCCAGCTCCGAGGCGCGCTTGCCGGAAAGCAGCAGCAGCAGGCGGCTGCGGATTTCCGGCATGACCAGTTTGATTTTTTCTTCCAGGGTGGGATCGGTAATTTTCAGCGTGATGCCGACCTGCAAGAACTGATCCCCTTCTTCGCGTTGCAGGTTGACGGTAAATGCGTCCAGTGGAATGAATTTCGGCTGTTCCAGTTTCGCGGCAGGCGCCTTTTTGGCGGTATCGGCGGGGCTGCTGTTGCCCTTGGTCAAATACCAGCCCGCGCCTCCCGCTATCCCAAGCACCAGTACGCCGATGGCGATAAGCAGCGGTTTTTTGCCTTTTGGTTTTGCGCCTTCAGGCGCGTCCGCGTCCTTGCCAGAACCTTTGCTCTGGTTGGTGGCAGGGGCGGGTTTTTCGTTTTTAGCCATTGCAGTTCTCTGGTTGCTCAATCTGGATTATCGGCAAAATCTTGTCGGAGCAATAACTGGAACAAGGTGAAGAATCCGAGCCAGCTCGGGGCTTATGGGGCAGGTCAGGCAAAAATGTCTACCATCCCGTCGTGGCGGCGCCCGGCCCAAGCGGCCGTGTTGACGCCATGGGTGCTGCTCGCGGGAAGGATAGCGCTCGTTCTGGCAGGCCAGTTCCCCCCGTTTTGCCGGCCATCTTCCAGCCCCGCTTGCCGTTCCCGGGGCTGCTGGTCGCTCACCGTGGCGTTGCCCAGCATAATGCCGTTATCGGCCAACATTTCGCGGAGTTTAGGCAGCGCCTGCTCCACGGCATTGCGCACCGCCGCGTGCGGCGAGGAGAACATCGCGGTAGCCTGGCCGTCGCTGACGCTGAGCACCACGTCCAGCGGCCCGAGATCGGGCGGATTGAGGTGCAGTTCGGCAATCTGCCCGCGCTGCGCAGCCATCCAGATGATTTTCTGGCTGAACTCCTCACCCCACGAATTTCTGGTTAAAGGAGTGTCCACGCGCAACTGCGTTGTCCCGCCCGCGCTGGAGGCGGCCGGGCCGGAACCGGTTTGCGGCAGTGCGGCGGCAGCAGCATCGGTTTGCGCCAGCGGCGCGGGAACGCGCGCGCTGTCATGGGATAGCGCCGGGTGGGCAGTTTCATTACCGAACATTTCCGGCTCAGCCCGGAAGCTGTCTTCCCGTAAGGTGCCGCTGGAGGTATCGGTGAAGGCGGCGGCGCTGTAATCCTGGGCGCGAAACTGCGCAGGCTCGGCGGGCCGTATTCCGCTGCCAATGGCGGCAGCCGCGCCCGGAGGCGTAGCGCTCTGCTGCACCATCGTTGTTGCGGGCAAAGGAACAGCCACCGTGTCGCTGGTTAGAGCGGCGTCCGTGTTCGCCTCGTGTGCGGGCGAGGCGGGTTTTTCGCTGGTGGCAGCGGCGCTGTCCGCAAGGCCGGCAAGCGGGTAGAACGCCGCCAGCAAGTCTTCGGTTGCACCCGGCACGAGCGCTGGCGCTTCGTCGGCGTTTTCGTTGCTGCCGGTGGAGTCAGGGGAGCCGGTGGAGCCGGGTGAACCGCCAGCAGAAGCTGCGGCAGCCCGGCCGTTTTCTGCCGGCTCCCGGGTGTTGGCGCGCTGGCGGGCCAGCACGCTGCCGAACGGCTCCGACGCCGGGCCGGCGCCGTTGTCCGGTGTGGCGGGGGCTTGTGTTTGCGCGGCAGGTGGGGTGCTGGTGATGGGCAGGTTTTGCATGGCGGCCTTCGTGGTTTAGTTTTCGCTTTGCGCGGACGCGGCCTTGAAAGCTGCATGCCGCCCGGTATGCTCATCCTGGAGGCGCTGTTCGGATTTGGCTTCCAGTTTCTTTTCATTTTCCACATGGCGTTGAGCCAAAGTGTCGAAGGATTTCATTCTGCGCTGGGTGTCTTCCAGTTCGTTGCGCCCCACCTGCACTGAGCTGTGCGCCTGTTCGACCGCTTTTTCCTGCTGGGTGATGGCCTCGTCAAGGCGCTGCATGAAATTCTGGAAATTGCTCAGATCGGACTGGCTCATGCCGGTACGCACTGCTTCCTGGAAGCGCGCCTGGTAGTCTTTGCGGTATTGCAGCAAAGTGTCCAGTTTTGCCAGCGCAACCTGCTGTTGCTGGTTGAGCTGGCCGAATTTGCGTGTGGCGGCATCGTTTTTCTGGTGTGCCAACTGGACCAGCGGTTGCAAAGTAAAAGTCTTGGTCATGGTCTAAACGTCTCAGTGCGTATTGTCGAACAGTTGGTTGAATGATGCGACGCCGCTGCCGAAATCCTCGCGCTCGAACATGCCCTGCTTGAGGAAACGCTCCATGTGCGGATAGCGCGCGATCCCTTCGTCCAGCAGCGGGTCGCTGCCGCTGACGTAGGCGCCCACGCTGATCAGGTCGCGGTTGCGCTGGTAGTGCGCGTACAGATGTTTGAAATATTGTACCAAGCTGAAGTGCTGTTCGGAAACCAGATGGTTCATGGCGCGGCTGATGGAGGCCTCGATATCGATGGCGGGGTAATGGCCTTGTTCGGCCAGGCGGCGCGACAGCACGATGTGGCCGTCCAGGATGGCGCGCGCGCTGTCGGCGATGGGGTCCTGCGGGTCATCGCCTTCGGTCAGCACGGTATAGAACGCGGTAATCGAGCCGCCGCCTTCCGTACCGTTGCCGGCGCGTTCCACCAGTTGCGGCAGCCTGGTGAACACCGAAGGCGGGTAGCCCTTGGTGGCGGGGGGCTCGCCGATCGCCAGCGCGATTTCGCGCTGCGCCATGGCGTAACGGGTAAGCGAATCCATGATCAGCAGCACGTGCTTGCCCCGGTCGCGGAAATACTCGGCGATGGTGGTGGCATAGGCGGCGCCTTGCAGGCGCATCAGCGGGCTGGTGTCGGAGGGGGCTGCGACTACTACCGAGCGCGCCATGCCTTCCCGCCCCAGAATGTCGGTGATGAATTCCTTCACTTCGCGGCCGCGCTCGCCGATCAGGCCGACCACGATGATTTCGGCGCTGGTGTAGCGCGCCATCATGCCGAGCAGCACGCTTTTGCCGACGCCGGATCCGGCAAACAGCCCCATGCGCTGTCCGCGCCCGACGGTGAGCAGGTTGTTGATGGCGCGCACGCCGACATCCAGCGCCTCCTTGATCGGGGCGCGGTCCAGGGGGTTGATCGGCCGGCTCTGAAGTGGCGCGGTATCTTCTTCCGGCAGCGGGCCGAGCTGGTCAAGCGGGCGCCCGGCACCATCGAGCACACGGCCCAGCAGCATATCGCCCACCGGCAGGTGGCGTGTGCGGTCCGCCGCCCGCCGCCTCGTGCGGCGTTTTCCCCCCAACTGCAGCGCACGCGCCGGTTCCAGCGGCACGACGCGCGCGCCGGGTATCAGGCCGTGCACATCATTTTCTGGCATGAGGAACAGTTTTTCTCCGGAAAAACCGACTACTTCCGCTTCGACGCTGTGGTTGGGCAACTCGATCACGCACGTGCTGCCCACCGCCATCCTCAGACCGACTGCCTCCATCACCAGTCCGGTGACTTTGGTCAGGCGTCCGCTGACCAGCAGGGGCTTGCCCAGCGCGGCGGCCTCCTGGCTTTCCTGCAGGCAGTTCCGCCAGCGCTGGGCGTGGATGCCGGAAGATATCAGGGCGCCAGCCATGTGCTGTCCTGTCCGATAGAAGCGGCCACCCGCTGCCAGCGCGTGCCCAGCGTGGCATCAATCTGGCCGTGCGCGGTTTCCACGCGGCAACCGCCGCGCCCCACTTGTTCATTCTCGATGATTTTCCAGCCGGTATGATCGAGTTGTTCGCCCATGCGCGAGCGCACCAGTTTTGCATCGTCGGGGTGCAGCACCAGGTGGGCGTGCTGATTGAAATGCGGCAGCTCGTTGATGGCCTTGTGCACCACCTCGAGCAGCAGCTCCGGCTTGACCTTGAGCGCCTGCTGCAACATTTGCCTGGCGATTTCCAGAGCCAGCTCCAGCAAGTCCTGCGCGATCTTCTGGTCTATTTGCTGCAGCTCCTGGTTCAGCGCATCCACCATCTGCGCCATGCGTTGTGCCTCCATGTCAGCCCGCTGCTTGCCCTCGGCGTAACCGGCCCGGTAACCTTCCTCCTGAGCCTGCTTGTGGGTTTGCTCGATTGGGCCGGCAGTGGGCAGCGCGGCAGCGGAGCGCGTCCCTCCCGCTCTGGCGAGATCGAAAGCGGGCAACTCCCAGCGCTGGTAGGCGGTGAGCTGTTCTTTCGGGGTGAGCACGTCAGACATATGCCTCCTCTCCTCGGCCGCCTAGTGATAGCTGGCCTTCATCCGACAAGCGGCGCACGGTTTTGAGGATCTCTTTCTGTTCTGCTTCCACTTCACTGACCTTGACCGGCCCCTTGGCCTCCAGGTCTTCGCGCATCATTTCGCTGGCGCGCTGCGACATGTTCTTGAAAATCTTCTCGCGCAGCTCCTCGCTTGCGCCCTTGAGCGCGACGATCAGGGATTCGGACTGCACCTCGCGCAGGATCAGCTGGATGCCGCGATCATCAATATCGAGGATGTTCTCGAACACGAACATTTCATCCATGATTTTTTGCGCGAGATCGGCATCGTAGCCGCGCACCGATTCGAGTATCCCCTCTTCCTGCGCGCCGTTCATGAAGTTGAGAATTTCCGCTGCGGTGCGCGTGCCGCCCTTGATGCGTTTCTTGCTGACAGCGTTGCCGGTCAGCAGTTTGGTCAGGACATCGTTCAATTCGCGCAACGCTTCGGGCTGTACGCCATCCAGCGTGGCGATGCGCAACAGCACATCGCTGCGCGTGCGCTCGCTGAAGAGCCCGAGAACCTCGGCGGCCTGGTCCGGCTCGAGGTGTACCAGAATGGTGGCGATGATTTGCGGGTGCTCGTTGGTGACCAGTTCCGCGACTGCGCCCGGCTCCATCCATTTCAGGCTCTCGATACCGCTGGTGTCGCTGTTGTGCAGAATGCGCTCTATCACGCCGACGGCCTTGTCGTCGCCCAGTGCCTTGGTCAGCATTCTGCGGATATATTCATCATTGGCTATGCCGACGGTGGTGCGGTCCGAGGCAAACTGGTGGAACTCGTCAAACACGCTGGAGATCTTTTCGCGCGAGACATTTTTCAGCGCCACCATAGCGGCACTGATTGTTTGCACCTCCTTGGGTTCGAGAAATTTCAGCACTTCAGCCGCCTCGTTCTCGCCCAGGGACATGAGCAGAATCGCGCTTTTTTCGATACCCGCATCACTCATTTCCGCCGCCTACCCACTGTTTGACCACGCTGGCCACCAGCTTGGGGTCCTGCTGCGCCAACTGCCTTGCTCCCGTCACATCGTTCTGGTATGCGGGCGGCCGTTGTTGCGCATTCTCCGCCGCTTTGTTGCGGGCGGCAACAATCTCGTTTTCCATTCTCTGGAAAAAGGACACCGTGCTATTGATTGCCGGGCGGAGAATCTTGAGCACGATAAACAGCAACAAGCCGGCAATCAGCACGTATTTTACGATTTCCTTGGCGAGCGCGATGTATTCCGGCTGTTTCCAGAGGGGAACTTCGGCCACTGGCTCCTCCTTTTCGACGTTAAACGGGCTGTTCAGCACGTTCAAGGTATCGCCGCGGTTGGCGTCGAAGCCCATTGCTTCTTTTACCAGCGCGGTAACCTGGGTTTTTTCGGCTTCGCTCAGCGGCTTGGAACTGGTCTTGCCATTTTTGTCCGTCACCATGCGGTTGTTCACCACCACTGCCACGGAAAGGCGTTTGATAGTGCCCACCGGAGATTTGGTGTAGCGTATGGTTCGATCCACCTCGTAATTGATGGTGGATTCTCTGCGCAGGTTGCTGGCGGGTGGCGTGCCGGACAAGGACGCGGGTGGCTCTGCAGGGCTGACGATCGGCGCGGTGGCCGGCACGGGCGGCTGGTTCGAAAGCGCGCCCGGCACGCCGCCGGCATTTTGCCCGCCGCCATTGAGAGCCTCCAGCTTTTGCTGGCTGCGCACAGAGGTGTCTTTCGGGTCCTGGTTGGGCTTGAAAATTTCGGCGGTCTGTTCGGTTTGCGCAAAATCTATGTCGGCAGTCACTTGCGCGCGAACATTGCTGGTTCCAACCAGCGGGGTGATAATGGCCTCGATGCGCCTGATGTAGTCCCGCTCCACTTGCTGCACGTATTTGAGCTGGCTGGCGTCCAGCGGTTCGGCGCCGGTTTCCCTGGCCGAACTGAGCAGCGAACCGCTCTGATCCACTACGGTCACGTTCTTGGCGGGCATGTCCGGTATGCTGCTTGAGATCAGGTGGACAATACCGTTTATTTGGCCGGAATCCAGCATGCGACCGGGATAGAGCGACAGTACCACGGATGCGCTGGGTTTCTGCTGTTCCTTGGCGAACACCGAGGGTTTGGGGATCGCCAGGTGTATCCGCGCGCCCTGCACCGCGGCCAGCGTCTGCATCGAGCGCGCCAGCTCGCCTTCCAGCGCGCGCTGATAATTTACCTGTTCCAGAAACTGGCTGGTGCCGAACTTCTGGTTTTCCATCAGCTCGAACCCGGCCACGCTGCCCTTGGGCAAACCCTGCGAAGCGAGGCGCAACCGTACTTCGTGCACCTGGTTGGCGGGAACCAGCAAGGCGCCGCCGCCTTCCGCAAACTTGTAGGGCACGTTCATCTGTTGCAGCGACTCGATGACCGCCCCGCCGTCGCGGTCGGACAGGTTGCCGTACAGGACGCGATAGTCCGGGGTTTGCCCCCACATCCAGAGCCCGGCAAGCAGTGAGACGGTGGTCGCCGCCGCGACCATCAGCACCAGAATCTGCCTGGTGTTAAGGGCTCCGAGTGCCTGTGCCACAGGAGGGCTAAGGTTGTTTTCCGCCATGATTTCCGCCGTGCTTCCCGGTCTTTTGACCCACTAGTACACAGTGCGTATTATCTCCGCCCGCAGCTGGGGGGGCAGGGTGAAAAGCAGGGTGAATCAGCCGCTTTTCCCGCCTTCGTTCTTCACCGCAGGTGGTAAGGTGCATCCGGTGAAAGAGGGGGGGTGCCATGAGTGTTTCCGGAATTGACAGCGTGCTGGCCCAGATGCGTGCCGCGATGGCTGTCGCGCAAGGCGGTGTAACGCAAAAAACCCAGGCGATTGACCCGGCAGATTTCGCCAACGCGCTGAAGTCTTCGCTGGACGGGGTGGCGCAAGCGCAAAATCATGCCTTGGACATGCAAAAAGCCTTTGTGCTGGGCGACGACAAGGTCAGTCTGAGCGATGTGATGATAGATATGCAAAAGGCCAACCTGTCTTTTCAGACCACCGTGCAGGTGCGCAACAAGGTGATCGCGGCCTATACGGAAATCATGAACATGCAGGTATAGCGAGGCGCGCTCAGCACCTTGGCAGGTGATGCTTACGGCGATTCCGGGAACGTGGTTTGCTGTGCGGCGATGTAACGCTGCAACAGCATGGTCATCTTGCCGTCCAGGCGCAGGAACTCACAACCTGCTTGTTTGCTGGCTGTGCCGTCGCGCGCGGTGATTGCCATGACGTTTTTTACCCGTATGGTGGCGATCAGGGTGCCAAGCCCGGGCAGGGAAATCCGGCAGTCCGGGTAGATTTCCCCAGGCTGCAACCCGGCTTCATGCTCAGCGCACAGCAGAGCCACCCCTCCTATGCTGATATCCAGAACAGGCATTTCGCGTTTGACCGAAGGCGTGCCCGGTCTTGCCGAAGCCGGTAAAGCGGCGGGCATGGCGCATTTGAGCGCGCTTCTGGCTGGAGCACGCAGGCGGTAATAGTCGCGCCGCTGCAAGCGCAGCAGCGCATCCGGTAGCGGCAGGCGGAACGCTTCCCGGCCGCTGAACGGCACGGATTCGATGCGGCGCGCCACGAACTGCACCTTCACCTGCCGGTGCGAGCTGACGAAAATGACTTTATCGCTGTGCAGCGCCCGCCGGTTATCCTGCATGTTTGGGCCGGGATCCAGCCAGATATGGCGTTCGCCGACATCGAGCAGCATGGTCAGGAAGAAATCGTTCCCTTCGCCGTAATACAGTGCCGCGCGTGCGCGTTTCTGGGCGATTTCGCGCAGGATGAAGCGGATTTCCGGTTGTGAGCGGATGAGAAACGGGCTGCCTTCGCTGCCGGTCAACAGCTCGATTCTCAGTGGAACATCTTTTTTTCCGGTCATGGCAGCGCAAGTTATAACTTCGGGGCGGCGGCCCCGTCACGGCCGCTATGTTACCGCTGTTTTTCTTTTGCAGCAGCCGGGCTGGCCGGCGTTTCCCCGTGCTCCAGACGGTATAGCCAGGCGAGCAACTCCGCCACGGCCAGATAAAGCTGGGGCGGGATGTGTTGGTCCAGTTCCACTTGCATCAGCAACCCTACCAGTTCCTCCGATTCATGCACGTAAATGCCGTGCTGTTTGGCGCGCTCGATGATCGCCTGCGCGATCAGCCCGCGGCCCTGGGCAACTACCCTGGGGGCTGGATCCTGGCCGCGGTAAGCCAGTGCGACAGCCATCTGGCGCTTATTCGGCGGGTGCATGTTGCACGACCTGCATATTGATTGTCTGAATGCCGTTTTCGGCCAGGGATGAGATCAAGCGTTCGGCGGCGTTGCTTAGCGCCGCCCGGGTCATTGCGGTGTCCGCCTCCAGCGCGAGGTTCAGCCCGTTAGCGCCGAAATGCAGCTTGGCGTTGATTTCTCCCAGCCTGGGCAAAACCAGGTTTACCAGGGTGGTCCACTGCCGCAGCCCTTCGGCTTCGGATGCTTGCGGAGGCTGTTCGTGTTCGTGGATTTCCCACTGCATGGATTGGCCTGGCCAGATATTTCCTTGCCACACCATCTGCCGGGTCTCCAGGGCGTTGAGCTGCTGTTGCACCAGGGATTGCAAATGTTCCGGGATCTCGGCCGCACCCCCCTCTTGCGGCAAGGGCGACATATGCCGCAATGCCGGGTTGAAACTGCTTTCCTCGGCTGTGCCCGCCGTGGCGGCGGTCTGGCCGGAGGACAGGTTTTGCGGTTCCTGCATCAGCTCGGCGGTGCTGCGAGCGCCTTGCAGCCATTGCGCCTGGTGCGATTCGTAGAACAGCCCGCTGTAGCTCAGCGCTTCGCGCAACTGGCCAGCCAATTGCGCGCTGTCTGGCGCCTGCGGCACAGGCCACAGCGGCGTTTTTTGCGTCGCGCGCACGTAGGCTTTTTCGGGCTGCTGCTGTGACAGCGCGGACAGCAGCCGCGAAGCGGAGCTGAGTTGTTCAGGGGTGGACAGCGGGTTGGTTGAGGCAGACATGCTGAAAACGAGGCGGGGCTGAGTAGCCATGACCTGCAGCGCTACCGTATCGCCGCTTTTGATGGTGGAGGGAAGCTGCATCTGGATCACTTGGTCGCCGATGCGTACCTTGAACAGCCCGGGAGCAACCTGGGCTTGCACGCTGCCCTGGAATTTCTGGCCGGGCTCGAACAAACCCGTTTTGGCAGTGCCGACGGCGGTTACAGTTACGAGAGGGCGCTGCTCAAGCGCGAGCGCCTTGATGGTATTGAGAAGATTGGCGGAGAGCATACGATGGGCGGGCTTTCAACCGGGTTTGCGGCAAATGCCGCCTGCGCGATACCCGCACGCTACGACATGCTGGCAGAGCGGCTTGGCCAGCCGTGGCGGCACGGCTGGCGGGAGGGCTCCTTCATCATGAGCCGGAATAGGCCTGCTGCAGACGGCGCTCCTGCCGCGTGCTCTGCATGAGATATTGGAGCTGCGCAACCCACGGCTCGACGTGGTTGCGGATTTCCGCATCATCCGCAAGGATTTTGCGGATCAAGGCCGCCTTTCTGCGGCGGGTGTTTTCATCGAGCCGCCCCGCGCTGTCCAGGGCTTTCATGGTGGCCACGCGCTGGCTGCATTGCTTTTCCAGCAGCTCCAGCCGATCCCAATCCCCTTGCGCGGCGGCAGCACGCATCTCGCCCATGATGGAGGAGAGCTGCTCGTAATTTTCGATAACCGGGTTCATGGTTATATCCTCCCGTAGGTCAGTGCTGCGGGTCTTGCCGGGGGTTGCGGCCCCGGTGCGGGGGCGGCCTGTTTGGGCGGCACGGCAACCGGGCGTATCGCCTCCCACGCGCCTTTGAGATCGGAGAGCAGGCGGGAGACTTCGTCCAGCGCAGCAACGTCGTTTTTCAGGTTGGCGACCAGCAAGCGATGGCTCATGTAGTCATACAATGCCGAAAGATTCTGCGCCAGATCGCCTCCCGCATTCCGGTCCAGGCTGGCTTTCAGCCCTTCGTCAATAATCGCGATGGCCTTGGTGATGGAAGCACCTTTCCCGGCAATCTCCTTGCGCAATACCTGGTTTTTGGCGGAGGCAATCGCCAGGAGCGCGCCTTGGTAAAGCATCAATATAAGCTTGTGCGGATCGGCGCTCGGGACGCCGGTTTCCAGCCTGACATCGTTATAAGCCTTGATCGAAGAAGTGGCGTTCATGATTCTCTCCTGTTAAAGCCTGGTTTGATTTTGTAGGGCGGTTAGCTGTTGTGTCAGATAATTGCTTGTCAAATTCATGCTGCTGAGCATGGTGTCCAGCGCGGTGAACTGTGCGCGATAACGTTTCTCGATCATTTCCAGTCGCTGATTCAGCGCATCGCGCTGCTTTCCGATGTCTTTGATGGTATTGTCGATTCCGGTTTTCCTGCCGCTCAGCTGGCCATCGCTTCCCAGCAACGATGTGGCAAGAGCGTCCAGAGTGAATGCGTAACCCTGGGAATAACTTGCCGTGCCGCGAACGCCCGTCGAGCCGCCGCTGACCAGGAGCTTGAGCCCCGTTGAATTGCCCGCACTGGAAGTGAGAAATTGCCCGGAGCCGGTTGCAGCCAGGCCATCAATTGTTCCGGCCACATCCACGCCTGCTGTGCTGGTTGTGGTACCCATGAAGGCAGAAACGGCAGTGCCCGATCCATCAGACAGGCTGACGCCGGAAGCAGAGCCGTAGCGGCTGGAAGTGAGCGTTAAAAAACCGCTGCCATCAACGGTGGCGGTCACTGAAGAACCTGCTGCAGATATTGAGGTGTTGCCGTTGATGGCCGACTGCACCATTGCGGCAAGCTGGCTTGCCGTATAGCTGCCAGCCGTGAGCGCAACCGAAGCGGTTGTTCCATCCAGGGTGACATTGATCGCAGTGCTGGCTGCAATGGTGTTTAGTCCGGCATTCAGGTTGAAATTGCCAGCCGCTTTGCCTTGAGTGGCCAGCGTAGCCACGTTTACGGCATAGCTGCCGGGCCTGGTTGCCGAAGTTGCGGAACTGTAGCTGATCAGGCTGTCGGATGCCTTGCCTGTTGCTGCGAATAGCGAGGCAATGTCGCTGAAGTTGCTGGTGATGGCCGCATTCAGTTTGGATGCATCCAGCACCAGCGTCCCATCCTTCTGAAACGACACGCCAATCTGGGACAGCGTGGAAAGCGAACCACCGGTATTGCCGACCGGCGTATTCAGCACCGAATGAATTTTCGCTTGCAACATCCGGACGGTGGAGTCACCCTGCAAAATGGAGCCTGTTTTCGTTTCAGGGTTGTAGGCGGATATGTCCTTCAATATCTTGTTCAGGTCGTTGTACGCTTTTACGAAGCTCTCCACGGATGACTTGATTGTGGCGTTATCGCGCGCCACAGTCAGGCTCACGGGTGTGGCCGTGGTTTTCTGAAGGCTCAGGGTCACGCCCTGAATAACGTCGGTGACAGTATTGCTGGTCTTGCTTACGGAAACGCCATCCACCTTGAATTCCGCATTTTGTGCCGTTGCGGTTTCGGCAAGGCTCTGCCCCGTGTTGTTGCCCGGGTCATGCGCGAGCAGATTGCTTAACGCGGTATCTCCCGTCACGCTGACTTTGATGCTATTGGTCTTGCCGATGCTATCCGAGGTCAGCACCAAGCGATAGGGTGAAGCGCCCCCATCATTAATGATGGTCGCGGTTACGCCAATCTTTGCGGTATTGATGGCATCGCGGATGCCTTGCAGGCTATTATTGGTGGCGTCAATGGTGACGGTCTTGGTTCCTGCGCCACTGGAAGTGAATGTTGCGCCCGTGTATTTTCCCGTTGCGGCATCGAAGGTGCCGCCCGTGATGGCGCCGAAATCAAATGTCAGCGTGCCGTTGCCGATGGTGGCCGTGCTGCTGGCCTGTCCGGTTGCCGCCAGTTTCTGCGATTGCGCTAGTTTGGTGATGGCATCAAGGGAGTAAACTCCCGCAATCGCGATGGACGAGGCCGAGGCGGTAAAAACACTGGTGTCGGATGGCGTGGCTTTCAACGCTTGCAATTTCGCCGTGCTGCTCAGGCCGGATATCGCGCTTTGAAAGTTAGACAGCGCCCCGCTGACGCTGCCATATGCCGAAAGTTTGGCCTGATAGCTGGCTTCTTTCTTGGCTAGTGCCGTCAACGGGCGCTGCTCCACCGTCATCAACTGGCTGACAATGCTGTTGATGTCAAGGTTTGTCGATGTGGGTGTGGTTGCCACGATGTTTCTGCCTTACGCTTTTTGCTTCAGAAGCAGGCCTTGCTGAACCTGGTCTATGGCATGCGAAATCGCCAGCATCTCATCGGTCGGAAACTGGCGGATCACCTCTCCGGTTTCAGAATCCACCAGCTTGACGACCTGCCTGTTTGTATCCTTGTCCATGCTGAACTCCAGGCTTCTGTTTGCCTGCTTCAGTGCCTTGTTGATGCTATCCACCACATTTTTCAATTGCTGTGCAGTAGGTTGTGGCGAGGGTTGTGGCTCAGCAGCCTGACTTACAGCAGACTGCTTTGCCTCTGTCGCATCAGATTTTGATTCAGTCTTTGGGGGCGGAGGCGAAACAACGACAGGCGCACTACCGCTAGTGAGCCTGGCAGGCTGTGGAGCCTGTGCCGTGTTGGTTATGTTCTGGATGAGCATTTTGACCCTCCTTTGCTTAGGAATCCCGGCCGGCGCTCCGGCCGGGATTGCTCTTCCTTATATGCTCAGCTTATTTCAGCAGGTTCAGAACAGTACTTGGCAACTGGTTCGCCTGTGCCAGCATCGCCGTGCCAGCTTGTTGCAGGATCTGGTTACGGGTCAGTTGTGCCGTTTCCGCCGCAAAGTCGGCATCCTGGATGCGGCTGCGCGAAGCGGTCAGGTTCTCCGCCGTGGCCGATAGGCTGGTGATCACCGACTCGAAGCGGTTCTGGATCGCGCCGAAGGTACTGCGCAAGGTGCTGACAGTCGTCAGCGCGGCATCGATGCGGGTGATCGTATTATTAGCGCCAGCCACAGTCAGAACATTGGCCGAGGAGATAGTCGTCGAATCCTTGGCAATCGTGGTGCTGGCACCTGCAAAACCCATAATCGCGCCATCACCCGTGATCACGATGTTTTCATTGGCCGTCAAGGTCAGACGCCCGCCATTGACTGCGGCGGCAACTGCACTGTTGTTGGTGGCATTGGCAACCGTACTAATCTGGCCGTCATAGAACGTCACGCCATTGACGACCGACGAGCCGCCTGCTCCGGCAGTGACGCCGCCGGAAACCAAGGCAGTCCCTCCCACGGTCTCGCCAATGGCGATGTCGCGGCCGTCCGCAGCCGTGAGACGCAGGTTGGCGCCACTCAATGAAGCAGTGACTCCGGTAGTCGATTGATAGGAGTTAATCGCGTCGGTGATTTGCTGCGTGGTCAGCGGTGTGGCGTTGGGAACGCTTACGGCGTTGTAAATCGATTGGCCGTTGATCATGAGACTGTAGGTGCTGGTGTTGTCCACGGCGCCGACTACGTTCGCAATGCCGAATTCGACATTATTCGTCGCGGATACCGACAAGCCCGCCACGTTGGCGTTACTGATGGCTACGGCCTTTGAGTAGGCGCTGCCCACCGATTGACCATTGGATGCGCCGGCGACCGAGGCAAGGACGGTTGTTGCCGTGCCGGAGCCAACCTGGATCGTGCCGGTTCCGGTTAAAGCAGCCACCGTCACCTCTGCCGAGGAGGTGCCTGTCGCGACCTGTCCCATCGCAGATGTACGCATGCTGGTCGCAATTCCAACGGTGATCGTCTCGCCGACGTTGGCGCCCACCTGGAAGGTGGCGTTGCCGAAAGTGCCGTCGAGAATCTTCTGGCTGTTGAAGGAAGTCTGAACCGCCGTGCGATCGATCTCGGCCAGGCGCTGCTGAACTTCCAGGTCCAAGGCGGCGCGGTCGGACGCGCTGTTGGTCGAGTTGGCCGACTGGACGGCCAGTTCGCGGATGCGCTGCAGGTTGGAGGTCACCTCGGCCAGCGCGCCTTCGCCGGTCTGCGCCAGCGAGATACCATCGTTCGAGTTGCGGACCGCCTGGTTGAGGCCGCGGATCTGGGTCGTGAAACGCTCGGAAATCGCAAGCCCCGCCGCATCATCCTTGGCGCTGTTGATGCGCAAGCCGGAAGACAAACGCTGCAAAGATGTCGCCAGGGCAGACTGGCTGGCATTCAGGTTGCGTTGCGCATTCAGCGACGCGATATTGGTGTTGATAATGGCTGGCATTTTAATTCTCCTTAATAACTGTTCCGTTATCCGGCGCGGTGGCCGTTCACTTTGGTCTGCCTTGTGCCGCAAGGCTCATCAACCGCCGTTAGATTTGGTTATCGGAGAAAGACGGAAAAACTTTAACGCGATATGCGCTTTGTGCGGCTTGGGTATTTACGGCCGGACAGGTTATCGGGCGGGGTGCGGAAAACTTTAGAGGCGTTCTTTAAATTGAATCCAGGCAATGAGTTGCAGGCGAAGTTTCAGCGGCGCTGCTGCACCCACTCGATCAGCGCATCCTGCGCGGCTTGCCCGGATTTTGCGTTCGGGTGGTTGATAAAGAACACCACGATCCATTCGCGGCCAGCACGCGACCTGACGTAACCGGCGATGGTCTTGACGCCTTCCAGAGTGCCGGTTTTCAGGTGGGCGTGGCTGGCGGCAGGGCTGCCCCGGAGGCGCTTCTTCGCCGAACCGTCCACGCCGTGAATGGGCAGCGAGGCCACCAGTTCCGCGCTCAGCGGGCCGGTTGCCGCGCTTTGCAGCAGTTGCGCGAGATGCTGCGGGCTGATGCGCTCTGCGCGCGAAAGCCCCGCCCCGTTTTCCAGCACCAGTTCGGGAAAGTCCAGCGCTTTGCGCTTGAGCCAATCCTGCATGGTTTGAATGCTGCGCGGGAGGGAGGCGCTTGCTCCATCTGCCGCGCCCAGGGTCAGGTACAGTTGCCGCGCCATGACGTTGTTGCTGAACTTGTTGATGTCGCGGATCACTTCGGACAAGGGCGCGGACTGATGGGTGGAGAACAGCTGCGCATCCGCACCAGCTGTCCCCTCGCGTGCGCCGCCTTGCAGCGTGCCGCCCATTTCCTGCCACAGCACGCGGAATACTGCCGCGACATAGCGCGTGTGCGGCATCACGCTCAGGTTCTGCTCGCGCTCACCGCATTCGCTCGGATAAGCGCCTTGCAGGATCACGCTGTCGCCGTCCGGCTGCACGCGGATGGCGTCGTCCCAGTTGTCGCATCCGCCCTTGGCCGGATGGGGCGCCAGCCGGTTGTCCAGGGTTATGCCGGCCAGCTCGGGTTCGCTGATGACTTTCAGCGCGCTTCCGTCCGGCAGATAGCGCAGCCGCAAGGTATTGAAATTCAGCAGCAGCGCATCGGGGCCGACGTTGTAGGCGCGCGCCGGGTCGTTGTCGAAGGCGGCAGGGTCATGCGCGGGCAGATCAAAGAAGCTGCGGTCCAGCACCAGGTCGCCGTGTATCTCGCGCAGGCCGCGTGCGCGCAGTTCGCGCAGCCACAGCCAGAACTGCTCGATGGTGAATTTCGGGTCGCCGTAGCCCTTCAGTACCAGATCGCCCTGCAACACGCCCTGCTCCAGCTTGCCGTCCAGCCACGCCTCGGTCTTCCAGGTATAAGCCGGGCCAAGCAGCTCCAGCCCGGCATAGGTGGTGAGCAGCTTCATGGTGGAGGCCGGGTTCATCGGCGCCTTCGCGTTCACCTCGATAAGCGGCGCGCGCGCATTGACCTCGCGCACCACGACACCGGCTGCGGACAGTGGAATATGCGCTTTTTTCAGCTCCTTCAGCACTTGCGGGGGCAGCGGCGCGGCTTGCGCTCCTGCTGCCAGCAATAAGGAAAAGAACAAGACATGAACAGGTTTCATGGTGGCGCTCAAACAAGACGTTCGATGATCGCCAGCATACGCTCGACCAGCATATCCATTTCCGCGTCGCCGATGACATAAGGCGGCATGAAGTAAACGGTTTTGCCGATCGGGCGCAGCAGCAGTTCCCGTTCCAGCCCAAGCATGAAGCAGCGCTGGGCAAAATCGCCATGCGGGCTGTCCACCTCAAACGCCCAGATCATGCCGGTATTGCGGAAGTGGCGCACTTTGGGGTGGCCGGCCAGCGGACCGGCGATGCGGTTGAAGCGGGCAACTTTGCTGCGGTTGGCGTCCAGCACCCCATCCTGCGCGAAAATGTCCAGCGTGGCCAGGGCAGCGCGGCAGGCCAGCGGGTTACCGCTGTATGAATGCGAGTGCAGGAAGCCGCGCGCCATTTCGTCGGCATAGAACGCGCGATAAATATTATCCGTGCTCATCACCAGCGACAGCGGAAGATAGCCGCCGCTGATGCCTTTGGACAGGCACAGAAAATCCGGTGTGATTCCCGAGCCCCTCTCCTCACGGGGGAGGGGTTGGGGTGGGGGAGCCTGCTCGCAGGCAAACATGGTTCCGGTGCGTCCCATGCCCACCGCAATTTCATCGGCGATCAGGTGTACCCCGTAGCGGTCGCACAGCGCGCGCGCGCGCTGCAGGTAAACCGGGTGGTACATCGCCATGCCCGCCGCACCCTGCACCAGCGGCTCCACGATGAAAGCCGCGAGGCTGGCGTGATGTTGCTGCAAATGAGCTTCCAGCCGCTCCGCACAGCGCAGCGCAAAATCCCGCGCGCTTTCCCCTTGCGCTGCATGGCGCCAGTCCGGGCTGGGCACGGTGGCCTGGCGCTTCAGCAGCGCGCCGTAAGCCTCGCGGAACAGCGCCACATCGGTGACCGACAACGCCCCCAGGGTTTCCCCGTGATAGCTGTTTTGCAGGCTGATAAAGCCATTTTTGCCCGGCTTGCCTTCGTTGCGCCAGTAGTGAGCGCTCATTTTTAGCGCGATCTCGATAGCCGAAGCGCCGTCCGAAGCGAAAAAGCAGTGGCCCAGTCCGGCGGGCGCCAGCTGGGCCAGCCGCTCGGACAATTGCACTGCCGGTTCATGGGTGAAGCCCGCCAGCATCACGTGCTCCAGCTTGCCGAGCTGGTCGGCGATCGCCGCGTTGATGCGCGGGTTGCAGTGCCCGAACAGGTTGACCCACCACGAGCTCACCGCATCCAGGTAGCGCCTGCCGTCGAAATCGTACAGCCACGCGCCCTCGCCGCGTGCGATCGGCACCAGCGACAGCGCTTCGTGGCGCTTCATCTGCGTGCAGGGGTGCCAGACGGCGGCGCGGGAACGGGCGAGCAAATCGGAGTTGGGCATGGGCGAGGGAGATGGTGGCCTGCCACAATTCTATGTTGGCAGAGGGCTGGCAGTAAAGGAAGCCGCGTTTACGGCCGCGTGTAGCTTATTCGGCGCTCCCATAATGTATAATCGGGCCGTAGCGCCGGAACAATTCAAACCTAAAATCAATAGAGAACCACATGAACGCCAAACTGAAAAACGATACCTTCCTGCGCGCCTTGCTGCGCCAGCCGACGGAATATACCCCACTGTGGATGATGCGCCAGGCCGGGCGTTACTTGCCGGAATACTGTGCTACGCGCAAGCGCGCGGGCAGTTTCCTGAATCTGTGCAAGAGCCCGGACATGGCCACGGAAGTCACGCTGCAACCGCTGGATCGCTTCCCGCTGGATGCGGCCATCCTGTTTTCCGACATCCTCACCGTGCCGGACGCGATGGGCCTCGGGCTGTACTTCGCCGAAGGCGAAGGCCCCAAGTTCGAGCGCCCCCTGCACAGCGAAGCCGCCATCAAGGCGCTGCGCGCGCCCGACATCGGCAGGGATCTGCGCTATGTGACCGACGCGGTATCGCAAATCCGCAAGGCGCTGGATGGCCGCGTGCCGCTGATCGGCTTTTCCGGCAGCCCGTGGACGCTGTCCTGCTACATGGTGGAAGGCGGCAGCAGCGACGATTACGCGCGCGTGAAGACGCTGATGTACGCGGAGCCCAAGCTGATGCACCACATCCTGGATGTCACCGCGCAGGCGGTGACGCAATACCTCAACGCGCAGATCGAGGCCGGCGCCCAGGCAGTGATGATTTTCGATTCCTGGGGCGGCGCGCTGTCGCACTACGCTTACCACGAGTTTTCTCTGGCTTATATGCAGCGCATCGTGGGGGGGCTGAAGCGCGAGCACGACGGCGCCAAGGTGCCGGTGATCGTATTCACCAAGGGCGGCGGATTGTGGATCGAGAGCATTGCCGACATCGGCTGCGATGCCGTGGGACTGGACTGGACCATGGATATCGGCGTCGCGCGGCAGAAAGTCGGCCACAAGGTCGCGCTGCAGGGCAACCTGGATCCGAACGTACTGTTCGCCACGCCGGAAGCCATCCGTGCCGAAACCGAGCGCATTCTGGCCAGTTACGGCTACGGCAGCGGCCACGTGTTCAACCTTGGGCACGGCATTTCCCAGTTTACCGACCCGGAAAATGCGGCGGCGCTGGTGCAGGCAGTGCATGAGCTCAGCAGGAAATACCACTAAGCCTGAACCCGAAGCTGCGCCCGTGCTTGGCCGGACTGGCTGAAACATATCGCATCAGTTACCTCGAGGAGAGCTGCAGAACGGCTCTCCTCGCCAACCCCCTCCTCGTTGCATGGTAAAATCCGCGCTCATTCAATGGGCCGCAAACCATGAGCCACACGCCCCACATCACTGAAGCCTCGCTCCATCCCATCGAAAGATTGCTGGATAAACGCATCCTGATCCTGGATGGCGCCATGGGCACCATGATCCAGCGCCACAAGCTGACCGAGGTGCATTATCGCGGCACGGAACTGTATGGCGATTACGCGGGCAAGCGCCAAACCTTCGCCGGCCATCCGGTGGATGTGAAAGGCTGCAACGACCTGTTGCTGCTGACCCAGCCGCATATCGTCGGCGGCATCCATCGCCAATACCTCGAAGCAGGAGCGGACATCCTCGAGACCTGTACTTTCAATTCCACTTCCGTTTCGATGGCGGATTACGAAATGCAGCATCTGGTGTACGAGTTGAACGTCGCCGGAGCAAGGCTGGCGCGCGATCTATGCGATGAATTTTCCACTCAAGACAAGCCGCGCTTCGTCGCGGGCGTGCTGGGCCCCACCGGGCGCACCGCATCCATCTCGCCGGACGTGAACGACCCGGGCGCGCGCAACGTCACCTTCGATGAGCTGGTGGAAAGCTATGCAGAAGCAGTGCGCGGCCTGCTGGACGGTGGAGCGGACATCCTGATGGTCGAAACCATTTTTGACACGCTCAATGCCAAGGCCGCGCTGTTCGCCATCGAGCGGCACTTCGAACAGCATGGCGTCAAGGTTCCCATCATGATTTCGGGAACCATCACCGACGCTTCCGGGCGCACGCTGTCCGGGCAGACCACCGAAGCGTTCTGGAATTCGCTGAGCCACGCCAAGCCACTGTCCATCGGCCTCAACTGCGCGCTGGGTGCGGAAATGATGCGCCCTTACGTGGAAGAATTGTCGCGGGTGGCAAGCTGCTATGTCAGCGCGCACCCCAACGCCGGACTCCCAAATCCCTTGTCCGAAACCGGCTACGATGAACCGCCGGAAACCACCGCAAGGCTGGTGAAGGAATTCGCCACCAGCGGCTTCCTAAACATTGCGGGCGGTTGTTGCGGCACCTCGCCCGCGCACATCAAGGCAATAGCAGATGCGCTGAGGGATGTGCCGCCGCGCAAGCTCCCCGCCATCGAAAAGAAGCTGCGCCTGGCGGGGCTGGAGCCGTTCAACGTCGGCGATGACTCGCTGTTCGTCAATGTCGGCGAACGCGCCAACGTCGCCGGCTCGGCCAAATTCAAGCGCCTGGTCATGGAAGGCCAGTACGACGAGGCGCTGGAGATCGCAAGGCAGCAGGTGGAAAACGGCGCGCAGGTCATAGACGTGAACATGGACGAGGCGATGCTCGATGGCGAAGCCGCGATGGTGAAATTTCTCAACCTGATCGCCTCGGAACCGGACATATCAAAAGTGCCGCTGATGATAGATTCTTCCAAGTGGAACATCATCGAAGCGGGGCTGAAATGCGTGCAAGGCAAGTCCATCGTCAATTCGATTTCCCTGAAGGAAGGCGAGGAAAATTTCATCAGGCACGCCACGCTGGTGCGCCGCTACGGCGCGGCGGCGGTGGTGATGGCCTTCGATGAGCAGGGACAGGCCGACACGTACCAGCGCAAAACGGAAATCTGCCAGCGCAGCTATGACATCCTGGTGCACAAGGTCGGCTTTCCGCCGGAAGACATCATCTTCGACCCCAACATCTTCGCCATCGCCACCGGCATCGAGGAGCACAACAACTACGCGGTGGATTTCATCGAGGCCACGAGCTGGATTCGCAAGAATCTGCCTTACGCCAAGGTCAGCGGCGGCGTGTCGAACGTTTCCTTCAGTTTCCGTGGCAACGAGCCGGTGCGCGAAGCGATCCACACCGTGTTCCTGTATCACGCTATCCATGCAGGCCTGACCATGGGCATCGTCAACGCCGGGCAGCTCGGCGTGTATGAAGAAATCCCAATCTCACTGCGCGATGCGGTGGAAGACGTGGTGCTGAACCGCAGCCCCCAAGGGCAAGAAGAAAGCCCAGGCGAGAAGCTGGTCAAGTTGGCGGAGTCCGTCAAAGGCGGTGGCAAGGAGCAGGTTGAAGATTTGGCATGGCGCAAGGGCACGGTGCAGGAGCGTATCACCCATGCGCTGGTGCGCGGCATCACCACCTTTATCGTCGAGGACACCGAGGAAGCAAGACTACAGGCGAAATTCCCGGTGGAAGTGATCGAGGGCTCGCTGATGACCGGCATGAACGTGGTCGGCGACCTGTTCGGCGCAGGCAAGATGTTCCTGCCGCAGGTGGTGAAGTCTGCGCGCGTGATGAAGCAGGCGGTGGCGCACCTGGTGCCCTACATCGAAGCGGAGAAGGCGCGCACCGGCAACACCAGTGCCAAGGGCAAGATCGTCATGGCGACAGTCAAGGGCGACGTGCACGACATCGGCAAGAACATCGTCACCGTGGTGTTGCAGTGCAACAACTTCGAGGTGGTGAACATGGGCGTGATGGTGCCGTGCCAGCAGATACTCGACGCCGCGCGCGAGCACAAGGCCGACATCATCGGGCTCTCCGGCCTGATCACCCCGTCGCTGGAAGAGATGGCGCATGTGGCGAAAGAGATGCAGCGCCAGGGCTTTACCACCCCGCTGATGATAGGCGGCGCGACCACGTCGCGCGTGCACACGGCGGTAAAGATCGAACCCAATTATCCGGATAGCGCAGTGGTGTATGTGCCGGATGCCTCGCGCGCAGTGGGCGTATGCAACAACCTGCTGAGCGACACGCTGCGCGACAACTACATCGCCGGGATCAAGGCCGACTACCAGGCTGCACGCGACCAGCACGAAGGCAAAAAAACCAGGGCCGTATATGTTCCGCTGGCAGAAGCGCGCGCGCATGGCCTGAAGACCGACTGGAAGAAATACTCGCCACCAAAGCCCAGGCTGCCAGGCGTGCACAAGCTGGAGAATTACCCGCTCGGCATCCTCGCCGCTTTCATAGACTGGTCGCCATTCTTCCAGGCATGGGAGCTGCCGGGGCGCTACCCGAAGATATTTCAGGATAAGTCGGTGGGCGAGGAAGCGCGCAAACTGTTCAGCGATGCGCAGGCGATGCTGAAGAAAATCATCAAGGAAAAGTGGCTCACCGCGAATGCGGTGTTCGGCCTCTTCCCTGCGAACAGCGTCAATAGCGATGACATTGAAATCTACACCGGCGAGAAACGCAGCAAGGTGGCGATCACCTGGCACAACCTGCGCCAGCAGACCAAAAAACCGGACGACATTCCGAATTACTGCCTCGCCGATTTCATCGCGCCAAAGGAAACCGGAGTGGCTGACTACATCGGCGCGTTCGCGGTGACGGCGGGCGTTGGCATCGAGGCGCGCATCGCTGAATTCGAAAAGCGCCACGATGACTACAGCGCCATCCTGCTGCAGGCGCTTGCTGACAGATTGGCCGAAGCCTTCGCCGAACACCTGCATCTGCGCGTGCGCCGCGAATTCTGGGGCTATGCGGCAGACGAAGCCCTGGGCAACGATGCGCTGATCTCCGAAAGCTATCGTGGCATCCGCCCCGCACCCGGCTACCCCGCCTGCCCGGAACACAGCGAGAAGGGTCCATTGTTCGAGCTGCTGCAGGCGCCACTCAATACAGGCATCACGCTGACCGACAGCTACGCCATGCTGCCCACGGCAGCGGTGAGCGGCTTCTACTTCTCGCATCCGCAGGCGCAATACTTCGCCACCGGCAAGGTGGACAGGGATCAGGTGGCGGATTACGCGCGGCGCAAGGGCTGGACGCTGGAAGAGGCAGAGCGGTGGCTGGCGCCGGTGCTGGGATGTTGATTATTGCTAACCTTGCTGCTGTGTGCTGGCATTTTTTAACCACGGCTTGTTGAGCAAGCCACAATATAGAAGGGAAATACGCAACATGACTGAACTGATCAAAATCGACCACAAGGTAGGCGAAGGCGAACTGGCGGCCAGCGGCATGGAGGTGCTGGTGCATTACACCGGCTGGCTCTACGACAAGGATGCGCCGGAAAACAAGGGCGCAAAGTTCGACAGTTCGCGCGACCGCTACGAGGCATTTGATTTTCCGCTTGGCGCGGGGAATGTGATCAAGGGCTGGGATCAGGGCGTGGAAGGCATGAAGGTGGGCGGTCAGCGCACGCTGGTCATCCCGCCGCATCTCGGCTATGGCGCGCGCGGCGCGGGCGGGGTGATCCCGCCGGATGCGACGCTGGTGTTCGACGTGGAGTTGCTGGCTGTGCGTTAATCCGGCGCGAGCATGGCATCCCAACAACCTGAAGTTGCGCCGGAGAAGTTATCAACATGATGGAGCGCCTGCGGTTATTTCCTCTAGCCCTGCTGCTGGCTGCCGGTGTTTTTCTGGTCGCGGCCTGCTCCGATCAACCCTTAATCAGGGGCGGAGGAAGCACCGCGAATGACCTGATCAAGACCGATATCAAGCCGGGTGATGGGCCGGCGGCCATCGCAGGGCGCAGGTTGATGGTGCATTACACCGGCTGGCTGTACGATGAGGACGCGCCGGACAATAAGGGAAAGAAATTTGAAAGCTCGCGCGACAGCGGCAAGCCCTACAATTTCCAGCTCGGCGCGGGCTATGTCATAAAAGGGTGGGACAGGGGAGTCGCGGGCATGAAGGTGGGCGGACAGCGCATGCTGGTCATCCCGCCAAGCTTGGGTTTTGGCGCGCGGGGTTCGGCGGACGGAGTCCCGCCGAATGCGACGCTGATATACGAGGTTGAGTTGCTGGGCATGGATCAGGAACGATGAACCTGATCTCGAACCCGCTGCTGGTCACAGCCTTGATGCTGGCCGTTTCCAACCTGTTCATGACCTTCGCCTGGTATGGGCACCTGAAGAATCTGGCCACCTCGCCGTGGTATATCGCAGCCCTTATCAGTTGGGGCATCGCGCTGTTCGAATACCTGATCCAGGTGCCGGCCAACCGCATCGGCTATACCGAACTCAGCCTCGGGCAACTGAAGATTATGCAGGAGGTCATCACCCTGTCGGTGTTCGTGCCGTTCGCGGTGCTGTACATGAACCAGCCGCTGAAGCTGGACTACCTGTATGCCGGGCTGTGCCTGATCGGGGCGGTGTATTTCATTTTCAGAACATGACGAAACCCGTTCGTGCTGAGCTCGTCGAAGCACGAGCACCACAAATCCGCTCACCCTTCGACAGCACCCGCAAGGAGTACGCCGGTGGGTGCCCCGCTGCTACGCAGCGACCCTGCCGCAGGCTCAGGGCGAACGGAAGAGTGATAGCGAAGAACTAGGGCTGGAAGAAATGCACATACACATTCTCGGTATCTGCGGCACCTTCATGGGCGGCATAGCGGTCATCGCCAGACAGGCGGGCTACCGCGTTACCGGCTGCGACGC
>JACRAQ010000056.1 GCA_016213335.1 Nitrosomonadales bacterium
CAATGCCAGCGTGCTGGTGCTGGGTGACGCGGTGAAGTGGGCTGAAGAGGAAGGCGCGGACCTGATCGTGGAAACCGCCGGGCTATGTCTGCGCTGTGCGCCCTACATCGTGGGTGCGCTCGGTATTGTCGTGCTGGAGGCCACCAGCGGTATGAACCTGCCGCGCAAAATCGGGGCCATGCTCACGCTCGCGGACATCGCCGTGGTGACCAAGATTGACCTGGTATCGCAGGCGGAAAGGGAAGTGTTCCGTGCCAACATCATGGACGCTACCCGGATCGAAGTGCTGGAGGCCGATGCCCTGCGCGGCATCGGCATAGACCGCCTGGTGCGCCGGATAGAGCGGGCGGAAGACGTAACCATGCCGCTCATGCTCAAGGGCAGCCCGCCCGTGGCGACCTGTACCATCTGCGCCGGCAAGAAAAACATCGGCTGGGAGCACCACTTCGGGGTGCTGCGCAAACTGGATTCCGACCTGTTCTACCGGGGTGAATAGTGGAAGGCGAGATTGAAAAAATATTGGAGTCGCTGCCGGGAAAAAACTGCGGGCAGTGCGGCTTCAAAACCTGTGCGGAACTGGCAGTCTTTGCTGCCACCCAGCCGGATGCGTTGAAGCGCTGCATTTACCGGGAACAGCCGCCTGCCGCCGCCCATTGCTGGCCCATGGCAGAGGAAATCATCTGGAACGATGCGCTGGGCAGGGAGTATGAATTCATTCTGGAACAATTTCCAGAAGACCCGGGCCCGCGCGAAACCATCGTTCCGCTCAATCCGGCCACCATCGAGAAGTTTGCCGTCAAGAAGGGCGACATCCTGTATGGACGCCCCGCGCTGGTCGGCTGCCCGGTCACCCACGTGGGCGTGGTGGTCGAAGATCCGGACACCCTCAACGGCGCCATCACCTGGTGCATCGTGGGCCCCATGGCCGCCAGGGATCGGGGCCGCGAAATCGGCTACTACCAGATTATTGCCTACGATGGCCTGGTGCGGCACAGCCGGGAAGAACTGCAGATCGGCAGGCGCTATTATTTTCTGCCGCGCACCTGCGTCCTGCTGTCGAGGCACTCGGGCGTGATCAGCGCCCTGGCAAAACGGGGCGATAAAACGCGGGTGCGGCTGGAGGGAATCTGGATAAGCTGACTCGCGAAAATCGCACCATCCTTCGGTTATTGCCTTTTTACAAGATATTCCGATGCCTGCACAAATGCCTCGGCGTCCAGGCGTGAGGGGCCTTGTGCACGAACTGGTAACGCGCATAGTGGTAGCTCGGGTCGAAGCCGTAAAAGTTGCGCTTCATTTCTGCCAGCTCAAGCTCGCGGTATTGCGTAAGAGGCCTGATGGCTTCGTCGCGCCAGCGTGCTTCTGTCTTGGCGGCGAGGCGCTCACCATAATCGGGCAGGGCGGCTATCGCCGAGGCGCGTTTCTTCGCCTCGTTGCGGAAAGATGCCGCATCTTCTCCAAAGCATTCATCCGCGATCCCCATGCGCGCGGCTTGTGTGCCTCCGAGCGGAAGGCGGCTCTGAGTGATGCTTGCTGCTTGTTCCGCGCCGACGCGCCTGGGCAGCGTGTAGGTCCAGAATTCCGAGCCGTAGAGGTTGCCCATGTTTTTATAGTGCAGATTGAGCACGATGCCCGGTCGCACCCAGACCAGGTCGGCGGCCAACGTGAGGAATGCGCCACCCGCGCCGGCATTGGCCGCGAGCGCCGCGATGGTCAAATGGCTGGTGGTGCGGAGGATGGCCTCGGCCAGGTCATCCATGGCCCGGATATTTCGCATGGATTCATCCGCCGGGCTGTCTGCCGCTTCTATCAGGTTGAGGTGTATCCCGTTTGACCAGAAGTCCTCTCCGCCCATCAGCGCGATGACCCGCGTCGGGCATGCGCAGGCTTGCCGGTATGCAGCCAGCAGGCGCTGGCACTGATCCGTGGACATGGCGCCGTTGTAGAAATCGAAATACAGATAGCCAACACCCTCCGCTTCCTCGTAGCGGATGCCGTCCGCGCCGGCATCATCCAGCAGCGGAACGCTTTCCAGCTCGGAAGCGAAAGCAACGGCTGCCGGCAGCTTGAAAGTGTGCGCATGATCCGGTCTCCGCACATGCCCGATGCGCACCGCACCATCGCATGTCGCCCTCACTACAGCTTGGCCGCGCCAGCCCAGCAGCACGCCCGGGCGTCCCGCCATTTCCGGCTCGGCGTGGGCATCGAAAAGAAAACAGGGCGCGCCGAAGAGTTCGTCGCGCACGCCGGGAAAACCATCCGCCGCATGAATCTTGCGCAGCACCGTGCGCGTGTCGTCCGATTCCCAATTTATTTTCCGGTCGGCTTGCCGCATAAGAGGGCGCTCTATGCCGCGCACGTCCGGCCATCGTTCCAATGGGCAGGGCTGGAATCTTCCTTCGAGATGGCGCGCCAAAGCCGCCGCGACCGCCTTGCAGGCTGCTTCCGTAACCTGGTTACGGTACAGGCTGCTCTTCTTCTCCAAACCCATCGGAAAAGCTTCCATCGCCCAGATGTCGCCGCCGTCCATGATGGCATTGGCCTGCAACACGGTCACGCCCCACGCGCTTTCACCTCGCTGGATGGCCCAGTCCAGCGCGGAAGGGCCGCGGTCTCCGGCGATGCCCGGATGCACCACCAGACACAGGTTGTTCTGCCAGATTGTGGCGGGAATCGCGCGCTTGAGGAAAGGCGCCAGGATGATGTCGGGACGATATAGCGCCACCGCCTCCTCGGCTACGGAATCGGCGATGTCGAACTCGATGGAAACCTCGTGCCCCGCTGCGGTCAAGTCCACAATCAGGCGCTGGGTGAGGCTGTTGAAGCTGTGGGTCAGGAACAGGATGCGCACGCTGGCAGGTTCGGGGTGGTTGGGGCGGGTACCTGTACTTCAGTACAATAGCAATTATTGGAAGAATGAATTATGTTCACGCGAGCTTGTAAAGTTAATTTTGTGCCTCAAATGACAATTTGATTTATAGATAGCTGGCAATTCTACAGAGAATTCTGGGGGGATTTAATGATGGGGCGTAGAACCGCATGGAGGGCGGTGTTCGGCGGGAGTGCTGCTGCGCACGTCATCAATTTGTTTTTAGCTCAGGCAGCATCGGCCGCACTACTTGTCAATCCGGATGATGCGCGCAGTTGGCAGGACGCCACGGTTGGCACGTTTGCCCAGTTGTATTATGGCGTTGACAATGACACAACACGCGGGCAAGTTATCGGCAGCCAGTTGCTGGATGACGGCTACTTCGATGCCACTGGCTATACCGGAGCCACGCTGGTCCGGCACAACGGCAATAATCCGGCGGATGTTGCTTACAGGTATGGCGTTTCTATTGACCAACCCAATGTTGACAATGGGCTATACCAGAGTAGTTACAATTACTTCTACAACAGAGACGTTGAGCCGGGTGACGCCTCCTTCGCCGCGAACAGCATTGACCAATACTGGATACAGACGGACAACGTAATCGGCCACACCGTTTTCGACTTGGGCTTTGCGGCAAGCAAGGCGGCGATTTTCAATTCCGTTGATCATGGCCCGCTTCCATGGGAATCCATTGAGTCCACCGTTTATCTGTCGAATGACTTGGTCAATTGGACCCAGGCCGTCACCGAGCGTGTCTGGCTCGAAGGTTTTTACAGCGACACCAGCGTGCTGTGGGATGGCTTTGTATACGCCGTCGGCACCGGAACGGATGCGACTTTCCGCTATGCCTCCATCATCTGGGGCGGGCCGGGCGCATTAAGAACGGACGGCGACAACGAAATCAACGGGGTGCTGGGGTTCCGTAGCTATGCAGACCTGATTCAACCCACCCTTCCCTCTGCGCCAGTCCCCGAACCCGAGAGCTATGCCATGCTGCTGGCCGGTCTGGGGTTGATGGGCTTCATGTTGCGCCGCAGGAAGCAAAATCTGGGCTGATCGAGCTGTATCTCCGATAACCCCGCCCTTGTGGCGGGGTTTGTGTATCTGGAGTGTGGAATCCACAGTTGTCACATCTTCCGACACCCTGCCAGGCCACCTGTTTCCAGGTGAACCGGTTGAAGAAGGCAAGCGTCCTTACGGTGCAGGAAGGAAATACTCCTACCTGTACTTCAGTACAATGGCATTTGTTGAGGAAGTCAGTATAGTTTTACCGGTAGCCCCGGTAACTATCTCATGGCCGTTAACTTTAAGAAGGGATCAATAATATGAAAAATAAACTCTTATTAACCCTGATTGGAAGCATTGGTCTGCTTTGGGCGGGAAGCGCACTTGCGCAGGTTGCATTCACTCCGTTTGTCGGCAGCACGGGTGGCTCGCCCATCGGATTCTCCTATGCGGGAAACAAGTTCGTCGGGTCAAACTATTGGAGCAACCAGCTCTATCAGACTGATCTCAGTGGCGGGAATCTTCAGGCATTCGGTGCGCCAATACCCCTTTCAAGCGGAAGCGTTGGTGAAATATACGTTTCCAGTTCGCTCGGCTTGGGCGGGTTCGGGTTGCGAGATGTGTTCGCCGGGTCACAATCTTACGGCAATATTTACCGCTTCTCCAACGATGGCTTAACCCAGTCGCTGTTTGCAACCGGCCTTGCTGGCGGCGTCCGCGGGATCGCTTTTGACCCCTTCGGCAGTTACGGCAACAACATGCTCGTGACGACGTCCGTAGGCAACGTGTACACGGTAAACAGCACCGGAACGGCAACTTTGCTGGCCAATGTAGGCGGCGACGCTGAGGGCCTGGATTTTGCACCCCAGCAATTTGGTAACATTTCCGCCGGCACGCTGGTGGTGGTTTCGGAAGGAACGGGGCGGCTCAATGCGATTACGTCAGGCGGCGCTATGACTGATTTGGGACTCCAGTTCAGCACCCCGGAAATGCTCAGCTTTGTTCCAACGAATCTGGGTATTAGCGGCAATCCGCTCGAGGGTTTTTATGCGGCCAATTATGCTGTGAATGTGATCAAGGCCGGAGCCACTCAGTTTTCTTCATTCCTGGGCGATGCGGTTATTACCGAAGAGGGTTCTCACCAGATGTACCGCATATCCTGGGATAGCACCGCTGGTGCATTTAACAAAAGCTGGATAGGCACATTCCCGAGCCAGCCGGAAGACGGAATTTTTGTTACTGCGGCCATCCTGAATCCGGGGTGTACGGCCACCAATACCTGCAACCAGTCCGCTGTTCCCGAGCCGGAAACTTACGCTATGCTGCTGGCGGGCCTTGGCTTATTGGGCTTTACGGCGCGCCGCAGGAAGCAAAATCTGGGCTGATTGAGCTGTATCTCCGATAACCCCGCCCTTGTGGCGGGGTTTTTTGTGCCGGCAAAGCTGGCTTAACAAATTCGCGGCAGTTGTTCGCCGCTGAGCCAGTCTGCAATACGGCAGCCGCCGAAGCGGGTTTTCAGTTGCACGAAGCGGTGCGGGTCGGCCTGCACCGAGCCGATGAGGGCGGATTCGCGGCCGAGCGGGTGGGCGCGCATGGCGGCCAGCAGGCGCGCGGCATCGCTCTCCGCGCAGATGGCGACAAGCTTGCCTTCGTTGGCGATGTACAGCGGATCGAAGCCCAGGAACTCGCAGGCCGCTGCCACCGCCGGGCGCAGCGGGATGCTGGCCTCCTCGAGAATCATGCCGACATTTGACTGTTTGGCGATTTCATTCAGCGTGGTCGCCAGGCCGCCGCGCGTCGGGTCGCGCATCACATGAATGTCTGCCCCGCTCGCCAGCATGTCTGCCACCAGGCCATGCAGCGCGGCGGTATCCGACTCGATGGGCGCATCGAAGGCCAGATTCTCGCGCTGGCTCATGACCGCCATGCCGTGATCGCCGATGGTGCCGGAAAGCAAGATGGCATCCCCCGGCTTCGCGCGGTCGCCGCCCAGTTCAAGGTCGTCGGCCACTACGCCCACCCCCGTGGTAGTGATGAACACGCCATCGCCCTTGCCGCGCTCCACCACCTTGGTGTCGCCGGTCACGATGCTGACGCCTGCCGCCCGCGCGGCATCTGCCATGGAATCCACGATGCGCTGCAAATCCGCCAGCGGCAGGCCTTCTTCCAGGATGAAACTGGCTGCCAGCCACAGCGGGCGGGCGCCCATCACGGACAGGTCGTTGATCGTGCCGTGCACGGAAAGGCTGCCGATATCGCCGCCGGGGAAAAAAAGCGGGGAAACCACATGCGCATCGGTGGTGACAACCATGCGCCCGCCCTGCGGAACCGGCAGCACCGCGCCATCATTGCCCTGCGCGAGATACTCGTTGGCGAACGCCGTGCAGAACAATTCCTCGATCAACTGCGCCATCGCCCGCCCCCCGCTGCCATGCGAGAGCTCAACTTGCCCTTTGCGGATGCCCAGCGGACGGAGGGTGCTTGATTTGGTGGTATTCGAGCTCATCATGCGCAATGGTTGATTTCTATGGTGGCGTGGACAATTTCTTCGTGCCGGGCGAGTTGCTCGCGTATGCGTTCGGGAGTCAGGGCCGTGTCGCGGGTGACGACGCTCAAGGCGCACGAGTACGATCTTTTGCCGACGCGCCAGACGTGGAGGTCGGTAATCCGTGTGCCATCTGCCTCCGCCCCCGATTCGACGGCCTCCCGGATTTCCTCCACGACGGGATGATCCATTTCGCGGTCGAGCAGCACCTTGCCGGTCTCGACGATGAGGTTCTTCGCCCAGGTCGCCACCAGCGCGGCACCGACGATGCCCATGGCCGGGTCCAGCCAGGACCAGCCGTATATCCAGCCGCCCGCCAGGGCGACGATGGCGAGAACGGAGGTGGCCGCATCGGCGATGACATGCACATACGCCGACTTCAGGTTGAGGTCGTGATGATGGGCGTGACCGTGGTGGTGGGCGTCATCGGCGTGACGGTGATCGTGCGCCTTGCCTAGGATAACGGCGCAGACAACGTTCACCACCAGGCCTGCGGCAGCGACGATAATGGCCTCCAGATAATGGATGGGCTGGGGTGAAAAGAGCCGCTCGATGGACCCGAAAACCATCATCGCGGCAACCACAAGCAGGAAAATTGCGCTCGCAAAACCGCCCAGCACTTCGATCTTCCATGTCCCGAAGGCGAAGCGCGCATCTTTCGCATAGCGCCTGGCCGCCGCGTAGGCGAAGGCGCTCAGGCCTATTGCCACGGCATGGGAACTCATGTGCCAGCCGTCCGCCAGCAAGGCCATCGAGTTAAACCACCAGCCCGCAACGATCTCGATCACCATCATTGCGGCGGTAATCCACATCACGGCGCGGGTGCCGCGTTCGGCGGCCTGGCTGCCCTCATCGAATACATGATCGTGCGACCACTGCGACAGGTCGTAAGCTTGCATGGGGTGATCCTCAGGATGTTTCATCACGGCATGGCGGAAGCGGCCAAGTCCCTGAAGCGCCCGTAGGTGTAGTGGGCGGCGCAGGCGCCTTCGGAGGATACCATGCACGACCCCACCGGGTTTTCCGGCGTGCAGACCGTGCCGAAAAGCCTGCAATCCGCCGGTTTCCTGACCCCGCGCAAAATGGCGCCGCACTCGCAGGCCTTGTTGTCGGGTGCCGGAACATAGCGCAAATCGTAGCGGCATTCGGCGTCAAACGCCGCGTATTCTGCCCGGATTTTCAGGGCGGAATAAGGTACTTCGCCCAAGCCGCGCCATTCGAAAGTGCGCCGCAACTCGAACAGCTCCGCCACCAGCGCCTGTGCCTTGCGGTTGCCGTCGCGCGTCACGGCGCGGGAGTATTCGTTTTCCACTTCGGCGCGGCCCGCGTTGACTTGGCGAACCAGCATCAGGACGCCCTGCATCACGTCGAGCGGCTCGAAACCGGAGATGACAACGGGCTTGCGGTATTCTTCCGCAAAATATTCGTAGGGGCGCGAGCCGATCACCGCGCTCACATGCGCGGGGCCGATGAAGCCGTCTATCGGCACGGTGCCGTATTCCCTCACTTCCGGCGCTTGCAGGATGTGCGTGATGGCGGGCGGGGTCAGCACGTGGTTGCACAGCACGCTGAGATTGTTGAGCCCTTCCGCACTGGCCTGCTTGATCAGCAGGGCGGTCGGCGGCGTGGTCGTCTCGAAGCCGATGGCGAGAAACACGATTTCGCGCCCGGGGTTGGCGCGCGCGATGGAGAGCGCATCGGTGGCGGAATAAACCATGCGGATGTCGCCGCCGCGCGCCCTGGCCTTCAACAGGGAAAGCCCGCCCGATGCCGGCACGCGCAAGGGGTCGCCGTAGCTGCACAGGATCACACCCCGTTCCAGCGCCAGCTTGATGGCGAGATCAATGCGCCCGACGGGCAGCACGCAAACCGGGCAGCCGGGCCCGTGGATCATGCGGACATTGGGGGGGAGCAAATCCGCGACGCCGTAGCGCGAGATGGCGTGCGTGTGGCCACCGCAAAATTCCATGAAGCTATAGCTGCGGCCCGTGCCGGCCTCACGCGCGATCGCACGCGCAATGTTCTGCGCCAGCTTGCCGTCGCGGAATTCATCCGCGTATTTCACGGGGCACTCCCGGAATCCGGCTGCATTTCGCCCAGTTCGGCAAACAGGCGCAGGGTGGCTTCCGCTTCGGCGGTATCCAGCTTGCTCAGGGCGTACCCCACATGCACGATGACATAGTCGTCCACCCGCGCCTCTTCGATCAGGGCCAGCGAGATTTCCTTGCGCACCCCGCCGAAGTCAACTACGCCCAGCTCGTTTTCCCGCAACTCGACGATGCGGGCCGGCAAAGCCAAACACATGTGCAGTAACTCCTTCGGCGCCTACCTCCGCAGCTTCTTCTGGGTGGTTGCCCTGGAAGCATTTTCCAAGGTATTGCTGATGCACTCGTAATACGCGTCCGTATTTTTTGGGTACCCGGCCTTTTCGCATTGCGCCCTGGCATTGGCGATCATTTCTTCTTTCTCAATGGTTTTTTCTATTTCGGCTTTCAGCCCGGGAGCGTTTTCCTCCATGCATTTCTCAAATGTGCTGGAGCCCGGCAGATAGCCGTATTTTTTTATGCAGAGGCGCCTGGCGTCGGCAATCTTTTTGGTGTTCTGCGCCGGGCCTGGTTCGGCGGGCGGCTCTTCTTGTGCGATCCGCTCCATCGCCGAACAGCCTGCGAGCAGCAACACTAACAGCAAATATCGCATATATCCTCCCGTGCGTTATTCCGATTCCATTTTACAGTGATACTGCGCTGGTCTTTTCCTCTATCAGCGCCGTTTAGCTGTCCGTGGAGCCCAGCCACTGAAAGCGGATCCGCTCATAGTCGTCACCTTCTTCCAGCAGCTTGACGAGCCTGATGTTGCGGCTCTTTTCCCCCATCATCGCCTCGTAGAGGCCGTCCGGCACATACCCCCCCGTTTCCATCAGCATGGTAGAAGTTTCCTCCGAGCTGAGTGTGCCGGGCAACAGGATGGCGGGCAGATAATCATACGCGAACGATCCGGAGCTGGTTTCCCAGTTGGACACACGCTCCGCACCCTTGCCGAGCGAACGCAGCCACACCGACAGGGGTTTCTTGGCAAGGATTTCGATCCCGACATGCACCTTGCTCTGGTGGCCGGTATGCAGGCGCCGGATCATGCCGACCCACCACAGGCCGCTGTTCTGGGGCTTGAGGCCGCACAGGGCGCCAATCTTTGCCCACGCGCCGGAGGGCTGCGGAATCATTCCACCGACCCCGCCGATGCTTATATCCAGAACTGGCCACGTATCCGTGGTGAAATCAACTTCCTCGCTGGCCAGGGTCACCTTTTCCGAGCGTTCTTTCAGCTCTGCCGCTTCCTCGCTGGAAAGGCAGGTTATCTGGTCCAGCTCGATGCGGGCAACCAGTTTGCTGATAGTCCTGAAGCTGTGCGCAACCTCGATGGTGGTGCTGATGCTTCTCCGTTCCCCGAGCCGGTGCGGTTGCGTCTTGCCCCAGTACATCTGCAAATGCCGGAGCACGGTAAGTTTGCCGTCCGGGGTAAACTCGTTGCCGAAACGGCGTTCGGGGTCAATTGCGCCGCTCTCGCTCTGACGGGCGATATCCTCCAGTTTGGGAACCGCTCTCGCCGCTCCGAAGAAGCGCATGGCGGGAGTCGCCAGAAACCCGGCAGCCACCGGTCTCGGTGCGCCGGGGCTGGAAAGGTCGAGATAATAGGGGCAATCCGGATCCGGCGTTTCCTTGAGATCGAAAAGGCTCGCCATGCGGGCGGCGATGCGGGAGCTCACTTCGATCTGGTTCGGCGCCAGGGTCGCGGGGGATGACACATACAGAATGAGTGCCCGCAAAAATTCTTTCTGGGGGCTGGTGTGGATGACATGCGATGGATAAGCGTGAACCATGGTCTCGGCAAACTGGTTGGCTTTGGCAAAGCTGTAATGCTGGCACAGCTGGTTCCAGACCGCCTGCTCCACATCCAGATAGCGCATCAGCTCCAGCTTCATCCGCTCGGCAACAGCGCGCAGCAACCTGACGCAGATGACCGGCATCAGTTCCGCGAGGGCATGAGGCTTTTTTTCTTCCTGCGCGTATTCCTGGGCGCACACGGCATAAGCCTCGGCCAGCTCCACCATGAATCCGTGGATGCCCCGCCACAGGCGCAAGCCCTTGAAGTCCTGCAAATGCGGTGCGGCCAAGTATTGCTGCAACAACTCCGCCTGAAACGGCTGCCCGGTTTCATCCAGCAGCATGATGACGTTTGTGCGGCGCTCGGGTTGGAATCCGGGTGTATCCTTGACTGAAGCCAGCCACGATGTGACATCATCCAGCGCCTTGAGCGGATCGTTTTCGGGCAGGTCGGCGAGCAGCTTCCGGGCTTCCCCCACGTCGGACATGGGGTGATCCGGTTTTTCTTCCAGTATCTTGAACCAGGAGGACATGGGCTGAATTTATAACATGCTTTCGCTTGGTGGAGAAATGGAAACCGGATAGGGAGCGCGATTCAAACCGAGGGGAAGCGCAATGGCCAGGTAGATAAAGCCCCCGCAAATGTTCCGCCCGCGCAGCGTAGCGTTACCTCGAAAGGGAGCTTTGCATACTATGCCACTAAGTGATGCAGTATGTGCATGAAACGAGTTTTCAAAACGCGCAGTTTCAGCCGATGGATGCGCAAGTCTGAATTGACCGACTTGCTGCTTTGCTCGGCAGTGAAGGAGATGGAACATGGATTGGTTGATGCGCATCTGGGTGGCGGGGTGGTCAAAAAGCGCATTGCCATTCCCGGGCGGGGAAAGAGCGGTGGCGCTCGAACCATTGTCGCCACCAACCACAAGAATCGCTGGTTTTTCGTGTTCGGCTTTGAACCCAGATAACCCATTAGCACAAAGCTGCGTCATTCCGGCGAAAGCCGGAATCCAGTTGATAAATAATCTCCCGCGAATGCGGGTCAACATCACGGTTTTGTCGGCTTCGCGTAGCCTCTTTATCTTGCTGGATTCCGGCTTTCGCCGGAATGACGGGTTAATGGATTATCTGGGTTGAAAAGAATGTCCGGGCAAATATCAACGATAACGAACTCGAAGCCTTGCAGGATGTTGCCAGCCGACCTGCTGGCGCTGGAATCATCCCAGCTTGATGCGGCAGTTGCCGCAGGTGCATTGATGGAGATTTGCCATGGCCTCTAAGCGCATTGCCAAAAGCAGGATACTTGAATCCGTGCATGAAACGGCTTCCGATCTGCACAAACTGGGCTTTATTGATAAGCGCAGGATGCAAAAACACGAAGCACTGTGCATGGAACCCATCCCCGAGTACGACAGCAGCAAGATTAAAGACCTGCGCGACCGTTACCGGATCAGCCAGGCGGTTCTGGCCGCCGTGCTCAACATCAGCCTTTCCACCGTGCGCCAATGGGAAATCGGCGACAAGCACCCAAGCGGCCCCTCCCTTAAACTGCTCTACATGCTGGATCGCAAGGGGCTGGATGCGCTGATCTGAACGGTGCGAAAAGCGGGAACTGGCTACGCTTGCTACAGCCTGCCGCAACGCAAAACGGGAGCCTGGGCTCCCGTTTTGCATTGATGGAATGTGAACCCGGATTACGCGGCGGGATTCTTTTTGCGGCGTGCCGTAAAGCCCAGCAACCCCAGACCGGCCAGCAACATGGCGTAGGTTTCGGGTTCGGGGACGGCAGGCATAGAGACCTGCAATACGCGTCCCATTCCACCAAAATTATCGGTTACATAAAGTGAGCCGGAATCATATGCAATTCCGTTAAGGTTGTGAAACAGGGGATCGGTAAAGGAAGTCAAAGGCCCGCCGTTTGCCGCTATCGAGAAGATGGTGTCACCTTTTGTTATGAATAAATAGCCCTCACCATACGCCATGTCGGTCAATCCGCCGAAAATCGAGCCGCTGGCCAAGGTTGAGAAGCCGCCACTCGCGGTGGCGGTTGAATGGGTATAAATGCCGGGGGTCTGCCCGACCGCAGCAGAGCCGGAATCGCCGATGAAGATGTTTCCTCCGCCGACCGCGATGGCGTTGTAATGCTCTCCGTAGAAAAAGCCGCCATAGCGGTTTCCGCCGATTTGTGTGATTGCGCTTCCATCCGGATTCATGGAATGGACCCGCCCTTGAACATCGTCGGCCGTATATAGCTTTATGCCGTCAGTGGCAATGCCGACGCCATCAACTATGGGTTGACCTGTTGCAGATCCGGAGTAAATTTTTGTCATTGCACCACCGGCAGCAGGAATCTTGAAGATGGCGGTTGCGTCAGGATCGCCGTTTGGGTCTATCCAGTAAAGATTGCCGCCAAGCAAAGTCAGCCCATTGGGATTCCAGGCTGATGCGCCGGGAAGCGCGCTTAAAGCCCCACCCGAAACACCGGTGGCTATAAACTGGTTGTTCCCCGTATAGTATGCGCCAGCCCAGAATGTATTTCCCGATGCGGCGATATGCATCAACGTCATTCCGGGGTTGTTCGAGACTATCGAAACATGCTGCGCATAGGCATTTCCTGTTATGACACACATGAGCATCAAGATTATGTGTGCGAAAAATTGTTTCATGATATTCCTCCTTGTATGTAAAAGTTTGGTAAATCACTCGAAACACGCGAGGCGTGTCAGCCGGAACTGCGATGCGACAGGCGACACGGATATGCTAAACATCAAGTTAAAAATCCGCCTCTCCCATTCGGGATAGATTTGAGAAAATAATCAAACTGAAAAATGCAGCGACGGGTTTGCAGGCGGGAATGAATTCGCACTCGCGAATCCGAAACGGGATAAAGGGGCAGCCCGGGATTACGGCAACTTCAGCCTGAGCACCGGGTCAGACAGCGCGTTGCGGACAAGGTCAACCTGGCGGTGGCAGCCGGTTTTGTCGAAGATGCTTTTCAGGTGAGTCTTGACTGTGCCGACCCCGACTTTTTGCGCCTCGGCATAATCGGCCAGTTCCTGGCCTGCGATCAAGGCCGAATACAGGCGCGCCTCGGCAGCAGTCAAACCGTAACATCGGGCGAGCACTTGCTCGGAGATGACGAGGTTTCCATCGGGCAGGGAGAAGATCACCATGGCGGCGGGAATTGCCGGGAACAAAACGGCTTCTCCCGATTTCATCGGCGAGACCATGACAGGCAGCTTTGCATTGCCGGGTAGCGTCACATAGAGCGTGCCGCCGGAACTGGCTCCCTGCCCGGCGCCGGTTTTGGCCGCTTCTGACACCATCAACTCAAATGCGCGCGCATCGCTGGAATCGAGCGGCTGCAGCCGGGCTTTGCAAACCTTGAAACCATGTTGCGCGCACAGCGCGAGCTCGGCGGTCTGGTTGGCAAACAGGATGCGGCAGTCGCTGGCAACCAGAACCACGCCCACAGCGAGCCCGTCGAGCACGTCGAGCGTAAGGGTGCTGCGCTGCCCGTCCATGGCAAGGCGCTCGCGGAGTTGCAGGGCGCGCTGGATGTGCGGCACCAGCAGGGCCATTTTTTGTTTGTCCTGCTCATCGAAAGATTTGCGCCCATGCGGGCGATGGGCGCCGACCAACCCCAGCAGATCGCCTTCGATAACAAAATGTGCGCCGAGACAATGGATAATTTCTGTCATCCGCAGGTAATCTGTCCACTCCGTGCGCAGCACCGCATTGGTCGAGATTAATTCCTGGCCCAACACGATTGCTGACGTGCCCTTTTTCCAGCCGCGGATATACCACTCATCGAGGTCATGGTAATGGCTGGCGTAAGCTATAAGAGCCTTTTCATCGTTGTTAGCTGTTCCAGACAAATACCCAGCCAACGTCGGCATCTTTGCCTTACCATCCGAGGCGTTGCGGCGAAAATAGACTACGCAACTTTCACTATCGAACGCGCTTGCAATAGTGGGCGCAAGATCATCGGCGCAGGCAGCATCGGTGCCAGCCTGATAAATCTGGCCAATGATTTCGGAAAGCTTCTCTTCCCTCGGTATGATTGCCCCCTGGTTTCTCTGCCAGAATTGAATCATCCGCCGAACGTGGGAGAAATGGAATAAGGGTAATTCTTAAAATTTGTCTTGCCCGCAAAAGCGGAAATCCAGTTTAATCTCTTCGGGTTGAATTCTCCGCCGCTTGTGGGGTAGTGTTTCTCATACCAATGGAATGGACTCCTTCCACCTGGCGGCATCGTAGTGTGCCAGACTGGAAATTCCATCAACCAGCCTGTGGGCGCAATAGCCAACGGGCATTGCGTCGCATGTTGCGTGAAGCATCCGGTGCAATGCGCTACGCTTATTGCACCCTGCATGAACTATCCGGAAATCTATAGCGAGTAGCCCGTGTAGAGCGGAATGCCCCTCAAAGGGGCGCCCGCCTTATCTGGGAATCGGAGGAATCGGGAGCAACCTGCATCTGTCAGCAACAAAAAAAGCCCGCCTTAACCGGCGGGCTCTTGTGCGGAAAGGCAATTCGAATTACTAGCCCTTTGCCGCCATCAGGCGCTCGTATTTAGCCTGCAACTGCTCCTTGGTTTCCACGTGCGCGGGGTCTTTGGGGATGCAATCCACCGGGCAGACTTCCACGCATTGCGGGGTGTCGTAGTGGCCGACGCATTCGGTGCACTTGTCGGGATCGATGATGTAAATCTCATCGCCTTGCGAAATCGCGTCGTTCGGGCACTCCGGCTCGCATACGTCGCAGTTGATGCATTCGTCGGTAATTATCAATGCCATGTTTCTCTCCTGTAGATGATCGGGTACTTCAAGTCAGGGCTTGCCCGCAAATAATCCGCATGGGCAGACTATTTACGGGCCAGCTTTTAATTTTTTCGCGGTCAACCGAGCCGCCACCAGGGGCGAAACAAACTTGCTCACATCTCCGCCGAAACGCGAAATTTCGCGCACCATGCTGGCAGAAATAAAAGTGTATTGTTCCGCTGGGGTCAGAAACACGGTTTCAACATCCGGGTGCAAGCTGCGGTTCATTCCGGACATCTGGAATTCGTACTCGAAATCCGATACCGCCCGCAAGCCGCGCAAGACTACACGCGCATTCTGGGCGCGCACATAATTCATCAGCAAGTCATCGAAGCCCTCCACACGAACATTGGTAAATCCGGCGAAAATCTCGCGCGCCATGGCCACGCGTTCTTCCAGGCCAAACAGCGTCGCGCTGCGGCTGGCCGCCACCGCCACCACCACTTCGCCGAATAGCCCTGCGGCGCGGCGCACCACGTCCTCGTGACCGCGCGTGATCGGATCGAAGGTGCCGGGGTAAACCACTCTAATCATCGCTGCCTGCCCCGAGTTGCAACAGTTGATAATGCACTTTTCCCGCTTTCGCGCGCTTTACTGCCTTCCATGGCGCGCCGGGCTCGAATGCTTCCCCGCTTTCGATGTACACCAGTCCGCCTTCCGCCAGTTTTTCGGCCAGCAAGGGCAGCACTTCCGGCAATACGCCATCCCGGAACGGGGGGTCTGCAAATATCACGTCGTAGTGCCCGGTTTCGCGCCGCCGGGCGAATCCTAACCCATCTTCGCAATACAGCGCCACGTTATTGCAGCCCAACTTTTTGCTATTTTCCTGCAAGGCGCGAAACGCTGCACGGTTATTTTCCACCATCACCGCTTCGGCGGCGCCGCGCGAAACCGCCTCGAATCCCAGTGCGCCGCTGCCGGCAAACAAATCCAGGCAACGCTTGCCGGTCAGATCCTGCCCCAGCCAGTTGAACAAGGTTTCGCGCACGCGATCCGGCGTGGGGCGCAAGCCCTCCTCATCCGGAAACAGGATCTGGCGGCTGCGGTAAGTGCCGCCGATGATGCGCACCTTGTTAATTCTAGAGCCCCGCACACGTGAATTCTGCGGCGTTATTTTGCCGGTTCCGCCTTTTCCTCCGGCGCACCGACAATCACTGTTGCCATTGCGTCCGGGTTCACGCGCCGCTTGAAGGCATCATGAATTTGCGCGGCGGTGACTTTGTCCACCATGCCGGTAAAATCGTCGAGATAAGTCAGGGGTAGCCCGTAAAACCCGATGACGCTGAGATACTCGATGATCTTTTTGTTACTGTCAATGCGCAGCGCAAATCCGCCGATGAGGTTTTGCTTGGCGGCCACCAGTTCCTTGGCAGTCGGCCCCTTGGCGACAAAGTCGCGCAAGGTGGCGCGCACCAGTTGCAGTGCTTCGTCTGCCTGCTCTTTCTTGGTTTGCAGCCCGATCTGGAACATGCCCGGTTGTTTCGTCGGCACAAAGTAGCTGTAAACACTGTAGGCCATGCCCCGCTTCTCGCGGATTTCATTCATCAGGCGCGACACAAAGCCGCCGCCGCCAAGAATATAGTTGCCCAGATAGAGCGGGAAATAGTCCGGATCGTTGCGCGCCATCCCGGGCGCGCCGATCATGATATGGCTTTGCGTGGCCGGGTGGGCGATGCGCTGCTCGTTTGCCGCAATCTTCATGGCTACCGGCGGGATGAGCGCTGCCTCGCTGCCCGGCGGCAAATGGGCAGTCAGTTTTTGCGCGATTGTTTCTGCTTCGGCGCGAGTCACATCGCCCATGATGGCGACCACGGCGGTTTTTGCGGAGTAATGGGCGCGATAGAACGCTTCAATATCATCGCGCTGGATCATCTCTGCACTGGCCACCGATGTTGTCCGGCCGTAGGGATGGTCGCCGAATACCGCTTTGGCAAAGGTTTTGCTGGCGATGCTTTCCGGCCTGGTTTCCGCTTCCTTCAGGTTTGCGACCAGGCGCGCCTTTTCGCGCGCCAGCACGGCTTCCGGGAACAGCGGCTGTTGCAGCACGCGCGCCAGAATCTCCAGCGCCCTGTCGCGCTCCGCCGCGCTGCTCAAGGTGCGCAGCGACATTCCCGAACGGTCCGCGTCCAGCCTTCCGCTCAGTTGCGCGCCGATGTCTGCCATGCCGCGCGCGATGTCGTCCTCGCTCATGCCCTCCGAGCCGAGATCGAGCAAGCTTTGCGTCAAACCCGCCACCCCGGATTTTTCAGCCGGGTCGAAACTGCTGCCCGCCGCAAAATCTACCGCCACATCCAGCATCGGCAAGTCGTGGTTTTCAACGAAATACACGCGCGCTCCGCTTGCCGCCTGCCAGTGCTGGATTTGCGGAGTGGCAAACGCGGTGGAAGCGGCTCCAAGAACGGCTATCGCAAAAAACCGTTTCAGGTTATCCAATAAATTTTTAGTGCGCATGGTGGTTTGCTCCCTTCATGCGCTTGCGTTCGCTGGAAAGCGGCAGCGGGTCGAGTGTTGCAACCGTCAAGCTGTCGTCCTTGAGAAACTCATTCGCCACCTCCTGCACCTGCTGCGCGGTGACTGCCTGGAGTTTCTGCAGCATCAACGGAATATCCTTGTGGGATAGCCCGATGCTTTCGGTCTGACCGATCTGCATTGCCTGGTAGAACAGCGAGTCGCGCTTGTAGACTTCGCTGGCGGTTACCTGCGCCTTGACGCGCTTCAGCTCTTCCTCGCTCACGCCGTCGCGCGCCAGCAGGGATATTTGCTCGCGCAGACCCGCTTCCAGTTCGGCCACGCTTTTTCCTTCGCTGGGCGTGCCTTCCAGCACGAACATGCCCGGCCCGCGCGCGGTGGAGTCATAGCCAACGCCCGTGCTGCTGGCGAGCTGCTGCTCGCGCACCAGCGTCTTGTTCAGCCGCGCCGATTCGTTTCCGTCGAGCACGCCAGCCAGCACTTCCAGCGCGTAAGGCCGCCAATCCTGCGCCGGATCGCGCAGCACCGGCGCGTGATAGGCCATCACCAGATAAGGCAGTTTGGCCGGTGCCTTGACCACCAGGCGTTTGGTGCCGAGTTGCGGCGGTTCGCTGGAGTACTTGCGCGCAGGCAATTTGCGTGCCGGGATGACGCCGTAGTGGCGCTGCGCCAGCGCAAATACCTCGGCTGCCTTGACGTCGCCCGCCACCACCAGAGTCGCATTGTTGGGCGCATACCAGCGCCGGTACCACTCTCTCGCATCGCCGGCGCCCGCCGACTGCAAGTCATTCATCCAGCCGATTACCGGGTGCCGGTAAGGGTGTTCCTGATAGGCGGTAGCCATCAGCTTTTCGTACAGCAGAGCGCGCGGTTCATCGTCCGTGCGCGTGCGCCGCTCTTCCATGACAACCTTGACCTCCTTGCCGAACTCGGTCTCGGACAGCAGCAGGTTGCGCATGCGGTCGGACTCGAGCTTCATGGCGAGCGGCAATCTGGATTTATGCAACTGCTGGAAATAGGCGGTGTAATCGGAGCTGGTAAAGGCATTCTCGCGCCCGCCCGCTGCGGCGATGCGCTTGGAGAATTCCCCTTTTGGCACGCTCCTGGTGCCCTTGAACATCATGTGCTCGAGCACGTGGGCGATGCCGGTGGCGCCAGCAGATTCATCCATGCTGCCGGCGCGGTACCAGACCTGCTGTACCACTACCGGCGCGCGGTGATCTTCTTTCACGATCACCTTGAGTCCGTTGCTCAGGGTCTTTTCGAACACCCCCGCGTGAGCTGCGAAGGCGGGTAACAACAGCAGGAACAGCAGGAAGCCAAATAGTTTTGCGCGCATTTATAGCCCAAACCAGCTCGATCAGCATAGAATAACGGCGGCGGCAAAAGCCGCCGTGACAGGCGCGTATTATGCGCTATTTTGTTCTCTTTCCGCCACCTCCCGGGCAACCCTGACCATGTTTGGCTTCCTGAAAAAAACCACTTCCGAGCAGCGCACGCCCGAGAAAACCGGCTGGCTTGGCAAACTGAAGAGCGGGCTGGCGCGCACCGGCAACCAGCTGGCCGACCTGTTCGGGCGCGGCGGCAGGATAGACGAAGATCTGTACGAAGAACTGGAAACCATCCTCATCACCAGCGATGTCGGCATGGACGCCTCGCGTTTCCTGCTCGCCGAGCTGCGCCACCTGGTCAAAACGCGGCGCCTCACCGAAGCGGGGCAGCTCAAGGAAGCGCTGGCGGAATGCCTGTTCAAACTGCTGGCCCCGCTGGCCCGGCCGCTGGAAACCGGCGCGCACCAGCCATTCGTCATCATGCTGGCCGGCGTGAACGGTGCCGGAAAAACCACTTCCATCGGCAAGCTGGCCAGATATTTCCAGGGGCAGGGCAAATCGGTGCTGCTGGCAGCAGGCGACACCTTCCGCGCCGCCGCCCGCGAACAGTTGATGGAATGGGGGGCGCGCAACAACGTCACCGTCATCTCCCAGCAGGGAGGCGACCCCGCCGCCGTGATTTTCGATGCGGTGCAGGCGGCCGTGGCGCGCAAGATAGACGTGGTGCTGGCCGATACCGCCGGGCGGCTGACCACGCAGGCGCACCTGATGGAAGAGATCAGGAAGGTCAAGCGTGTCATTTCCAAAGCGCTGCCGGATGCGCCGCACGAAGTGCTGCTGGTGCTGGATGCCAACACCGGCCAGAACGCGCTCTCGCAGGTCAAGGCCTTCGGCGATGCGCTGGGCGTCACCGGGCTGGTTCTCACCAAGCTGGATGGCACCGCCAAAGGCGGCGTGATCGCCGCCATTGCCAAGGCACACCCGATCCCGGTGCGTTTTATCGGCGTGGGCGAGGGGCTGGATGACTTGCGTCCGTTCGTGGCGGAGGATTTTGTCGGCGCGCTGCTAGGTCAAGATGAATAAAACATGGAAGACGCGGGAAACGCATGGCGGGTAATGCATGTCTTAATATCATGGCGTGAGATATGATCCAGACACAAAAATAATCCCCTCGTGGCCAGTGAGAATTTGAGTCGGCCCCACATTAGCTTGGCCTGTGGTGGGTGGCAGAAAAATTTTGTTGTATATGCCGCCATCGTTACCGAACATACCGAACGAATATAACGAAGGCTCCCCACTCATGATATGCACCGGATGATACATAACTGGATAGGGCGGAACACCGTTCCCGAGGGAAAGATTCAACGTAGCGCCAGCCCCGACAACCACGCCATTGGGAACCAGCGCCCCCCGTGCATCATCTTTGATGTAAATAAAAAACTGCACCAGCTTGCCGGCCTGCACCCATTTACCCGTGATTGACCCTGACCCGCTTATAAACGATATTCCGCTGTACGCGGTAATTGTCCAGCTGTGAGCCGAAAAATCCAGTCCTGCCCCATTAACGGTAAGAGTTCCAGCTACAGCCAGGTTTCTGGCAGCAAAATCCTGTGTAGCCGAGCCACCGGCAAGTGCCAGCCCAAGGTTGGGGTCGCTCAATTTCCCGACCGTCACCCAGGCGGTATTTGTGGCATTGCGGATTTTGAGCAGTTTCTTCCTCGTGTCCGCCCACCATTGGTAAGGGAAGCTCGGATTCGGTGCGGTCACGCCGCTGTTATTGGTGGCAATGGCGCGCAAAGCAGCATTCAGATCAGCCAGTAACGCTGCGGGTGGTTGAGTGGTAATGTTGTAATCGTGCTGGCTCATTTATATCCTCCCTCAAAATTAATGTTCAGCCTGCCCCCTGCTGGTGTTTGATTTCCAGCAGGCACTTTCATGCTACCAGTATTCATTGGCTTTGCGTGGCGCTTTGCGTTTCGGAAAGCATGCTGGCGCTTTGCCGCATTCGCCCAGGAATATCCGGGTGTTGTTCGTCAGCCCGTCAGACCAGCCCATCCTTGCGCTGCCCAAACAGCATCCTGACGAAGCGGTGCGGATCCTTTAACCCGCGTTCCATCTGCCCGGCAGTGGGGATGTAATCCCCGCGTTCCGCAAAGGTGTACCTGACATTGACCTCCGCGTCTGTCAGCCCGCGCTCTATCTGCGCTGGTGTCGGCACGTAGTCCTTGCGGTCCGCAAACCTCGCCCTCACTTCGCTGCTGGTATCCGTCAATCCGCGCTCGATCTGCTCAGGTGTGGGCGTGTAATCCTTGCGTTCGGCAAATTCTTTCCGGATGCTGGCATCTTCGTGCGTCAGGCCGCGCTCTATCTGCTCGGGTGTCAATTTTTCCATGTGCATCGAGTTCCTGTGTGGGTTGTTTCGCGGGCAATAGTATATGCGATTGCATCCCGCTCAATCCTCTGTTAGGTTGCACCCCTTTAATGAAACTTGCCGGATAGAGAAAATGATCAAACTCGGGCTCAACATAGACCATGTCGCCACGCTGCGCCAGGTGCGCGGGGCGCGCTACCCCAACGTGGTGCGCGCCGCGCTGGTGTGCGAGGCGGCGGGAGCGGATGCCATCACCCTGCACCTGCGCGAAGACCGCCGCCACATCCAGGATAGCGATGTGGAGATTTTGCGCGGCATGCTGCAAACGCGCATGAATCTGGAAAGCGCGGTGACCGGCGAAATGATTGCCATCGCGCTGCGCATCAAGCCGCACGATGTATGCCTGGTGCCGGAACGGCGCGAGGAACTCACCACCGAAGGCGGACTGGATGTGGTGCGCCACTTCGATGCGGTGAAACGCGCTACCGGGCGCTGCCTGGATGCGGGCATCCGCGTGTCGCTGTTTGTGGATGCGGACGAGAAGCAACTGGATGCGGCCAGAGCGATCGGCGCGCCAGTGGTGGAAATCCACACCGGCAAATACGCCGACGCCGACAGCGTAGCGGACCGGGAGCGCGAGCTGGCGCGCATCCGCCGCGCCGTGGCACATGGGCACGCGCTGGGCTTGCAGGTGAATGCCGGGCACGGGCTGAACTACCACAACGTGCAGCCAATCGTCGCCATCCCCGATATATGCGAGCTGAACATCGGCCACGCCATCATCGCCGAGGC
>JACRAQ010000060.1 GCA_016213335.1 Nitrosomonadales bacterium
CTCTCCACCTGCAACCGCACCGAGGTGTACTGCAATACCAGCGAACCCGCGCAGGCCATCAACTGGCTGGCCAGTTCGCGCCAGATGGAGCCCCGCGAAATCGAACCCTACCTGTACACGCTACGGCGCGAGCAGGCGGTCAAACACGCCTTCCGCGTCGCCAGCGGGCTGGATTCAATGGTGCTGGGCGAGCCGCAAATCCTGGGCCAGATGAAACAGGCGGTGCGTTATGCGGAGGAGGCAGGCACGCTGGGCTTTCTGCTGCACAAGCTGTTCCAGCGCACTTTTTCGGTGGCCAAGGATGTGCGCACCCAGACCGAAATCGGCGCCAACCTGATTTCCATGGCGGCCGCGGCGGTGAAGCTGGCCGAACGCATCTTCCCCAGCATCGCCGAGCAGCGTGTGCTGTTCATCGGCGCGGGCGAGATGATCGAGCTGAACGCCGTGCATTTTGCGGCCAAATCGCCGCGCCACATCACCGTCGCCAACCGCACCCTTGAACGCGCCCAGGTACTGGCGCGCCGCATCAACGGCCACGCCATCACCCTGAACGAGCTGCCCGAGCAACTGTCGCAGCACGACATCATCGTGACCTGTACCGCCAGCCCGCTGCCGATATTGGGCAAAGGCATGGTCGAACGTGCCCTGAAAATCCGCAAGCACCGGCCGCTGTTCATCGTTGACCTGGCCGTGCCGCGCGACGTGGAAGAGGAAGTCGCCGAGCTGAACGACGTATTCCTGTACACCGTGGATGACTTGTCCGAGGTGGTGCGCGACGGCCTGGACGCGCGCCAGGGCGCGGTGAAAGAAGCGGAAGTCATCATTGATTCCGGGGTGGCCGATTTCATCCACTGGATGGAATCGCGCGAGGTGGTGCCCACCATCCTCGCGTTGCGCAACCACGCCGAGCGCCACCGCCGCCACGAGATCGAGAAGGCCTTGCGTCTGCTGGCCAAGGGCGAGCCGGCGGAAAAGGTGCTGGAGGTGTTGAGCAACGGCCTGACCAACAAATTCCTCCATGCGCCCACCCATGCGCTGAACCACGTGGAGGCCAAAGAGCGCGAGTCGTTTCTCGATATGGTGCACCGCATCTACAATCTGCACACCCCGGAATGAAACCCAGTATTGCCGCGAAACTGGCCCAGCTGAGCGAGCGGCTGGACGAGGTCGGTCGCCTGTTGAGCAGCGAGGAAGCCACCCGCGACATGGATGCCTTCCGCAAACTCAGCCGCGAGCGGGCGGAGCTGGGGCCGGTGGTAAGCCTCTACCACGCTCATCAAGCCTGCGCTGCCGACATCGCCACCGCGCAGGAAATGGCAAGCGACCCCGAAATGCGCGAATTCGCCGACGCCGAAGTGAAGGAAGGGCGCGCGCGCCTCGAGCTGCTCGAAAATGATCTGCAAAAACTGCTGCTGCCCAAAGACCCCAACGACGAGCGCAACGTGTTCCTGGAGATTCGCGCCGGCACCGGCGGCGACGAAGCGGCGCTGTGTTCCGGCGACCTGTTCCGCATGTACACACGTTTTGCCGAGCGCAACCGGTGGCAGGTGGAAATCGTCTCGGAAAACCCGGGAGAGAAAGGCGGCTTCAAGGAAATCATCGCGCGTATCGTCGGCCAGGGTGCGTATTCGGTGCTGAAATTCGAGTCCGGGGCGCACCGCGTGCAGCGTGTGCCTGCCACTGAAGCGCAGGGACGCATCCACACCTCTGCTTGCACCGTGGCGGTACTGCCGGAAGCAGATGAGGTCGGCGACGTGGTGCTCAACCCCGCCGACCTGCGCATAGATACTTTCCGCGCCTCGGGTGCGGGCGGCCAGCACATCAACAAGACCGACTCGGCGGTGCGCGTCACGCACATTCCGACCGGCACCGTGGTGGAATGCCAGGACGGGCGCTCGCAGCATCAGAACAAGGCGCAGGCGATGCGCGTGCTGGCCGCGCGCATCAAGGACAGGCAGGAGCGCGAGGCCCACGGCAAACTCGCCGCCGAGCGCAAGTCGCTGGTGGGCAGCGGCGACCGTTCCGAGCGCATCCGCACCTACAACTTCCCGCAGGGCCGCGTCACCGACCACCGCATCAATCTCACCTTGTACAAAATGGACGCCATCATGGACGGCGATATAAGCGAATTGACCGGCGCGCTGATGGCGGAACACCAGGCGGAGCAGCTCGCGGCGCTGGCAGATGAGGCATAGTAAAGGCTCCAGATAAGCCCGAGGACGGGAAAATGTTTGGCGGGTCGCAAAACCCGCCCGGTTTGTCTGGTTAACTCACCCTGCAACAGCAAGGGGCACTCAGGGGGTGGGCGATCTGGAACAATCTGCTGCAGCCTGCGCACGGCTACCGTCAAGGCTGCCGGAATTTCCCATGATACCTGCCATGATGCGGATTGCTGTCCAATATGCCACGCAAGGATGAGCGCGAAAGTTACAGGATAGGCAGCAACGAGGAAGCATGGCTATGCCGGGAGGAGTTTCTTTCATTGTGGGAATAACCGGGCGCATTCACCTTACTGACGGAACTGGCGCGCAAAACGCGGTGACCGCAGGGCGTCTGATGGTGCAAGCGCAAACCGCGCTGGCCGGGGCTCTGGGGCTGGCTCCCATCGAAGCGAGCATTGAAGCGCGTGCATTGCTTGGGCGCGCGCTGGGCAATGTCTCGCGCGCGTGGCTGATCGCTCACGAGCCCGATCCGGTAGCGTCGGAACAGCAGGCCACATTTGAACAACTGCTGATTCGCCGCCTGGCAGGCGAACCCATTGCCTACATCCTCGGCGAGCGCGAATTTTTCGGACTAACATTCCTTGTGACACCCGCGACGCTGATCCCGCGCCCCGACACCGAGCTGCTGGTCGAGCTGGCGTTGCAGCGCATCCCGCAACCCTCACCCTCTTACGCCCGCAGGGGAGAGAGTCTGTTTCGTGTGCTGGACCTGGGCACGGGCTGCGGCGCGATTGCGCTCTCCATCGCTCTCGAACGGCCGGATGCCGAGATAACGGCGGTGGATGTCTCGCCAAAAGCGCTGGCCGTGGCACAGGAAAATGTGCGGCGGCTGGGCACTGGCAAGGTGTGTCTGCTGCGCAGTGACTGGTTTTCTGAACTTGCAAACGAACGCTTCGACCTGGCCATTTCCAATCCGCCGTACATCGCTGACAGCGACGCGCATCTCGAGCAGGGCGACCTGCGCTTCGAGCCGCGCGCCGCGCTGGCTTCTGGCGCTGACGGACTGGACGACATCCGCCGTATCGTTGCGCAGGCAAAAACGCACCTCAAGCCCGGCGGCTGGCTGCTGTTCGAGCACGGTTACGATCAAGCCGCCGCAGTGCGCGATATCTTGCGGGAAGCAGGATTCGGAGCGGTGTTTTCGGCGCGAGATCTGGCGGGGATAGAGCGGGTCAGCGGCGGCCACAGTTGAGGGCGGTCAATTTGTGCAACTTGGCAGGGCGCTACTGACGCTTGTCAACGTAATTGGATCATGGCCGTTATAGTATTGGCACCGTCAGGTTTGCTGTTGCATGTCTGGCAGCGCTGTTTAGAACGGGTAGCTACAACCCGGATTATCACTAACTTGCAAACAAATCGGAGAGAATATGAAATCCATCATCGTAAGCATGGTTGCGGCTGCAGGTCTGGTTGTTGCGGGCTCCGCCCTGGCGGCGGATATGCCGCCGGAAGGCAAGGCAAAATGCGGCGCTTGTCACGCCATAGACAAGAAAGTGGTCGGTCCGTCATTCAATGATATTGCCGCAAAATACAAGGGTGACAAGGAGGCTGCCAGCAAGATTGCCGCCAACGTGACCAAGGGTGGCGCGTTCGGATGGAAACTGGGAATGATGCCGCCCAAAGGCATGGGTGCAACCGAAGCCGAAATCAAGAGCATGTCAGCATTTATCGCCGGCTTGGCCAAATAAGACTGAACCCCTCCCCGCAAAGCCGGCGCCAGCCGGCTTTGTTGTTTGGCGCCCGCCAGCAGAGCCTTGTTGCAAAGCTATAACTCTTGATTTGCCTGCGGTACAATCACACGATGCGAGGCAACCTATTCATCGTCAGCGCGCCTTCCGGTGCAGGCAAGACCAGCCTGGTCAATGCGCTGCTATCCAGGAACCGGGAAATTGATCTGTCAGTTTCCTATACGTCCCGGATGCCGCGCCCGGGCGAAACCGACGGCAAGGATTACCATTTCGTCAGCCGCGAGACTTTCCTGTCCATGGCAAAGCGCGGGGATTTTCTGGAGAGCGCGGAGGTGTACGGCAACTTGTACGGCACCTCACAACCCTGGATTGCCGCCGAGATCGCGGCGGGGCGGGACATTCTGCTCGAGATTGACTGGCAGGGCGCGGCACAGGTGCGCAGCAAATTTCCGGATTGCATCGGCATCTTCATCTTGCCGCCTTCGTTGCAGGCGCTGGAGGCGAGGTTGAACGGGCGCGCCCAGGACAGCGCCGAAGTGATCGCGCGGCGCATCGGCTCGGCGCGGGAGGATGTCGCGCACGTAGCGGAATTCGATTATGTTATCATTAACGACAAGCTGGATGCCGCGTTGCGGCAGCTCGAAGCCGTCATCGTGGCCGCAGGGTTGCGGCGCGACCGGCAGCTCGCGCGCCAGCAGGCTTTAATCCACCAATTGCAGAATTAAAAAGAGGTATATACCATGGCCCGCATCACCATAGACGATTGCCTGGCGCGCATTCCGAACCGCTTTGAGCTTACTTTGGCCGCTGCCTACCGCGCGCGCCAGTTGTCCAACGGGGCCAGCTATCTGGTGGAGGAAAGCAAGGACAAGCCCACCGTGATCGCCCTCCGCGAAATCAGCGAAGGCAAAGTCGGGCTGGAAATCCTCAACCGGGGCCAGGCTTGAACCCGGACTTATAGCTTGCAGCCCGTGGCGGCCAGCAAGAGCAGGCCCGTTGCGAGCTTCTAATGACACATGGCCGATGCCGAAACTCTCCTTCAGGAAGTCTCCTCCTACCTGACCCAGAAAGATGTCGAGCGCATCCGCCTGGCGCTCGAGTTCAGTGAGTCCGCGCACGCGGGCCAGCTCCGCAAGTCAGGCGAACCCTACATTTCCCACCCGATTGCCGTCGCGCTGATTCTCACGCCGTTGCATCTCGACGCGCAAGCCATCATGGCGGCGCTGTTGCACGATGTGGTGGAAGACACGCACATCAGCAACGAAGAGGTAGCCGAAAAATTCGGCAAACCGGTGGCCGAACTGGTAGACGGGCTGAGCAAGCTGGAGCGGATCGAGTTTGAAACCAGCGAAGATGCGCAGGCAGAAAATTTCCGCAAAATGCTGCTCGCCATGGCGCGCGATGTGCGTGTCATCCTGATCAAGCTGGCCGACCGGCTGCACAACATGCGCACGCTGGATTCCATGTCGCGTGAAGAATGCGAGCGCATCGCGCGCGAAACCATGGAAATCTATGCCCCCATCGCCAACCGCCTGGGCCTCAATTCCATCTACCAGGAACTGGAGGATCTGGGTTTCAAACACTTGCGGCCAAGCCGCTACGCGGTACTGTCCAAGGCGTTGAAAGTCGCTCGCGGCAACCGCCGCGAAGTGGTGGGCAAGATCCTGAAGGCCATCCAGCAGCGGCTCGAGGAAAACGGCATCCAAGCCCAGGTTCACGGGCGTGAAAAGCATCTGTACGGCATCTACAAGAAAATGCAGGCGAAGTCGCTGGCCTTTTCGGAGGTGCTGGATAGCTACGGGTTTCGCGTGCTGGTGGATGACGTGCCTTCCTGCTACCTTGCCCTTGGCGCGCTGCACGGCCTGTACAAACCGATCCCGGGCAAGTTCAAGGACTATATCGCCATTCCCAAGGGGAATGGCTACCAGTCGCTGCACACCAAGTTGTTTGGCCCTTATGGCACCCCCATCGAGGTGCAGATCCGCACGGTGGAAATGCACCGGATCGCGGAGGCGGGCGTCGCCTCGCACTGGCTGTACAAAACCGCCGCCACCCCGATTGACGATCTGCAAAAGAAGACCCATCAGTGGTTGCAAAGCCTGCTGGAGAGCCTCAGCCAGAGCGACAGCTCGATCGAGTTTCTCGAGCATCTGAAGGTGGACCTGTTCCCGGATGACGTCTACGTCTTCACGCCCAAGGGAAAAATATTGGCGCTTCCGCGCGGCGCGACTGCGGTGGATTTTGCCTATAGCGTGCATACCGATATCGGCAACCATTGCGTGGCTGCCAAGGTGAACTTCGAGCTGGCGCCCCTGCGCACCGAGCTGAGAAGCGGCGACCGCGTTGAAATCATCACCGCCCCCAACGCCAGGCCGAACCCGGCATGGCTGGGCTACGCAATCACCAGCAAGGCGCGCAGCCAGATCCGGCATCTGCTCAAGACCATGCACTTTGACGAGTCCATCCAGTTGGGCGAGAAATTGCTCAACCAGGCCTTTGCTTCGCTCGGCGTGAAGCCGCAGGATATCAGCGAATCCCAATGGGAGAAGCTGGTGCGGGATACGACCGCGAAATCGCGCGCTGAAATTCTGGCTGATATCGGCCTGGGCCGCCGCCTCAACATGGTTGTGGCGCGGCAGCTCGCGCGTGCGGGCGAAGGCGGAACGAACGAATTGCCGTCCAGCGGCGCCATCACCATCCAGGGCACCGAAGGCATGGCGGTGCAGTTCGCCAAGTGCTGCCGGCCGATACCGGGCGACCCCATCATCGGAGTCATCAAGCGCGGCCAGGGCCTCATCGTGCATACCCACGACTGCCCCGCATTGCGCAAGGGGCGCAGAAGCGCGGAGGATTGGCTGGACGTGACGTGGGACCGGCATATCAACAAGCCGTTCGACGTCAACATCAAAATCATCGTCGCCAACCAGCGGGGCGTGCTTGCGAAGGCTGCTGCCGCAATCGCGGAAGCCGGGTCAAACATCGAGAACGCGCACTTCACCAACGAAGGGGATTACACCACGCTGTACTTCACCCTGCAGGTCGGCAATCGCATGCATCTCGCCAACATCATGCGCAACCTGCGCAAAATACCCGAGGTGGTGCGCATCAGCCGCATCAAAAGCGCACCAGCTTGAGAAGCTTGTGAACCCGCCTTACCCCGCGATACGGCGCCACACCTTGCCCGAACATCCCTGTGGCGCACCGGATGCAACCCTCACCCGAGCAGCGCTTCCACCGCCGCCGTGTCCGCGCGCGTTTCTGCCTTGCGGTTGCCGTTGTGGCGGGCATTGTCCGGCAGCACGGCGATATGCACCGGTGCGCCGGAATCGGCTTGCAGCGTGAAACTGGGCACCGTTTGCTGCCTGCCCGCGAGATTCGCGCGCCATTCGCCGCTTTCAAACGGCAAGTCGCGCTTGAGCAGGAACATCATGACCGCCTTCGCGTCGTCGGAATAGATCACCAGGTTGATGTCGGATTGCTCGCCCGCCGTCCCGTTCAAGACAGACCCGGTCAGGTAGGGGTGAAACGGTTCCAGCAGTCTCATGGCGTGGAGCGCCTGCTCGCGGAGCTGGCGCAAAATGCCGGGGTGGCTGTCGCTCTGGTATAGCGAGCGGAAGCTGCGGAGCGCGTCTTCCACTTGCTGGTTGCTGGGTAAATGGTGGGTATCAGCCGCCCCCATTTGCTTTGCGGCCTTGCGTTTGGCGTAAGCGTAATCCGTTATGCCGTCCTCGGCCATCAGCCGGGCGGCATGATGCGCCAGCTGTTCGCGCATGAGGTCGCGTCGTTGTATGCGTTCCTTGCCCATGATGGCACCCAGCACCTGCCCCGGTTTGCGGTCAGAACAATTGGTCCTTGACCTTTTCGTTTTGCTGTTGCCCGGCCGGTGCGGCAAGTTGTATCGGGGGCAAGTTTTCCTGGTAAAAATATTCCACCGTATCTCCGTCGGCATCACGCAAGCCGCTGCTGTTGATGCGCGCGGACACGACGTTGTCAGGCACGCCGTAAACCACTTCCGGCAGATCTTTCAATACCTCGCCCATGTACTCCATCCAGATGGGTAGCGCGGCGCCGCCGCCGGTTTCCTTTTCACCCAGGCTGCGGGGGCTGTCGAAGCCGACCCAGGCAATTCCCGCTATGGCCGGATGGAAGCCGCAGAACCAGGCGTCCATGGAATCGCTGGTGGTGCCGGTCTTGCCAGCCAAATCCTGGCGGCCCATCTGCATGGCCCGGGAGGCGGTGCCGTAGCGCACCACGTCCTGCATCATATTGACCATGATATAGGCGTTGCGCACGTCTATCACCTGCTCGGCGCTTTCCCCGGCCACAACCGGCGCTGCCAGGCTGACCACGTTTCCTGTGTCATCCTCTATACGCTTGATGAAATAGGGGGTGATGCGGAACCCGCCGTTGGCAAAAACGGCGTAACCGGCCAGCAACTGCATGGGCGTTACCGAACCGGCGCCCAGCGCCATGGTGAGGTAAGGCGGGTGCTTGTCGGCGTCGAAGCCGAACTTGGTAAGATAGTCCTGCGCGTATTGCGGTGTTATGGCTTGCAAGATGCGGATCGAAACCAGGTTCTTGGACTTGGTGAGCGCCTGCCTCATGCTCATGGGGCCATCGAAATTTCCGTCGAAATTCTTTGGCTCCCAGGCCTCGCTGCCGGTTTCGGCGGCATCAAATGCCAAAGGCGCATCGTTGATGACCGATGCGGGGGTAAAGCCTTTTTCCAGCGCGGCAGAATAAATAAACGGCTTGATGCTGGAACCGGGTTGCCGCCATGCCTGCACAGCATGGTTGAACTGGTTGCGGTCGAAATCGAAACCGCCGACCAGCGCGTAGATCGCCCCATCCTGCGGATTGGCGGAAACAAAAGCAGCCTCGACCTGCGGGAGCTGCGTGATCAGCCATAGGCCCTTTTCATCTTTTTGCACGCGGATCAGCGAACCGGGGCGTATGCGCTGGTTCAACGCAACCTTGTCGCCCAGCGCGCGTTGCGCGAACTTCAGCCGCTCGCCGCTGATTTCGGCAATTTGTCCGCCCTTGCAATAGGCACGCACAGACTTCTTGCCAACCTCCTGCACCACCGCCGGAACCAGGTCGCCACTGTCAGCAACATCCTGCAGCGCATCTTCCAGATACTCCTCGGAGCTGCCTTTGCGCAGGTCAATATATCCCTCGGGGCCGCGATAGCCGTGACGCTGATCGTATTCCAGCACGCCCTTTCGCAGCGCCCTGTAAGCCGCCGCCTGATCGCGCTGGCGTATCGTGGTATAGACCCGGATGCCCTGGCTATAGGCATCTTCCCGAAAGCGCTCATATACCACTTGCCTGACCATCTCGGCCAGAAAATCGGCCTTGACCGGAAACTCCTGGTTGCCGCGCTTGGTGGTCAAGTGTTCCTGTTGCGCGGCTTCCAGTTGTGCGCTGTCAATAAAGTGCAGCTCGTGCATGCGCCGCAGCACGTACAGCTGGCGCAGCTTGGCCCGCTTGGGGTTGGTCACCGGATTGTAGGCGGAGGGCGCCTTGGGCAGGCCAGCCAGCATCGCGATTTCGGCTATGCCAAGCTGACCCAGATCCTTTCCATAATAAACTTGGGCAGCAGCGGCGAAACCGTATGCGCGCTGCCCGAGGTAAATCTGGTTGATGTAAAGCTGGAGAATGTCATCTTTGCTGAGGTTGTGCTCGATTTTCAGGGCAAGCAGCGCCTCGTTGAATTTTCGCGTCAGGGTTTTTTCCTTGGTCAGAAAGAAATTGCGCGCTACCTGCATGGTTATCGTGCTGGCTCCTTGTTTGGCGCCACCCGCAGTAAAATTTGAGTACGCGGCACGCAGTACGCCGGTATAATCTATCCCGCCATGCTCGTAAAACCGGTCATCTTCGGCGGCAAGAATGGCCTTTTTCATCAGGTCGGGAACCTCGCCGACCTTGACCAGCGCGCGGCGCTCCTCACCGAATTCGCCGAGTAAAATGCCTTCCGCGCTGTATACGCGCAACGGGATTTTGGGCTTGTAATCGGTCAGCACTTCCAGCGAGGGAAGCGAGGGATAAGCCAGCATCGCCGCGAACGCGAGCAGCAATAAGGGAAACAGGGCAAGAGCAAAAGCGGCGAGGAGATAAAACCACCAGCGTTGGTTCATGTCGCGCGGGAACATTCAAAAGCCGGCTTGAAAAAACACTGATTCAGCCCCGCCAGACCGCATACCCGGTTTTGCGGGAGGAAATGCGGGGCGTGCGGGACAGTGCCCTGCATGAGCATTCAGGGCGCGGCACAATAATGTCGCCGCCCGGCGCGGGAAGATATGCCAGTGGCGCTTCCCGCATCGAAAGGGCGGCAGAGAAGCAGCTGGCCATCCTCCAGCGGCGCATTCCTCGCGGATGCAACCGGTTGCAGTGCGGTAAGGTGTCGCGGTTGCTACCGCAATTTGTTCTGCTACGCGGCTCATGAAAGGCTGGACCAAGGTTTCTGTAGGATTATATCGGCTCTTGCCATGAAAAATAACCCCAAAGAAAAAACTTTACATAGATTATAGTTATTGCTAGGATTTAAACCACTTTATACGGAAAAGCTCTAACCAGCCTATGCTTAAAGGAAATTTTGATATCCCACTGGATTTTTTGCAGACCGGGACACCGCCTTTGATCGGGGTGGACATTAGCGCTTCTGCAATCAAGCTGGTAGAGCTAAGCGAATTACCGAAAAGAAACGGCCATATAGTCGAGCGTTACGCCATTGAGGAACTGCCCAAAGACGCAGTAATTGATGGAAACATCAACAACCTGGATGCGGTTTCGGATTGTCTGTCGCGCGCCTTGAAACGCATGGGAACGCGCATCAAGAACGCCAGCTTGGCGCTGCCCGCAGCAGCAGTCATCACCAAGAAAATTCTTCTGCCCAGCGGGCTGCGCGAGGAAGACCTGGAATATCAGGTGGAATCCGAGGCCAACCAATACATCCCGTTTGCCATGGACGAAGTCAACCTGGACTTTCAGGTGATCGGACCGGCTCCCGGCAACGCAGATGAAATCGAGGTATTGCTGGCAGCCTCTCGCAAAGCCAACGTCGAAGATCGCGTAGCTGCCGCCCAATCGGTCGGGCTTAAGGCGGTCGTGGTGGACGTAGAGCCTTATGCTGCCGAAATCGCGTTTGACCAGATCCGCCAGCAGTTGCCGGGAGGAGCCGCAGACCAGTGCGTGGCACTGGTAGACATTGGCGCATACGTGATGAACGTAAACGTGCTGCGCAATGGCCAGTCAGTTTACACGCGCGACCAGCAGATCGGCGGCGCGCAATTGACCCAGCAGATCCAGAACGCGTTCGGCCTGTCCGCCGAGGAGGCGGAGGCAGGCAAGCGCAACGGCGGGCTGCCGGACAATTACGAGAGCGATGTCCTCGCCCCGTTCCGCGATAACCTGGCGAGCGAAGTGGCGCGCGCCTTGCAGTTTTTCTTTACCTCGACGCAGTTTAATGAAGTCAACTACATCGTGCTGTCCGGCGGCTGCGCGGC
>JACRAQ010000061.1 GCA_016213335.1 Nitrosomonadales bacterium
GCCGCAGATTTGGCGGTGTCGGGCGGCGGCGCCAACGGCGGCGACCTGATTCTTTCTGTTGGCGGCGCATCGCTGACCATCAGCGGATGGTTCAGCTCTTCTTCGCCGCCCGGGATCGGGCAGTTCAGCTTCACTGACGGCGCGACCCTGGATGCGGCCACGGTGGAAAGCATGGTCAATTCCGCGCCGGTGGCTACCGCCATCCCCGGCCAAACCGCATCGCAAGGTGCCGCATTTATATTCCAGATTCCCGCCGGAAGCTTCAGCGATCCGGATGCGGGCGACACGCTGAGCTACAGCGCCACCCTGTCCGACGGCGCGGCTCTCCCAGACTGGCTCGCTTTCGATGCCGCGACACAGACTTTCAGCGGCACGCCGGGTTATCTGGACGCGGGCAGCCTGAACGTGAGGGTTACGGCGACCGATATGGGCAACTTGTCGGTGTCGGAGGTTTTTGTGGTTTCTGTTGCGGGCGCCAACTTGATAAGCGGCACGGGAGGGGATGACTACCTGTCGGGCACGGCGGAGGCAGATACCATAGACGGTCTCGGCGGCAATGATACGCTGAACGGCGGTGCGGGCGCGGACACCATGATCGGCGGCGCGGGCAACGATTATTTCTATGTGGATAACGCGGGCGATGCGGTGGTTGAATATGCGGGAGAAGGAACGGATACCGTATATGGCAGCGTGAATTGCGCGCTCGGCGCGAATATGGAAAGGCTCTACTTGACCGGCGCGGCTGAGATCAGCGGTGCCGGCACCGAGCTCGACAACAAAATAACCGGCAACGACGCGAACAATACCTTGGCAGGCGGGGGCGGCAACGACGAAATCGTCGGCGCGTACGGGGCCGATATCATGCTGGGGGGGGCGGGGGATGACATTTGTTATGTGGATAACACTGGCGATACCGTTATCGAGTATGCCGGGGAGGGCACCGATTCCGTGTACTCTTTTATCAGCTACACCCTTGGCGCCAATACAGAGAAACTTTATCTCCTCAATTCCGATGCCATTAACGCTTTCGGCAACGAGCTGGACAACACGGTAAAGGGCAACACCGGCGCCAACCTGGTGTATGGAGGAGCGGGCAACGATTATGTGTCGGGCAGGGATGGTAACGACGTCATGCAAGGTGTGGCCGGCGACGACACGCTCTACGATATTGCAGGTAGAGACCTGTTTGATGGCGGAGCAGATACCGATAGCTTAACGGGCGGGGCAGATAATGGGCTTTTTGCTGGCGGCGCGGGCAATGACACGATCAGCGCCGGCGATGGGACAGACATCATCGTTTTCAACAAGGGAGATGGGCAGGACACCCTGTATGGCGGGATCGGCACGGACAACGCTCTATCCTTGGGCGGCGGCATCGGGTATGCCGATCTGGCGCTATCCAAAGCGAATGACAACCTCATTGTGGAAGTCGGTGCTGGCGAACAAATCACGCTGGCAAACTGGTACAACACCACCGCAAACTACAAGAGCGTGCTCAACCTGCAAGTGGTGGCCGACGCCATGGCGGCATACGACCCGGCATCGAGCGACCCGCTGCTGAACCATGCGGTGCAGAATTTTGACTTCATGGCCATCGTCAACAGCTTCGATCAAGCGCGCGGGGGCAGCTCCACCTTCCTGCACTGGAGCGCCATGAACGCACTGCTCGACGCTCACCTGTCCTCAAGCGACACCGAAGCGCTGGGCGGCGACCTGGCGCACTTCTACGGCAGAAATGGCAGCTTTACAGGAATGAACCTGGCTGCGGCGCAGGACACGATCAACGCGGCGCAATTCGGCGGGGCGGCACAGATACTGCGCCCGCTGGCGGACTTGCAGACCGGTGCGGTGCGGTTGAGTTAGAGCGCACCTCCTCCCTTGACGGGAGGGGGTAAATCCCGCGAGGGGAAGATTTTACTTCGCTAGACGGGGATGGGCGCACAAACCCCCTCCCTTGACGGGAGGGGGCAGGGGGTGGGTGAACGTGAAACCCACGCTGGCAAACTTGTAGATTTAGGCGGCGCGATTGAGTTGAGTAGTTATGAAGTAATGCTGCTGTGTCGTGCGGTTGGGAGTTTTCTGTGATTTCTCGCCGGTCTCCTGTTCCCCCACCCCCCAGCCCCCTCCCGCAAGGGGAGGGGGTGGATCCCGCGAGGGAAGGGGTAA
>JACRAQ010000062.1 GCA_016213335.1 Nitrosomonadales bacterium
GACAACACGCTCGATGGCGGAGCGGGCGCCGACACCATGACGGGCAGCTATGGCAGCGATATCTACGTGGTGGACAACACAGGCGATGTAGTGGTTGAAGTATCTGCCAACACCGGCTCTACCGATACCGTGCTTGCCTCGGTCAGCTACTCCATGGGGGCCAACGTCGAGAACCTCACCCTGACCGGAACGGCAAATCTGGACGGGACAGGCAACGCACTCAACAACACGATCTACGGAAACAACGGCAACAATGTGCTGGGCGGTGGGACGGGCAATGACACCCTATATGGCGGGAGGGGGAACGATACCTATGTTCTCGATCGGGGCTATGGCAGCGATACCGTTCGTGAGGATGACGCCACGCCCGGAAATGCCGACGTGGCCCAGTTCCTGCCCGGCATTGCCGCCGATCAGATATGGCTGCGTCATGTCGGCAACAACCTGGAAGCCAGCGTGATCGGCACCGCCGACAAGCTGACGTTCACGAACTGGTATTTGGGCAGCCAGTATCACGTCGAGCAGTTCAAGACCACCGACAACAGGCTGCTGCTGGATAGCCAGGTGGAAAATCTGGTGCAGGCGATGGCGGCGTTCGCGCCGCCTGCAGCCGGGCAGACGACCCTGCCGCAGAACTACCAGGATGCACTTGCGCCGGTGATTGCGGCGAACTGGCAGTAATGTCTTCAAACAAATCGGTGGGGTGGGTGATTTTGCAGGCGCGCACAATGTCCGGCGCTCACCCCCACCCTAGCCCTCATCCCCAGCCAAGGGAGCTTTTTCCCCCTCCCCTTGCGGGAGGGGGCAGGGGAGTGGGGGAAAGGAGAGGATTGCGTAAACACCCAGAGTTCACCCCCACCCTAACCCTCCCCCGTCAAGGGGGAGGGAATTCGCCACCCTCCCCCGGAGTGGGAGGGTCAAGTTCATTCATTTCGGATCAATAATCCAATGCCATCCTTGCATCCGGACGTGGGAGTTTTGCCTTTCATGACCGAACAAGCGCCACCGCTGGACTTCATTCCCGGCGAGGAATCTTCCGGCTCGGGGGCAGGAACGTCCCCCGGGCCGGATACCGGCCTGATCGGGCTGGTCATGCTGGCGCGTTTTCATCATGTCGCAGCCGACCCGGATCAGCTTGCCCACGAATTCCGGATCGCCGGTCACCCGTTCGACACGACCCGGATTCTTCTTGCGGCCAAACGTATCGGTCTCAAGGCCAGGCTCGTCAAGACCGATGCCTCCCGCCTGGAGCACACCCCGCTGCCGGCTCTGGCCCTCGACAAGGAAGGGGGGTTCTTCATCCTGGCGCGGGCCGGTGCGGAGCAGGTGCTGATCCAGGATCCCGGCGCCGAGCGACCGCAGGTATTGCCGGCCGGGGAGTTTTCCCGGCGCTGGGCGGGGCAGTTGATCCTGTTCACCTCGCGCGCCTCGCTCGCCGGTGAGCTTGCCAGATTCGATTTCACCTGGTTCATCCCCGCCATCGTCAAGCACCGCAAGCTGCTGGGCGAGGTCCTGCTGGTCTCCTTTATTCTGCAATTGTTCGCCCTGGTGACGCCGCTCTTCTTCCAGGTGGTGATGGACAAGGTGCTGGTCCATCGCGGCTTCACCACGCTGGACGTGATCGCCTTCGGGCTGCTGGTGGTCGTGGTTTTCGAGGCCGCCCTCTCCGGGTTGCGGACTTACGTTTTCTCGCACACCACCAGCCGGATGGATGTCGAACTGGGCGCGCGCCTGTTCCGCCATCTGCTGAGCCTGCCGCTGGCCTGGTTCCAGGCACGCCGCGTCGGCGACACCGTGGCAAGGGTGCGGGAACTGGAGAATATCCGCCAGTTCCTCACCGGCAACGCCGTCACTCTGGTGCTCGATCTCCTCTTTTCGGTGGTGTTCCTCGCCGTGATGCTCTGGTACAGCGGCTGGCTCACCCTGATCGTGGTGCTGTCGCTGCCCTGCTACCTGATCCTGTCGGTGCTGGTCACGCCGCTCCTGCGCGCCCGCCTGCACGAGAAATTCAACCGGGGCGCCGAGAACCAGGCCTTCCTGGTCGAGGCCGTCAACGGCATTGACACCCTGAAGGCGATGGCCGTCGAGCCGCAGATGACCCGCCGCTGGGACAACCAGATGGCGGCCTATGTGGCTGCGGGATTTCGCACGACGGTGCTGGCCACCGTGGCCCACGAAGGCGTCTCGCTGATCGGCAAGCTGGTGACCGTGGCCACGATGTGGCTCGGCGCGCGGCTGGTCATTGCCGGCGATCTGACCGTCGGCCAGCTCATCGCTTTCAACATGCTCGCTGGTCGCGTGGCGATGCCGGTGATGCGTTTGGCGCAGTTGTGGACAGATTTCCAGCAGACCGGCATTTCGGTGCAGCGGCTGGGCGACATCCTCAACGCGCGCACCGAAATGGCCAATGCCAACCGCAGCACCCTGCCGCCGATCGCCGGGCGCATCGAGTTCGACCAGGTCGTGTTTCGCTACCGTCCGGATGGCCCGGAGGTGTTGCGGGGTATCAATCTTATCGTGCAGCCGGGCGAGGTGATCGGCATCGTCGGGCGCTCCGGCTCCGGCAAGAGCACACTGGCCAGATTGGCGCAGCGCCTCTATCTTCCCGAGCGCGGACGGGTGCTGGTTGATGGCGTGGATCTGGCGATGGCTGATAGCGCGAGCCTCAGGCGCCAGATCGGTGTGGTGCTGCAGGAGAACATGCTCTTCAACCGTACGATCCGGGAAAACATCGCGCTGGCCGATCCGGGTTTGCCGATGGAGGCGGTGATTGAAGCTGCCACGCTGGCCGGCGCTCACGACTTCATCCTGGAACTGCCGGAAGGCTACGATACCGTGGTCGGCGAGCATGGGGCGACGCTTTCCGGCGGGCAGCGCCAGCGGATCGCCATCGCCCGGGCGCTCATCACTCGCCCGCGCATCCTGATTTTCGACGAGGCCACCAGCGCGCTGGATTACGAATCGGAACGCATCATCCAGGGCAACATGAAAGCCATCTGCCGGGGGCGGACGGTGCTCATCATCGCCCACCGGCTTTCCGCCGTGCGCGACGCCGACCGCATCATCGCCATGGACCGGGGCCAGATCGTGGAACAGGGTACACACGCCGAACTGCTGGCCCGCGAGGCAGGGTATTACTCGCGCCTGAACCGCTTGCAGCAGGCATGACGATGGGCACGCCCTCCACTTTACGTCTGCAAGCCGTCAGGGATTTTCTGCAACGTTACGGAGACACCTTCCGTCACGCCTGGTGCGAGCGGGCATCCCTTGATCCGCGTCCGCGCCTGCCGCACGAGGCCCAGTTTCTTCCCGCCGCCCTGGAGCTTCAGGAAACCCCGGTCTCGCCTGCGCCCAGGGTTGCCATGTGGCTGCTGATCACGTTCGCCTTCATCGCGCTACTTTGGGCCGTATTCGGGCATATTGACGTAGTGGCGGTCGCGCACGGCAGGATCGTGCCGAACGATCGCACCAAGGTCATCCAGCCGTTTGAAACCGCCACGGTCAGGGCCATCCACGTCAGCGACGGCCAGGCAGTCAGGGCGGGAGATGTCCTCATCGAACTCGATACCACCCAGGCCGATGCCGATACCGTGCGACTGGCCAACGACCTGCTGACGGCTCGATTCCAGGCGGCCCGCGCCAGGGCGCTGCTCTCGGCCATCCCCGGCGATCGGGCACCGGTGCTCGAAAGACTCGCCGGTGTTCCCGGCGACCGGGAAGCTCAGGAGCAGCGAATCCTGGACGGGCAATACGGCGAGTTCCGGGCAAAACTCGTCCGCATTGATGCCGACATCGCAAGGCGGGAAGCGGAGTTGCGCTCGACACGGGAAGTCGTGAGAAAGCTGGAGCAGACGGCGCCCATCGCCCGCCGTCGCGCCGAGGATTTCAAGGATCTGGCCGAGAAGAATTTCATTTCCAGGCACGGTTATCTGGAGAAGGAGCAGGTCCGCATCGAGCAGGAGGCGGACTTGGCCACCCAGGAAAGCCGCACCGCAGAACTGACGGCAGCATTGCAGGAAGGCGCGGGGCAGCGGGCGGCGCTGATTGCGGAAACCAGGCGGCTGGCGCTCGACAGCCTGAATGACGCCGGGCAGAAAGCGACGGCCTACCGGCAGGAGCTGATCAAGGCCGAATCGCGCGGCAGGCTCATGACGCTCACCGCCCCGGTGGACGGCACGGTGCAGCAACTGGCGGTGCACACGGTCGGCGGCGTAGTGACGCCTGCGCAGCCACTCATGATGATTGTGCCGAGGGATAACCCGATCGAGGTTGAGGCCTATGTCGAGAACAAGGACATCGGGTTCGTCAATCCGGGGCAGGAGGCGGTGGTCAAGATCGAGACTTTTCCCTTTACGAAGTACGGCACCATCAACGCGGAAGTGACCCACGTTTCGCACGACGCCGTAAATGACGAGAAGCGGGGGTTGATCTTCCCGGCGCGGGTGGCGCTCGAACGGGCGACCATCCGGGTGGAAAACAAGACCGTCAACCTCTCGCCGGGCATGGCGGTGACGGTGGAAGTCAGGACGGCAAAGCGACGGGTGGCCGAGTATTTTCTGTCGCCACTGCTCCAGTACAAGGACGAGAGCCTGCGGGAGCGGTAGCCAGCAAGCGTGAAAGCGCGCAGCAATACCATTGGCGTGCTGGGGGTGTTATGGCATTAGTGTCTGGAAACGGTTTCGTCCGTTTCGCCGTTCCCCCACCCCCTGCCCCCTCCCGCAAGGGGAGGGGGTAAGCCCTGCGAGGGGAGGGGTGCCGCAAGCTCTCCCTTCCTTGACGGGAGGGGGGTGGGTTCAAAACACCCAGCGTTCCTGTTTCCAAGCCGGAAGCTCCCCCTCCCTTGACGGGAGGGGGTTGGGACTACCTTGAGATGTCATTCCTTCATCACCCGCAAGCTCCCCCTCCCTTGACGGGAGGGGGTTGGCATAAAGCCAGGCACACCATACACCGGCATCCGGAATCTCCCCCTCCCTTGACGGGAGGGGGTTGGGGGGTGGGTGAACGGGGTCGAAATGACGATTTCGCCTGAATGATGCTACCCGGCATTTTTGTACAGTATGGCGTAGTACAGAGGAAATCAAAGGGAAATTCAGCAACTGCCGCGCACACCGAACTTCCTCAGGATGCTGTCGAGCGGGCAGAAGTTGGTGAAGCCGCTCTGGAACAGGTTCAGGCCGACGAAGGCGGTGAGGAGGAAAAAGTACCGGCTGACGAAAAGCGGGCTGCCTTCCACGGCCAGCAGCAGGGACAGTAGAATGAAAGAGCCGGCGACAATATGTACGATGCGGTCTGCGTTCATGGTGTTACTCCTTTGGGGTTGAAAATTCCTTCAGATTTCTTGTACAGCGTGGCGTAGTACAGCACCGGGATCACCACCAGGGTCAGCGCGGTGGATACCGTGATGCCGAAAATCAGCGCGATCGCCAGTCCGTTGAAGATCGGGTCATCGAGAATGAACAGCGCGCCCAGCATGGCCGCCAGGCCGGTCAGGACGATGGGCTTGGCGCGCGCCGCCGCTGCGTTGATCACGGCCTGATCCAGCGCGATTCCCTCCCGCAGTTGCAGGTTGATGAAGTCCACCAGCAGGATGGAGTTGCGCACGATGATGCCTGCCAGCGCGATCATGCCGATCATCGAGGTTGCGGTGAACTGGCTGCCCAGCAGCGCGTGCCCCGGCATCACGCCGATGATGGTGAGCGGGATCGGCGCCATGATGATCAGCGGCACCAGGTAGCTCCTGAACTGCGCCACCACCAGCAGGTAGATCAGCACCAGCCCCACCGCGTAGGCGATGCCCATGTCGCGGAAGGTCTCGAAGGTTACCTGCCATTCGCCGTCCCACTTCAGCGCGTAGCCCGCATAGGGGTTGGAGGGCTGTTTGAAGAAATAGGGCTCCAGCGTGCCGCCTTGTGCCAGCGTCATGCCAGCGGTCTGAGTATTGATGCCGAACATGCCATACAGCGGGCTATCCAGCTTGCCCGCCATATCGCCGAAGACGTACACCACCGGCAGCAGGTCCTTGTGGTAGATCGGGTAATCGCGTTCCACCTGCACCGGCTGCACCACTTCGGACAGCGGTACCAGCGCGCCGGAGCTGCTGCGCACCTTGAGCTTGAGCACGTCATCCATGCGGCTGCGGCGCTCGGCAGGCAGGCCGAGGCGCAACGGCGGCGCGTATTTTGACGTTGCGTCATGCAGCGAGGTGACATCCTGGCCCGACAGGGCGACGTGGATCGCATCCACGATGTCGTGCGGCGCGACCCCGAGCAGCGCAGCCTTGTTTTGCAGGACATGCAGCACCAGTTTGGGCGCGGATTCGGTCACGCTGTCGTCAATGGCGACGATGTCCGCTGCCTTGCCGAACTGTTCGCGCACCCGGCCAGCCACCTTGCGCGCGCCCTCGTAATCCGGCCCGTACACTTCGGCCACGATGGGAGATATCACCGGCGGCCCCGGCGGCACTTCGACGATCTTCACGTTTGCGCCCCATTTTTTCGCGATTGCCTCAATCGGGCCGCGCACGCTGCCGGCGATTTCGTGGCTGCTGCGCTCGCGCTCATGCTTCCCTTGCAGGTTGACTTGGAGGTCGCCCTGCTCGGTCGCGCTGCGCAGGTAATATTGGCGCACAAGGCCGTTGAAGTTTATCGGCGAGGCCGTCCCGGCATAAGCCTCGTAGTCCGTGACTTCGGGCACGGTGGCCAGATAGGTCCCGATCTCGCGCAATACTGCGGAAGTCTGCTCCAGCGCCGTGCCGCTGGGCATGTCCACCACCACCTGGAATTCCGATTTGTTGTCGAATGGCAGCATCTTCAGTACCACCGCCTTGATCACGCCAAGGGATACGGAAAAAACCAGCCCGGCAAAAATGCCCAGCCACAGTTTACGGCGTGCGGATTTGCCTTGTTCCTTTTTCAGGAACGGCGCGAGGAGCCTGTTGAAGAAGCGTGCAGGGATTAAAGATTGTTTTTCTCGTTCGCCCTTTCTCCCGCTTGCGGGGGAAAGCTGGATAGGGGGTGCTGAATGTGCCTCCAATATTTTGAGCGCCAGCCATGGCGTGATGATGAAGGCAATCGCCAGCGAGATCAGCATGCCCATGCTGGCATTGATCGGGATGGGGCTCATGTACGGCCCCATCAGTCCGCTGACAAAGGCCATCGGCAGCAGCGCCGCGATTACCGTGAAGGTGGCAAGTATGGTGGGGCCGCCGACTTCATCCACTGCTTCAGGGATGATTTCGGACAGGGGGAGGTGCGGCGCCAGTTCGCGCCTTCTGTGTATGTTCTCCACGACTACTATCGCATCATCCACCAGGATGCCGATGGAGAAGATCAGCGCGAACAGCGATACGCGGTTCAGCGTGAAGCCCCACGCCCAGGAAGCGAACAGCGTCACTGCCAGGGTAAGCAGCACCGCTATGCCGACTATGAACGCCTCGCGTCGGCCCAGCGCCATCCACACCAGCGCCACCACCGCCACGGTGGCAAAAATCA
>JACRAQ010000064.1 GCA_016213335.1 Nitrosomonadales bacterium
CGGGCGCGCCGAATATGTGGCCATCAACGACGACGAGGCGCTGGCGGCATTCCACGATCTGTGCCGTTACGAAGGCATCATCCCGGCGCTGGAATCCAGCCACGCATTGGCCCATGCCGCGAAGGTTGCGCCTGGCATGGGCAAGGACAAGGTGCTGCTGGTGAACCTCTCCGGGCGCGGCGACAAGGATATCAATACGGTGGCCAGACTGGCGGGGATCACGCTATGAGCCGCATCCAGACCACCTTCGAAAAACTCAGGCTGCACAGCCGCAAGGCGCTGATCCCGTTCATCACGGCAGGCGACCCCAGCCCGCAACTCACCGTGCCGCTGCTGCACGCGCTGGTGGAAGCGGGTGCCGACGTGATCGAACTGGGCGTGCCGTTTTCCGACCCGATGGCGGATGGCCCGACCATCCAGCGCGCTTCCGAGCGCGCGCTGAAGCATGGCGTATCGCTGCACGATGTGCTCGCCATGGTGGCGCAATTCCGCAACAAGAACAGCGCTACGCCGCTGGTGCTGATGGGCTACGGCAACCCCATCGAAGCGATGGGCTGGGAGCGCTTCGCCAAAAACTGCGCGGAAGCCGGAGTGGACGGCGTGCTGACCGTGGATTTCCCGCCCGAGGAAAGCCACGAGGCATTCGGCCATTTGCAGCGCCACGGCATTGATCCGATCTTCCTGCTGGCGCCGACCACCCGGGATGAGCGCATCGCCAAAATCGCAAAACAGGCACGCGGCTATGTTTATTATGTCTCGCTCAAGGGCGTGACCGGCGCCGGAAATCTGGACTTGACAGATATCGCGCAGAAAATGCCGCACTTGCGCCAGCACATCAGCCTGCCCATCGGCGTGGGCTTCGGCATCCGCGATGCGGCCACGGCGCGGGCGGTATCGCGCCTGTGCGACGGTGTGGTGGTGGGCAGCCGCATCGTGCAGGAAATCGAGAACTCGACTGAGCAGAACGTAGTTGGCAACGTGAGCAGGCTGGTCAAGGAACTGCGAAGCGCGGTAGATTAAAGCTGGTGATTGTCATTCCCGCGCAGGCGGAAATCCGGCTATTAATAACTGGGCTCCCGCTTGCGTGGGAGCGACGAAGCAAAGGAGAGTATGCGATGAGCTGGTTCCAGAAACTGTTGCCCCCAAAAATCAAGCGCCGCGAACTGGGCGAAGAAGGCAAGAAGAATGTGCCGGAAGGCTTGTGGCACAAATGCGCGTCCTGCCAGACGGTGCTGTATCACTCGGACATGGAGAAAAATCTCAATGTCTGCCCGAAATGCGGCCATCATCACCGCATCACTGCGCGCACCCGGCTGGATTGGCTGCTGGACCTCGAAGGGCGTTTCGAGATAGGCGCCGAGGTGCAGCCGCTGGATACACTCAAGTTCAAGGACAGCAAGAAATACAGCGAGCGCCTGACTGCTGCGCAGGCGGATACCGCCGAGAGCGACGCGCTGGTGGTAATGCAGGGCAGTATCCACGCCATCCCGCTGGTGGTGGCGGTGTTCGAGTTCAACTTCATGGGCGGCTCCATGGGCTCGGTGGTGGGCGAGCGTTTCGTGCGCGGCGTGCAGCTTGCCACCGAACAGAAAACTCCCTTTGTCTGCTTCGCCGCGAGCGGGGGCGCGCGCATGCAGGAAGGCCTGCTGTCGCTGATGCAGATGGCCAAGACCTGCGCCGCGCTGACCCAGCTGAGCGCGGAAAAACTGCCGTTCATTTCCGTGCTGACCGACCCGACCATGGGCGGTGTTTCCGCCAGCTTCGCCTTCATGGGCGATGTGGTGATCGCCGAGCCCGGCGCGCTGATCGGATTTGCCGGCGCGCGCGTGATCCAGCAGACCGTGCGCGAAACGCTGCCGGAAGGCTTCCAGCGCGCGGAGTTTCTGCTGGAACACGGCGCGGTGGACATGATCGTGGACAGGCGCGAAATGAAAAACCAACTGGCGACGCTGATTACCCTGCTGACCAACCAGCCGAAAGTGGCGGAGATAGAGGCGGCTTAGCCTGCATTAGACACACTTATGAGCAAGCGTAGGCTGGGCTGAATAAAATGAAGCCCAGCATTCCATCGCAAAATTCCGCTGGGTTTCGCTTCGCTCAACCCAGCCTACGTTCGTTAGCCGACTGGCTTTCTTATTTAGAATCCCTCCACCCCAAATCCATCGCGCTCGGCCTGGAGCGCGTGGCACAGGTCAAACAGCGTCTGAACCTCAACCCCGATTTTCCCATCATCACGGTCGGCGGCACCAACGGCAAGGGCTCGGTGTGCGCGATGCTGGAAAGCATGCTGCACGCCGCCGGATACCGCGTCGGCTGCTATACCTCGCCGCACCTGCTGGATTACAACGAGCGAGTGCGCATCGCAAAAAAACCGGCAAGCGATGCGGAGCTGTGCACGGCATTCGAGAAAGTAGAAGAGGCACGTAAACCGCAACTGGATTCACGCCTGCGCGGGAATGACGACCTCCCTGAAATTCCACTCACCTATTTCGAGTTCGGCACACTCGCGGCGATGCAGCTTTTTATCGAAAAACAGGTGGAGGTTGCGATTCTCGAAGTCGGTCTGGGTGGCAGGCTGGACGCGGTGAATGTGTTCGACAGCGATTGCGCGGTGGTGGTCAGCGTGGACATGGACCACATGGACTATCTGGGTGATACGCGCGAAAAGATCGCTTACGAAAAGGCGGGGATTTTCCGCAAAGGCTGCGTGGCGGTATTCGGCGACCCGGACATGCCTGCGGCCATCGCCAGTGAAGCGCAACGCATCGGGGCGGAGCTGTGGCGGTTGGGGGGAGAGTTTGGCTTTGACGGGTGCTCCCCCACCCCTCACCCGTCCCCGGAGGGGGAGGGGCCTCTAATCCCCTCTCCCCTTGGGGGAGGGCTGGAGAAGGGGCAGATGTGGTGGAACTACCGCAGCAAAATTGGCGCGCGCAATTCCTTGCCCTACCCCGCCCTGCGCGGCGCGTACCAGCTCAACAACACCAGCGCGGCGCTGGCCGCACTGGATGCGCTGAAAGACAGGTTGCCGGTGAGCATGGAGGCCGTGCGCCGCGGGCTGGCAGAAGTTGTTTTGCCGGGGCGTTTCCAGGTGCTGCCGGGCAGGCCGCAGATCATTCTGGATGTGGCGCACAACCCGCACGCAGCCCGCTCTCTGGCGCGCAATCTCGCAGACACCCCGCCCTGCCGCAAGACGATCGCGGTATTTTCCATGCTCGGCGACAAGGATATAGCCGGTGTGGCGCGCGCACTCGACGGGCAAGTGGATGTCTGGCTGGTGGCCGGGATCAACGCCCCGCGCGGGCTAAGCTCTGCCGAGCTGGCCCGGGTGCTGCTTGACGCGGGAGTGAAAGGCGCGGTACGGACGTTCGATACAGTGGCGGATGCGTTGCGGCAAGCCTGCAATGAGGCTGCCGAAAATGATAGAATCGCCGCCTTCGGCTCATTCTATACGGTGGCGGAAGCGATGCGCGCTCGCGGCCTGCGTTACGCCTGAACTTTCTTCTGTAAACACACCGTGGCGCGGAAACGCACAATGGAACATAACTGATGGATGAAGAATCCAACCTGAAGCGCCAGGCAAGGCGGCGGCTGATCGGCGCGGTTGCGCTCACGACCGCCATCGTGGTGCTGCTTCCCGTGGTGCTGGACAGCGAGCCAAAACCGGCCGGGCAGGATATCGAACTGCGCATTCCCGGCAAGGACAAAGCGGGCGAATTTGCGCCAAAAATTGACTTGCCGCCCACCAGCCTGCCCGCTGCAACGCCGCCCCTCCCCTCCTCCCCGGTTGCAGCCGCTCCGGTCCTTGCCGCATCGCAGGTTGCAGCAACGCCCGAGGCTGCCGCTGCGCCACAGGCAGCAGCAAAAGACAAACCCGCAGAACAACCCCAGGCCGCACCGCAGCCCGCTTTCGCGGTGCAGGTCGGCGCCTACAGCAAAACCGATACCGCGCATTACCTGCAAAAAAAACTGAGCAAGGAAGGCTTCAAGGCCTACACCGAAAAGGTTGCCGACAAAACCCGCGTCCGCACCGGCCCTTATGCCTCGCGCGAGGCGGCGGAAAAAGCGCGCCTCAAACTTGAAGCGCAGGGGCTGCACCCTGAAATTGTCACCTTGCCGCAATGACCTCGCTCGATTACATCGTCATCGTGATAATCGTTCTGTCGGCGCTGCTGGGCTGGTGGCGCGGCCTGGTGTATGAAGTCCTGTCGTTGCTAAGCTGGGTGGCGGCCTTCCTGGTGGCGCGCCTGCTGGCCGCCAGCGTCCTGCCCTATATGCCCGCTTCGCTGGGTTCCGAAGCCATCCGGACGGCGACGGCCTATGCCGCGCTGTTCGCCGTCACCCTGCTGGTCGGCAGCATTGCGGCCTGGGCCTTATCCAAGCTGGTGAAATTTGTCGGGCTGGGCTGGCTGGACCGATCGCTTGGCGTGCTGTTCGGCGCGGCTCGCGGTGTGCTGGTAGTGCTGCTGCTGGTACTGCTGGCCGGCCTGACCGACTTGCCGAAGGAAGCGGCGTGGCGCAATGCCTGGCTGAGCAAGCCGCTGGAAAAAACCGCCCTGCTTACCCGGGCGTGGCTGCCGGATAACGTGGCACAACGTGTGCATTATTAAGGAAAGCAAACCATGTGCGGCATTCTAGGCGTCGTCGCCCACACACCCGCCAACCAGATCCTGTATGACGGCCTGCTGGTGCTGCAGCATCGCGGCCAGGACGCCGCCGGCATCGCCACCGTGGATGGCAACACGTTCCACATGCACAAGGGCAACGGGCTGGTGCGCGACGTGTTCCGCACCCGCAACATGCGCGCGCTGCGCGGCAACGCGGGCATCGCGCACGTGCGCTATCCCACCGCCGGCTCCGCGATTGACCACAACGAAGCCCAGCCGTTTTACGTCAACTCGCCATTCGGCATCATGCTCGGCCACAACGGCAATCTGACCAACACCAGGCAGTTGCAGGAAGAATTGTTTCTGGAAGACCGCCGCCACGTGAACACCCGCTCCGATTCGGAAGTGTTGCTCAATGTGCTGGCGCACGAGTTACAGGACAACTCCAAGAAATACCGCCTCGATATCCAGACCATCTTCGCCGCCGTCTCGGGCGTACACCGGCGCTGCCACGGCGCTTACGCGGTAGTGGCCATGATCGCGGGCTACGGCTTGCTGGCGTTCCGCGACAGCTACGGCATCCGGCCGCTGGTGCTGGGCAGCCATCAAACCGTGTAAGGCACGGAATACCTGGTCGCCTCGGAAAGCGTGGCGCTGGACACCCTGGGTTTCAAGCTGCTGCGCGACATCGCGCCGGGCGAGGCGGTGTTCATTGACTTCGACGGCAACTTCCACAGCCAGCAATGCGCGAAAAACCCGACGCTCAACCCGTGCATTTTCGAATACGTTTACCTGGCGCGCCCGGACTCGGTGATTGACGGCATTTCGGTATACGAAACGCGATTGAACATGGGCGAAAACCTGGCCGACAAGATCGCGCGCACATGGCCGCAGGCGGATATTGACGTGGTCATCCCGATCCCAGATTCCAGCCGCCCCAGCGCCCTGCAGCTTGCCAACCGCCTGGGCATCCCGTTCCGCGAGGGCTTCGTGAAAAACCGCTATATCGGCCGCACCTTCATCATGCCTGGGCAGGAGATGCGCAAGAAATCGGTGCGCCAGAAACTGAACGCGGTCAACGTCGAGTTCAGGAACAAGAACGTCTTGCTGGTGGATGATTCCATCGTGCGGGGTACCACAAGCCGCGAGATCGTGCAGATGGCGCGCGATGCCGGAGCGCGCAAGGTGTATTTCGCTTCCGCTGCGCCCCCGGTGCGCTTCCCCAACGTGTATGGCATTGATATGCCTTCACGCCGCGAGCTGATCGCCACCGGACGAAGCGACGAAGAAATCTGCTGCGAGATCGGCGCGGACGGGCTGGTCTACCAGGACCTGGATAGCCTCAAGGCGGCGGTGAGCAAGGCCAACCAGAAGGTGCAGCATTTTGAAGCATCGTGCTTCAACGGCGACTACATCACTGGCGACATCACGCCGGAATATCTTGACGAGATCGAGGCGGAGCGCGAAAACGGCAATGCAAACAAAACTGATGATGTCGGCCAGATGGATCTCAACCTGGCGATCAACGGATAAGGAATAGCGCCATGCCAGCAAACCCTATCAGCCGGAAACGCTCGCCGTGCGCGCGGGTGCGGTGTGAATCTCGTGTTGCGCACCGTTGCGCAAGAAACCCGACCACTGTTGAGAAATTCCACACTCACAAACTAAATTAAAATGTGTTTATGAGGCTTGCGAACGCATATCAGGCTGAAGCCTTAACTCTGTGGGAAGCCATAGTGGCTGATATCAAGGCTGAGTATTTGTCTGAAGCTCAGCGCTACCCTTGGATTATTGGCTTCTCTGGCGGCAAGGACAGTACGCTGGTTGCCCAGGCCGTTCTGGAAGCAATTCTCTGCATCACACCTTCTGACCGCACCCGTGAAGTTCATGTGGTCTCCAACGACACTCTTGTAGAAAGCCCATTGGTTATCGCTCATATGGTCAAGGCACAACAACAGATTGAGGATGCCGCCAAAAACATGGGGCTCCCGATTACTGTGGTGACCACCAAACCAGAAAAGGATAAAACATTCTGGTCGTTGCTTATTGGCAAGGGCTATCCTAGCCCCAACCAGAACATGCGCTGGTGTACCGACCGCCTGAAAATACAGCCCACCAGCACCTACATTCTCAACAATATTTCCAAACACGGGGCTGCCATCGTGGTGCTCGGTGTGCGTAAAGATGAGAGCAATTCACGTCGCAATTCAATCGACAAGTTTCAGAACATGGAGAATTCAAATCTCACTCCTCACGTTGAATTGCCCGGTGCCTACATCTATCGCCCTATCGTTGATCTCGCGCTAGATGATGTATGGGAAATTCTTGGCCAATATCCGCCCCCTTGGGGCGGCACACATAGAGACCTTATTCAGCTTTATCGTGATGCAGGAGGGGGCGAATGCCCCGTGGTACTATCCAAAGAAGAAGCGCCAGGTTGTGGTACGTCTTCCAGCCGGTTCGGATGTTGGACATGCACCGTCGTTGAAAAGGATAGAAGCCTTCAGGGATTCATTGATGTGGGCAATCACCACTTCAAAGCCCTAGTGGACTTTCGTGACTGGATTAAAGAAATTCGCAACAAACCTGAATACCGTCAAGTGGAGCGCAGAAATGGCCGGATGCAATTTGACCTGCTGTCTGGCAAACACATCCCTGGGCCGTTCACCATTCAGGCACGCAAGATGATTTTAGACAAACTGCTGCAAATAGAAAAAGAATTTGGCGACAAGCTTATCAGCAAGGATGAAATTGATTTCATCGAATACACTTGGGCTGAAGAGCTGCTTCAAAAGGGGGGAAACAAAAATGGCTGAATCTAATTCGAGTGACTTGGCCTCATGGTACGCCATAAGTGAGGAGTCTAAAAAAGCAAATATGTCAGAAGTATATTTGGGTGATCTGCCGCTTTGGTCAGACAACGAAGCCAGAGAAGTCATGGAGAAACTGTGCGAACAGCATAACGTTCCTGTAGATGTACTCACCGAGCTCGTAGCGATTCAACGCCATAACCAAGATAGAGCCAAGGCGTTTGGTATATATGACGCCATCAGCGAAGTTTTAAGCCGCATGGATTGAAAGGGTAACTATGTGGATTTCCCGGCTTGAACTCATCAATTTCAAAAGCTACCAACACCAGGTTTTTGAATTTCCCTCACCCACCCAGGGCAAGAATGTCATTCTCATTGGCGGGATGAATGGATACGGTAAAACAACCATTCTGGAAGCTCTCTATCTTGGCCTCTACGGTAAAGACTCTATCATCCATCTGGCTCGCGCGGGTATAAAAGGTGATGTGGGCTACCCCGTTTTTCTTGAGCGTGCTTTACATGGCCACGCATTGAAAACAAAACGCGACACGATGAGTGTGACAGTGCAATTCAACACCAACGAGAATGAAGGTTTTCAAATCACACGCAAGTGGTTTTTCTCACCAAAAGGTGATTGGAAAGACGAAGAAATTCTGATTTACGACACCCGCGATGGTATTCGTACCCAAACTCGCAACGCCGAAGAGATTGAAGAAATTCTGGATCAATACTTTGTCCCGGCTCACCTCGCCCCATTTTTCTTCTTTGACGGGGAAGAGGTGAAGCGTTTGGCCGACCATAACCGTGTTGAGCAGATCAAGATGGGCATGGAAGGCTTGCTCGGAGTGGTGTTGCTCCGTAAGCTGGAAACCAGATTACAGCAGTATCAAACCAACAAGAGCCAAGGTGTACCAAAGGTCGATGAGGAAAAGCATCGCCAATTATTGGAAGAGCTTACCCAGCACGAGCAACAGATGGAAGAAATGCAACGAAAAATCGTCTTGGCAGACGGGGAGCTAGGTACACTCAAGGCCGAACGCACCAATCTAATGAACCGTGTTATGGCTCTCGGTGGCGGTGGTGGCGATATTGCCAACGCACGAGACATTGTGGAAGAAATGACCCATGCCGAGATTAACCTGAAAAAATGCCAAGACAATCTGGAGCAGGTATTGGGCTCACGCCTTCCGTTCCACCTTATTTCGCAAGAAGCCCGTGATGCTTATGTGGCTCAACTTAAGGCCGAAGAAGAGCGTATCAAGTGGGATACCCGCAAAAACAGCCTGGAGCCGGATAAAGAAAAATTTGTCTCTCGCTTTTTTGCGGAAGACGCCCCGCAATTCAATCCAAACCTGACATGTGAGCAACATACCACTGTGGTTCAGCGTCTTGAAGCCGCGTGGGAGAGTTTGTTTTATCCCTTACCCGATGGTTGCGCCGAAGAAATCGTCCACGACTACATTCATGGAATGAAACGTCAGCGGGTCATTGGCTTGATGGAAAATTTGAGTATCGGCGCTCAGGATATCCTTGTGTTTCTGGAACAACGAGATAGCCTGAATGAAAAGATTCGTAGTCTTCGCAACCGCTTATCCAAAATTGAAGGCATTGACCGTGATGGCACGTTGACTGCCCTCAAGGCTGAAATGGATGCCGTCAACGGCAAGATTGACCAAAAGCAGAATGAGCTAAGCGATATTGAGAAAAGAACCGCAACACTCCAGGTTGACATCAATAATGGGCGCTCCAACTACCAGCGTGAACATGAGAAATTCCTGAAAGCCAATCCGGTGAAATCAGATGTAGCTCGTGCCGAGCGTGTTTGTAAACTGATCAGTGACCTAATCCCCAGCCTTTATTCTCTCAAGGTAAACCGCCTGGCTCATGCCATGACTACCGTCTTCCAGCAACTGTCACACAAGAAGCAAGTGGCACGCATTGAAATTAATGAGGCTGGCAAGTCTCGCCTCATCAGCTTTGAAGGTAACGAAATTACATTTGATAAATCTGCGGGAGAAGACCAATTGTTTGCCACTTCACTGCTTGCAGGGCTTGCCGAAATATCCGGCATCAAGGCGCCATTGGTTGTCGATACCCCGCTGGCACGACTGGACAGTAATCACCGCAAAAACATCCTGAATTACTGGATTTCGGACAAGAGTCGACAAGTGTTCCTATTGAGCCAAGACAAAGAAATTGACGCCTCAGTTCTTAACGAATTGAAAGGCAGCATCGCACAGACGTACCTGCTTCAACACCAGCAAATTGGTAACGGTGTAGGCATGACAACAGCCACCAAGAACACCTACTTTGGGGTCCAGCAATGAGCGATATAAGCTTAGAAAATGTGCTCGTCTCCAACTTCCAGACCAGCGCAGAAGCAGACAAAATCACTGAAATGTTAAAAGGGCAATTGGGTCTTTCCGTGCGGTATCGTGTCGCTCGCCTCGCTATTGGCCGTTCGTTGGGTGAATCATCTTTTCCCATGCAAAGCGTGGATGCCCAAGGGAAAACCATCAAAGGAGATTTACTGTTTGGACTGGATGAATATCCGTTGTGGGTAGGCCTGCTTATCACCAACATCAAAAAGCATATCCAAAAACCAGAGCTCACGATTCCCACCTTGCAAAACGCAGTTAGGCGACATTGGCATCGAGGCATCATGCTTTTGTTGGACGATTGGAAAGAGGCAAGGGAAGACCCAAGAAAGTTTTGGGAAATCTTGATTCATCGCAGAGCCATGCTGCCCGACACCGTTTCCAAACCAAGCAAATTCGGAGAAATACATCATGATAACGAGCCCGCCTTCACTGGTGTAGCCAAGGCTGTATACGTCGACTTGGGCAAGGGTGTGGATGCACCACACGAACAGTTCACACGCCTGGTGAATGGCGTTGGCACTTCTCCGCACATGGCGATTATGGGTCAGTCTGGCTCAGGCAAGACCCGTATCATGAAAGAGGTGCTGAAGCAGATTCACAATCAAACTGGTGCACCCGTTATTCTGTTGGACTTGGGCAAGGGTGACCTTGCCAACGATACGGCGTTGATTGATGTACTGGAGGCGAAAATCCTGCGTGTCCCTGAAGACGGCATTCCGCTGGACATGTTTTACGCCTCCAACCTAAACGAAGAGGTCGCTACCGATACCGTGATGGGCTTCCGTGATTCCTTCTCCAGTGTGGTGCAAGGAAAGCTGGGGCCGAAGCAACTGGATAATCTGCGGGAAGCATTAAAACCGCTATTCATTTCCCAAGAGAAAATAACGCTGGAGCATGTGCGCTCTCGGCTTAGCCAGTATTATGAGGACAACGACTTGAAAGTGGATAGTGTAATGTCCACCATCAACGACCTGACACAATACACAATTTTCAGGCCTGACTTTTCACCCCAACAGTTTTTCTCTCAAAGTTGGATTATCACTTTTGCCCATGCTCACGACACCATCAAGAATCTGGCAGTTTTCTTATTGATGGATGCGTTAAACACCTATATGAAACGCTCATCAGAGGCACCGCAAGATAGTGAAGGGCATCGTGCTATTCGTCTGGTTCTCGCTGTGGATGAAGCACGGCATCTGCTCGCTTCCAAACACGATGCCTTGAGCGACAATATTCGTTTGCATCGTTCCAAAGGCTTGGTGGTTACCCTTGCTTCACAAAGTCCAGACGACTACGACGGCAAGAGCGATGACTATTTGGAAAACATTGGGCTTCCTATCTGTTTCAATACAAACGCCGTAGCTACTAAAGTGCTCCAGAACATGTTCCGGGGCAAGGCGAACTTTGCCACGCTTCCATCGGGCGTGTTCATGACATTGAAGGACTTGAAGCAGGTCAAGGTTAAGGCATTTTAGGGGGAGCGATGAGCGATAACACGAATATGAAGCGCCCGGGCCGTGCTGAAATCGAGACTATCCTTACTTATGGGCTGATAGCCGTTGTAGTCGGAGGTGGCGCTGGGGTATACCTGCCATTGACTATGGGTAAGAATCTTAGCGCTGATGCGCTTTCAACTTACATTTTTGCCATGCTTGCGCCATTTTGGGTGGATGCGTTATTGCACGAGCCTTACTGGAAGAAGCTGTCCAAGGTTATTCGGATGAGAATTGGGCTTGGTTGTGCATCGGCAGCAATCTTGGCTATTATCGCCCTCATTCGAGACGGGAAATCTTGGGATTTAACATTGGGTGGGCTAGGAACATTGCTTGTTCTGGTCGTTTGGTTTTTTCTTGCGCTCTACTCTGGCCGATTTGCACCAGATGAAGCTATTCCACCTACTGGCCCACTGGGTGGCTCTGAGGTTACATCTGCACACCTTAGCGGTGGAGGTCTCCAATGACTACACATACCGATGGCATCAACACGTTTGCTATTCGCGTCAATCAACCTCTTGGGACGTTCTATGCATTTACCCTTGGAGCCAATGTATTAGATCAGATTACATATTCACAACCCGCAGAAGTGATGGCGCGGTTGGAGCAGGAATCGGATGACAGCAAGGGGGGGTATTCGATTTTTGGTACTCAACGCGGCGAAAACAAGAAAAGACTTGAAGAGATCGCGTCTTTCATTAGAACAACCGAAGCAACGTTTCCAAACGCCATCATTCTCGCTGCTAACTATGATCCAGATGGTGGGTATATTGGAGAGGAAGACGCGCGGAGATGGTCGGTCAAAGGGGGGGGTGATGGGTCATGGAGACTACACATACCATCACTGAGCGAGCGATCAGCATCCATTATTGATGGACAACATCGGCTTCATGCTTTTAATAAGCTGCCACTGGACGCACCTGAGCGTTCGATGGAATTGCTGTGCGTGGTATTTCTCGAACTGCCAACGCCCTACCATGCCTACGTTTTTGCAACCATCAATTTCAATCAGAAGAAGGTGGATCGTAGTCTTGCATATGAGCTATTTGGATTCGATGTAGACGAAAAACCTGCACGCTTTTGGTCGCCAGAGACACTGGCTGTTTACTTGACGCGCCTAATGAACACGGAAAAGGAATCGCCGCTATATAGGTCAATTTTCCCAGCGGCTGATTCCGACAAGCTGTTTTCTGATGCCGACGAACAACCAGACTTGGATGTACGTGTGTCCATGGCAACCGTCGTGGATGGCATCTTGCGGCTGATTTCAAAGAATCCAAAAGAAGACCGCAATCTTGTCCGACGCCCAGAAAATAAGGGGCTTGGTCGGGATGCACTTACTCCGATCAAGGGAGTACCGTTGCGCGCACTGTACGTCCAAAATAACGACAAAGCCATTTATGATTTGTTGTGCAATTACTTCTTGGCCGTTCGATCCGCAGTTTGGGCTACAGCAGGAAAGGGCTCTTATTTGCGAAAGACTGTAGGCGTGCAGGCACTGTTTGATGTGTTGAAGGAGTTGCTTTGCGATTCACCAATTACTGCAAGTAATTTCTCGGCAATAACTCTCTCAGCATCTTTGCAACCATGTTCCAACTTAGACCCAAATGGAGATAAATATCAAGCCTCTGGTATCGGGCGAAGCGAGATTCGACGGGATTTGCTGAGAGCGCTAGGTAAAGCTTGATACTCAAAAGCTGCACAACCCCGGAGCTTTGAATGGACATCGAACGATTTAATGAGCGCAGACGGGAGTTGAACACCGCCGTTCAGCGGCTGGAGGAGGCGTGTGCGCAGCCCTTCTCCAGTTTCATCCGCGATTCGGTGATTCAACGCTTCGAGTTTTGCTGGGAGCTTGCATGGAAGACCTTACGCTTGAAGCTGGAGGCAGAGGGTGTGTTGGTCAGCACGCCGCGCGAAACCTGGCAGCAGGCATTGCAGGCGGGGCTGATCGAGGATGGCAACGCATGGTCTGAAGCGCAGAGGAAGCGCAATCTCACCAGCCATACTTACGATGAGAAGCTGGCCGATGAGGTTTACAGCTATGTGCTGCAAGAGGGATTACCGTTGTTTCGCAAACTGGCCGCAGAAGCCGGAAAATGGCAAGTAGCCAACTGACCTTCGGCTTGTCCGATAGCATCCTCGGCGACCTGCGCCGGGTGTTCTCTGCTTATCCGGAAATCGAACGGGTGTTGATCTTCGGTTCGCGTGCCAAGGGTGCGTTCAAGGATGGTTCGGACATTGACCTGGCCGTGTTTGCGCCGACCATGAGCGATCAACGTTTCACTCGGTTGTGGGGTGAACTGGATGGGCTGCCACTGGTGTTCAAGATGGATGTACTGCACTGGAACAAGCTGGGCAACGAGCGTCTGAAGAGCAAGATACCCAATGAGGGTAAGGTGCTTTACCCTTTGCAGCGCCAGGCAGATTGACAGTTTGCGGCAGCAAGTGCTACTTTCTTCCTGCGCCGATTTGAGGAACAGCTTGCGGGCGCATAATAAATTCAGCTAAAGCGGGGGAGCCCGGTTTAGCTCTGCATAGCCAATCGGCTAGGCTGTCAAAAGACGACAGCCAAGTCGCTGGTTAGCGCCAAGCTTTCCGGGTTTTCTGCTTTCAGGAGATAGCATGTCAGAAAAAAATTCATACCAGCCGGAAACGCTCGCCGTGCGCGCGGGCGCGGTGCGCAGTCAGTTTGGCGAAAACAGCGAGGCGCTGTTCCTCACTTCCAGCTTCACTTTCGACAGCGCCGCACAGGCCGCCGAGCGCTTCCTCAGCAACGAACCCAGCAACATCTACTCGCGCTTCACCAACCCCACTGTCACCATGTTCGAGGAGCGCCTTGCCGCCATGGAAGGTGCGGAGCGGTGTGTGGCGACGGCTTCCGGCATGTCGGCGATCCTGGCGTGCGTGATGGCCCTGCTGAAAGCTGGCGACCATATCGTGGCATCGCAGAGCATCTTCGGCGCGACGATCAATCTGTTCAACAACATCATCAAGAAATTCGGCGTGGAGACGACTTACGTTTCCGCCACCGATGTGTCCGAATGGGACGCGGCAGTGCGCCCCAATACCCGGCTGTTGTTTCTGGAAACCCCCTCCAATCCGCTCACAGAAGTGTCCGACATCGCGGCGATTGCGGCGGTGGCAAAGCGGCATGGAGTATTGCTGGTGGTGGACAACTGCTTTTGCACCCCCATCCTGCAACGCCCCTTTGATTTGGGCGCGGATATCGTGATCCATTCTGCAACCAAGTATATAGACGGGCAGGGGCGCGTGCTGGGCGGCGCGGTGCTGGGCAGCAAGAAGCACATGGAACCCGTGTTCGGTTTTCTGCGCACGGCGGGGCCGACCCTGAGCGCGTTCAACGCGTGGATCTTCCTGAAAGGTCTGGAGACGCTCAAAATACGCATGGATGCACACAGCGCCAATTCGCTGGAGCTGGCGCGCTGGCTGGAGGTGCAACCCAACGTGGCGCGCGTGTACTACCCCGGCCTGCCTTCGCACCCGCAGCACGCCCTGGCGATGAAACAGCAGAAAAGCGGCGGCGGCATCGTGTCGTTCGAGGTCAAGGGCGGCAAGGAGGCTGCATGGCGCGTGATTGATAACACGCGCCTGATCTCCATCACCGCCAACCTGGGCGACACCAAAACCACCATCACCCACCCGGCCAGCACCACCCATGGGCGCATCACGCCAGAAGCACGCGCTGCTGCAGGCATCACCGAAGGACTGCTGCGCATCGCCGTCGGGCTGGAAGCGGTCGTGGATATCCAGAACGACCTGGCGCGAGGGCTGGGTTAATACCTGCTGTCCACGAAATGCACGAAAGCATTCAGCAGGGTTTCCTGGCAAGCGGGAAGAGTATATTTTGTCTTTCAGGGTTGTTCGTGCCGTTCGTGTTTTTCGTGGACCACTTAGGGTTTGGAAGTTAGATGGACATACTCGCCGCACAAGTCGGAGGACAGCTCAAGGCGCACGGCCTGATGCTGGCAACCGCAGAGTCCTGCACCGGCGGCGGGGTGGCGCAGGCCATCACCGAAATAGCGGGCAGCTCGGCCTGGTTCGAGCGCGGGTTTGTCACCTATTCCAATCTCGCAAAACAACAGATGCTGGGCGTGAACGAGGCGACGCTCTACCAGCACGGTGCCGTGAGCGAGGCAGTGGTGCGCGAAATGGCGGCTGGCGCGCTGAAGCACAGCCACGCGCAGGTATCGCTGGCGGTGAGCGGCATCGCCGGGCCTGACGGCGGCACGGCGGACAAACCGGTCGGGACGGTGTGGTTTGCCTGGTGCATCAAGGACCGGATGTGCGTGGCGCACCTGCACCACCTCCACGGCAACCGCTCGGAAGTGCGCGCGCAATCGGTACGCATTGCCTTGCAGGGCGTGCTAAACCTGTTGAGCCAAATAACCGAAGCCGCCTGAAATACCCATAGAACGATCGTTCTATGCAAACGCATTTTGATATGCCATAATCGCGCCGTCTTGAAAACAGGGAGCAACCAAATGGATGACACCAAGAGCAAGGCGCTCGCGGCAGCGTTGAGTCAGATCGAAAAACAGTTCGGCAAGGGCTCCATCATGCGCCTGGGCGAGCACGACGTGGCGCGCGACATCCAGGTGGTTTCCACCGGCTCGCTGGGGCTGGACATCGCGCTTGGCGTGGGCGGCCTGCCGCGCGGGCGGGTGGTGGAAATCTACGGCCCGGAATCGTCCGGCAAGACCACCCTCACCCTGCAAGTCATCGCCGAGATGCAGAAACTGGGCGGCACCGCCGCCTTCATAGACGCCGAGCACGCGCTCGATCCGCAATACGCGCAAAAATTAGGTGTGAAGGTGGAAGACCTGCTCATCTCGCAGCCGGACAACGGCGAGCAGGCGCTGGAAATCGCCGACATGCTGGTGCGCTCCGGCTCGGTGGATGTGGTGGTGGTGGACTCGGTCGCCGCGCTGACGCCCAAGGCGGAAATCGAGGGCGAGATGGGCGAGCCGCAGATGGGCCTGCAGGCGCGCCTGATGTCGCAGGCGCTCAGGAAGCTCACCGCCAACATCAAGCGCACCAACACCATGGTGATTTTCATCAACCAGATCCGCATGAAGATCGGCGTGATGTTCGGTAACCCGGAAACCACCACCGGCGGCAACGCGCTCAAATTCTACGCCTCGGTGCGCCTTGACATCCGCCGCACCGGTGCGATCAAGCAGGGCGACGAGGTGATCGGCAACGAAACCCGCGTCAAGGTGGTGAAGAACAAGGTTGCCCCGCCATTCAAGGAGGCCAATTTCGACATCCTCTATGGCGAAGGCATCTCGCGCGAAGGCGAGGTGGTTGACTTGGGCGTGCTGCACAAGCTGATCGAGAAATCCGGCGCATGGTATGCCTACAAGAGCGAGAAAATCGGCCAGGGCAAGGACAATGCGCGCCTCTACCTGAAAGAGCACCCCGAAATCGCTACCGAAATCGAGAACAAGGTGCGCGCTGCCGTCGGCGTAGCGGCAGTGAACAGTCCCGCAGCAGCCGAGGCGCAACCTGCCGCAAAGGGCGGCCCAAAGGGCGCCGCAGCCAAGAGCGTTGGCAAGGAAGCCTGAACCGGCGCTTCGCGTTCGCGCCATGCAATGCCTGGCGCGGCGCGAACACAGCCGCGCCGAACTGCGCGCCAGGTTGCTGCCGCATGTGGCGGAAGGCGACGATGTCGAGGCCCTGCTGGACGAACTGGCGCTGCGCAACTGGCTCTCGGATGAGCGCGCGGCAGAGCAGGTAGTCAGCCAGCGCCGCAACCGCTTCGGCACCCAGCGCATCGCCCACGAGCTCCGCCAGAAAGGCATCGCCGAAAACCTCATAGAGGCAGCCCTGCCGCAACTGCAGGAAACCGAACTGGAAGCAGTGCGCGCAGTGTGGCAAAAGAAATTCGGCTCCGCCCCCCGGGACGCGAAAGAAATGGCGAAGCAAGTCCGTTTCCTGCAATCGCGCGGATTCGCGCTGGACGTAGTTCTCAGGATGCTGCGCGCGGTGGAATCGGAATCATCTCCTCCCTGACAGCCCCCGCCTATTCCAAAAACCTGCCCCCCTTGCGCAATCGCTGCGCCCATCCCCGGCCAAACCGGCACTGGCAGCAAAATCAGCCGCCAGGGATCAGGAATTGCGGCCAATCCGCTTTCGTTTCACCCTGGTTTATTAAGCGCTACTTGTACCTTAGTACAATAGTAATTTCCCACTAAATCTGTATGCTTATACATAACGATCTGGAGTTACCCAAATAGAGAAAGGCAAGGGAAACAGTCGCTGTTTTCCAGCTCGCCCCGGACAGGTGTGCGGCTGCCTATTCAGGAGAATCAAGCTCCAGCAAAGCGGCAAGCCAGATCGCGCAGTGATGAAGCCTGCGTTTTATGGATGAAAGCTATCATGCTCGAAATACTCGTCTATTACCATGATGTCCTGCGCTATACCATTTATGCGACTTCCGACAAGGCGCAGGAATTGCGGAACCAGGGATTTTATGTCGAAGTGAGGACAATCCCTCTCCAGAACAAGAGCAGTGCGCAGCTCGTGCCGAGTGGCCAACATTGAGCTGAATACGGAAGGAGGTGTGCCATGGGTAGCGTAATGAACATGAATAGCTGCGAAATCGAACAATCTCAGCGGGAAGAGGAATATGGCGAGGAAGTCATGTGCTCCGGCTGGAATCCGGCGGTAGCACTGGTATGCCAGCAGACTGCACCCGAGCCAGCCCGCAGCCGGATGGCTCTGCCAGTTCATCTTGCGACAGTGGATGCGGAATCGTTCCTGAAAAAGATATACGCCGGCCTGCGCTAGTTTCCCGGTTTGGTCAGCGCCAGCCTGTCAGCGCTGGCGCATATTCCCGTTCGCGGGGAACCCTCTTGATAAGCCATGGAAAATCTTGCCGGCCATGATCGAAGGAGGGGGCTGGCAGCAGAAAGCATTCCCTGTTTGCCCGTACAATAGCGGGCAGCCATGATTGCCTACCTCATCCGCCGCATCCTGTACGCCATCCCCATCCTGATCGGGGTGAACCTGCTCACCTTCGCGCTGTTCTTTGTGGTCAACACGCCGGACGACATGGCGCGCATGCAGCTCGGCATCAAGCGCGTGACGCCGGAAGCCATCGAGAAATGGAAGCAGCAGCACGGCTACGACAAGCCGCTGCTGTTCAATGCCAAAGCGGAAGGCGCCGGCAAACTGGCGGACACCATCTTTTTCGAAAAATCCGCCAGCATGTTTGCCTTCGATTTCGGCTACTCCGACGACGGCCGCAACATCAGCCGCGAAATCGCCACGCGCATGATGCCCAGCCTTGCCATCGCGCTGCCGACCTTCTTCGTCGGGCTGCTCATCTACATCACCTTCGCGCTGCTGATGACACTGTTCCGCGCCACCGCGCTGGACATGGCGGGCGTGGCGCTGTGCGTTTTCCTGATGTCCGTCTCCGGGCTGTTTTACATCATCGGCGGGCAATTCGTGGCCAGCAAGTTGTGGCACTGGGTGCCGATTTCCGGCTATGCAGAAGGCGCGGACAGCATCAAGTTCGTGCTGCTGCCGGTGCTGATCGGCGTGGCGGGCAGCGTCGGTGCGAGCAGCCGCTGGTACCGCACCATTTTCCTGGAGGAGATCGGCAAGGACTACGTGCGCACCGCGCGCGCCAAGGGGCTGTCCGAACTGCGCGTACTGTTCCGCCACGTGCTGAAAAACGCCATGATCCCGATACTCACTGGCGTGGTGGTGGTCATCCCGCTGCTGTTCATGGGCAGCCTGCTCACCGAATCGTTCTTCGGCATTCCGGGGCTGGGCAGCTACACGATAGACGCGATCAACGCGCAGGATTTTGGCGTGGTGCGCGCGATGGTGTTCCTGGGTTCGGTGCTGTACATCGCGGGGCTGATCCTGACCGACATCTCTTATACCATCGTGGATCCACGGGTGCGATTGTCATGAAGATCGTCATCCTGTGGACCGATGCGATGATTTTCCTGCTGCTTGCGGTAGCCATCGCCAGCGCATGGTACATACGCAAACGCCCGCATCTCATGCTGCCCTGGCAGCGCGTGGCGAAGAGCGCGGCGGGCATGGTGTCGCTGCTGCTCCTGTCGCTGTTTCTGCTTGTCGGCCTGCTGGATTCGCTGCACTACCGCGCCGCACTGCCGGAAAAAAGCAACGGCCAAACCGTGTATTCTCCGGAGGTGCTGAGCGCTTTCGACGCGCTGGCCGGCGGCCTCAGGAGCCGCACCGAGAAAACCTATTCCGCGCCGCTGGCGGCTTACCTGTACGCCAAGGAAAGCATCGAGACACCTGATGGCAAAACCTCGCGCGGCTACCCGCGCCTGAAATACGGTGGTGCGCACCTGGCCGATCCCGAGCGCGAGCTGGCGGGGGATGTGGTGAAGCGGACTGGGCTGGGCGCGCTGGTCGGTGTGGTGGTCGTGGTTGGAATATTGCTGCTCGCCGTAACTATCCGGTCATTCCGGCGAAGGCCGGAATCCAGTGAAATATATATTCCGCATAGCGGACAAGGCCGGGGTGTTGTCCCGCTGCGCGAGGCCGGTTCAATGGGCTGGATTCCGGCCTTCACCAAAATGACGGCGAATAAGCCATTTCGCGCTTTGCTGATTGCCACACTCATCATCGCCGCGCTCATCGGCGCCACCGCCAATCTCGCTTCCGCCTACCATGTCCTCGGCACCGACAAAGTCGGCCAGGACGTGCTCTACCTCTCGCTCAAAAGCATCCGCACCGGGCTGGTCATCGGCACCGTGACCACGCTGGTGATGCTGCCCTTCGCGCTGCTGCTGGGCGTGGCCGCCGGATATTTTCGCGGCTGGGTGGACGATGTCATACAGTACATCTACACCGTGCTTAGTTCCATCCCCAGCGTGCTGCTGATCGCGGCGGCCGTGCTGATGATGCAAGTGGTGATAGAAATGCACGCAGACTGGTTCGAGACCGCTGCCGCACGCGCCGACGTGCGCCTGCTGTGCCTGTGCCTGATCCTCGGCGTGACCAGCTGGACCGGCCTGTGCCGCCTGCTGCGCGGCGAGACGCTGAAACTGCGCGAGATGGAATACATCCAGGCGGCGCAGGCGTTCGGCGTATCTTCTTTCCGCATTCTCACGCGCCACATCGCCCCCAACGTGATGCACATCGTGCTGATCTCGGTGGTGATGGACTTTTCCGCGCTGGTGCTGGCCGAGGCGGTGCTGTCCTACGTCGGCGTGGGCGTGGATCCCACCACCATCAGCTTCGGTACGATGATCAACGCCGCGCGCTTGTTGATGGGCCGCGACCCCATGGTGTGGTGGGCGCTGGCCTCGGCCTTCGGCTTCATGCTGGTGCTGGTGCTGGCGGCAAACCTGTTCGCCGATGCGGTGCGGGATGCGTTCGATCCGCGGTTGAGCCGGGCGTAGGGCAGGGGTAAGTTTTCGCTCCCTCGCTTTATTCCGTCCCCCACCATGCGGTCGCGATCCCTTCGCCCAGGTCGGCCTCGATCAGGCGGCGGCGCACCTCAAGCAGGCGCCCGATAAGCGCGGGCTCACTCCTGGCATAGGCATCTGCATCCGGAATCCGGTTCACCACGACACCAAGCAGCTCGGTGATCGCGTTGCCGATGGAATTCTGGCTGATGGTTACGATCAGCTTGCCCGCATCATTGCGGTAAACAAGCTGCTTGAAGGCAGGCTGCCAGCGTATGGCATTGGCATATTTCGCATCCACGATACAGTGGTCGCGCACCTTCTTCGCCGTCTTCATGAAATCATTGTTGAACAGCAACACGCCCTCCACCTCTTCCGGAAAATAGACGTCCGGCAGCATGGGCGCGTTATGCGTGGAAACCTGCTAGAAGAACGTGCGGTAGAAATCAATAAAACCTTTCAGCACTTCATCGTATTCTTTCCAGAAATGCACATCCCTGAATGCATCCGCTCCGCCCTGAATCTCCCAACTGGGCAAACCCTGCGGGTACCCGGTCAGCCCGATGCGGGCGTCTGCCTCGCTCGCAGGCTTGAGTATCTTCAGATTCAGCGCCCTGTCGAAAAATTCGCGGTACACATCGCGCATGTAGGCCTGGAACAGGCAGTGCTGGCCGCCATCGGTCAGGTTGGGATTGCCGGCATCGGCCAGCCTGGCATTGCGCAGCGCCTCCATGCGGAAAACCACAAAGTGGTTATGCAGCATGCGAATGCTGGGCACACCGGGAGAAGTCAGCGGCCAGGTTGCATCCAGGCTCGCTTCACCGGCGAGAATCAGCGCCTCATCCGGATCGGGATACTGCTCCAGCATGTAATCCAGGATGATCTGGTTCATCCGGTTCCATACCTGCTTCACGTTTTCCGCAACCTGCGTGCGCCGCACCGGTCGCCCCAGCGGGTTGAGAATGGTCTTGGAAGTGTTGTAGATGATCGAGCAATCGAACTCGGTGCTGTGCCCCAGCGCCTTGCGGTACAGCAACAGGTTTTCCTGGTTCACCAGCAAGCCGTTGTTATTCGCCAGATCGTTCAGGTTTTCCGTGCTGTTGAAAAATTCGTTGTGCTTCAGACCCTCCGGAACTTCAAGGGGGATAGGCCGGAAAGGGGTGGTAATTTCGCGCGGGCCGGGTTGCATCGTGTTGCTCCTCATTCTTATGGAAAGAGCGAGCCATTCAACCTGACCGGAAGAATTCAGTCAATTACTCTAAAGGATGATGCCAGAAGAACCGCCGGATCGAAATCATGCTGATCGACAAGAGCCTGGCGGACGAAATGGGAAAAACCGTCAACTGATCCCCGCATGCGCACCTGAATCATGAAGGGTGCGCGCCTTCCAGCCAATCCACCACGCCCCGGCCAGCGTGGCGCCCGCTGGAAAAACAGGCGGTCAGCAGATAGCCGCCGGTGGGTGCTTCCCAGTCAAGCATCTCGCCGGCACAGAACACCCCAGGCATCGAGCGCACCATCAAATGCTCATCCAGCGCCTCGAATGCCACGCCGCCCGCGCTGCTGATCGCCTCATCCCGCGGGCGCGCCGCGATGAGCCGCAGCGGCAGGGATTTGATGGCGGCTGCCAGCCGTTCGGGATGATCGAAATCCGTCCGTGGCAGCAGCTCGCGCAACAGCCCGCTTTGCACGCCCCTGATATTGGCCCGGCTCTGCAAATGGCTGGACATCGAGCGGGAGCCGCGCGGATGGCACACTTCGGCGATGACCCGGGACAGATCCTTGCCGGGAGCCAGGTCAAGGTAAAGGACAGCCTCACCACGGGCTTCAATCTCATCGCGCAGCATGGCAGACAGGGCATAGATCGGGCCGCCTTCCACCCCGCTCGCCGTCACCATCACGTCGCCCCGCCTGGTATGGGAATGGCCCGCCGCATCGGTAAAACTCACGCTCACCGACTTCAACGGCTGCCCGGCAAATTTCTCGCTGAAGTGCGCGCTCCAGCCGACATCGAAACCACAATTCGCGGGCCGTAGCGGCGCCACGGCAATCCCGCGCTGTGCGAGCAGCGGCACCCAAGCGCCATCGGAACCGAGCCGTGCCCAGCTGCCTCCGCCCAGCGCCAGCACCACCGCATCAGCACGCACAACAACTTCGCCCTGAGCCGTGTCAAAACGCAACGCACCATTTTCATTCCAGCCACGCCAGCGATGGCGCATGTGGAAATTCACACCGGCCTCCCGCAAGCGGTGCAGCCAGGCACGCAACAGCGGCGCGGCCTTCATGTCGGCCGGGAACACGCGCCCGGAGCTGCCGGCGAATGTCGCAATGCCGAGGCCATGCACCCACTCCCGCAACGCACCCGGCCCAAAAGAATCGAGCAAGGGTTTGATCTGTGCGCGGCGTGCGCCGTAGCGCGAGAGGAATAAATCCAGAGGCTCGACATGCGTGATGTTCAAGCCGCCCTTGCCCGCGCGCAGAAACTTGCGTCCCACAGAGGGCATGGCATCGTAAACCTCAACCCGCACGCCGCCATGAATCAACACCTCTGCCGCCATCAATCCGGCCGGGCCGCCGCCGATGACGGCAACTGCATGCGGAATATTTTTCATCCGGCAGCTCCAACGCCATTAACAGTGCCGGCATCACAGCTTGGGCGGTATGAAGCCTGGAGGTTATTCAAGGAAATTGCTCGGCCGGCTCGATAGCTGCATGCGTGTGTTCAGGGTTTCCCGAACAGCTCGTCGCGCGGGTTTCCGCCTGCCGGGGCGCTGCCTGAAACGCGCCTGGCGGCGAATTCCTCCTCGATGTTGTCGCGGTAGAAGCTCCAGGCCGCTCCCGAGCTGCTGAGGCGTTGCCAGATTCCCTCGCCTACGCCGCTGTATTGCAGCGTGCTGCCGTCGTCGAGCTGCACCTGCAGCATCCGGGCGCGCGCATCGTAGCCGATGGCGCGCAACTTGCCCGAATTGATTTTCTTCATTTCCATGGTGGCATCCTGAAGCTATTTTAACCCGGATATTTCACCAGACCGGACCGCAACCTGATTGCTGAAGCAGTAACACTATTTCTACGGCCAGCTCCTGCACTTTGATGCTGCGCCGATTGGCTCAGCGATGCTGGCTGCTGACCACCACCTAGCCGTTAACCGGCTGCGCTGTCCAGAAAGGATGGCGCAGCCGCCAGGATTCGACAGAGTTACCGTAAACGCAGGTTCCGCCTTATCCGGTACAACCCGGATTACCCCGGCTCCCTGCTAGAATGCGCGCCTGCCCAGCTCCCCACGCGCACATGGCCATCAAAGCAACCGTCTTCAAAGCCGCACTCCAGATCGCCGACATGGATCGGCACTATTACGCCGACCACGCACTGACACTGGCGCGGCACCCCTCGGAAACCGATGAACGCATGATGGTGCGCCTGTTCGCCTTCGCGCTCTACGCTGGCGAAGCGCTGGCCTTTGGCAAGGGTCTGAGCAGCGACGATGAACCCGACCTGTGGCAGAAAGACCTGACCGGCACGATCGAACGCTGGATAGAAGTCGGCCTGCCCGACGAGCGCGCCATCCGCAAAGCCAGCGGACGCGCGGCCAGGGTCGTGGTCGTCAGTTATGGACGCACGGCGAATATCTGGTGGAACGAAAACCGCGACAAGCTGCAACGCCTGGACAACCTCACCGTGCTCAATCTGCCGACAGAGGCCACGCTGGCGCTCGCCGCGCTGGCCAGCCGCACCATGCAACTGCAATGCGCCATACAGGAAGGCCACATCATGATCACCAGCGAGGCCGGCATGATCGAGATCGAACCCAGGATATGGCAGGGCGGCGTCTGACAGGTGGCCGCAAAAACCATCCCCTGCCCCTGCGGCGCTTCGGATTATGCCGCCTGCTGCGGCCGCTACCATGGCGGCGTGCCCCCGGCCAACGCGCTGGTCATGATGCGCTCGCGCTACAGCGCCTACGTGCTCAAGCTGGAAGGTTACCTGCTGGCCACCTGGCACCCCGGCACCCGCCCGGCCGCGCTCGACCTCGCGGCGGACAATGCCAGGTGGCTGGGGCTGGAAGTAAAAAGGCACACGGTGGAATCGGCAGAGCGTGCCACGGTGGAATTCGTCGCGCGCTACAGGGTCGGCGGCCGCGCTCACCGGATGCACGAGATCAGCCGTTTCGTGCGCGAGGAAGGGCTATGGTTCTACGTGGACGGGGAGTTTCCGGGCTGACCACCATGCCGTGCCCCGGTCAGCCGAGCGCCGGAAACAGCCCGCGCATACCGCTGGCAATGAATTCCACCGCGATGGCAGCAAGTATCAGTCCCATCAGGCGGGTAAACACATTGATGCCGATCTTGCCCAGCCGCTGCTCCACCCAGGGTGCAGCCAGGAATGTCAGCCAGACCGAGATGCTGAGCAGGACGATTTCCAGGCTCATAATCAAATAATGCTGGATGCCGCTCGCCTTGTTGGCCTCCAGGATCACCGCGCTGATCGAGCCCGGGCCGGCCAGCAATGGCGTGGATAAAGGCACAATGGCATTCGCCGTGACTGCTTCGCCTCCCGGCCCGTCATTCTTGCCGGCATCGCGCTCGTAAAAATTCCCGAGCAGCATCTTGATCGCCATCAGCAGCAGCAAGATACCGCCTGCCACGCGGAACGAATTGATACTGATACCGAAAAACGCCAGCAGCGGCTGCCCGGCCAGCAATGCCACCAGCAAAATGGCGCAAACTGCCAGCGATGCCATGCGCCCGACGTGGGCGCGCCGGGCCGGCGCCATCTCTGCGGTGAACAGGATGATGATGGGAATAATCCCGATCGGATCGAGGATCGCGAACAGGCTGATGAAAATCTTGGTGTATTCGGTGAAATCCAGCATGGCGCTCAACCGGAAACATGCAGTATAACGATGAAGCAAGGTACACTAAGCGGAAGATAGCAGAGGCGAATTCTTTTCAGTAGCTTTTTTATTGCCATAAACAAATCGCCTCCGGCACCCGTTGATTGATCCAGAAGGAAGCTTGAGCAAGAGATCAGACCATGACTAGTCTCATCGAGGTCAACGACCTGCATTTTTCCTATGGACGGCTCCAGGTGCTGAAGGGCATCAACCTCACTATCCCGCGCGGGAAGGTGGTCGGAATAATGGGCACCAGCGGGTGCGGGAAATCCACCTTGCTGCGCCACTTCGGCGGCCAGTTGCGCCCATCGCGGGGCAGTGTGAAATTCATGGGGCAGGTGGTCCACCAGCTCGACGACGGCGAGCTGTACAGAATGCGCCTGAAAATGGGCATGATGTTCCAGGTCAGCGGCTTGTTCACCGACATGTCGGTATATGACAACCTGGCCTTCCCCTTGCGGGAGCACACCGATTTGCCGGAAGTGATCATCAATGATCTGGTGCTGATGAAGCTGCATGCAGTCGGGTTGCGCGGCGCCAATAACCTGATGCCGAGCGAGCTGTCGGGCGGCATGCAACGCCGCGTGGCGCTGGCGCGGGCGATCGCCACCGACCCCCTGCTGGTCATGTACGATGAACCTTTCGCCGGACTCGACCCGATCTCGCTCAACATCATCGCCAACCTGATTCGCACGCTGAACGATGCGCTCGGCACCACCTCGATCGTGGTCACCTATGACCTGATGTCCTCGCTCAAGGTCGTGGATTACCTGTACTTCATCCATAACGGCGTGGTAGCCGCGCAAGGCACCGTGGATGAGATGCTCAACTCACAAGACCCTTCCGTCCACCAGTTCCTGCATGCCGAACCGGATGGCCCAATTGCCTTCCAATACCTCAGCAATCAATATCTGGAAGACATGAAGATCAAGGGCTGATGCCTTGCCGGAGTGCTGTCCAGGGAAAACAGGCCACCGCCTGCTTCCCGCTGCCATGGGCCACCGGCCCTGTCGGCGAGATGCACGCGCTTCCCGGCAGGAGCGGATGCATCTAGGGCGCTTCTAAAAATCCACTTTTCGCGCTCCCGCGAAGGCGGGAGCCCAGTTAAATCAATATGCTGGATTCCGGCTTTCGCCGGAATGACGAATTATTAGAAATGCCCTTCAGTACAGATCAAGCACATCCCCCAGGGAAGTACTGGTGATCTCGAATTCGCCCATGATTTTCTGCCAATCGCTTCCCGGGTGGGTACCGACATAATCCAGGAACGAGGCGTCCGGATCGTTCATCAGGATGGCGACCGCGTAGCCATCAACATTGTCCCTGAGTTTCAGGATCGCATCGTATTTGGTGCCGCTGGCAAGGGGATCGTCTATCACCACCGGCGCCGGGTCAAAAAACACCCTGGGGATATTGCTGAGGAGCGTCGTGGTAAAGTCGGACTTGAGGGCTAACTTTGCTGCGTCAAAGCTGCGGAATTCGGCGAAATGTCCGTAGGGGCGGATTTCGAAATACCTCCTTACCGGGGGTGCCTTGTCCTGTTCCTGCGCGGCATCAAAGGCCTCGTCGATTTCTGCGCGACCCCCCGCGATATGATGTATCTGGATGATGAGCGCTTCCGTAATGCGGGTAAATCCCTGAATCTGGAAATGCCGCACGATGCGTTCGGCTGCATCATCCGCTGCCTGGCTGGTAAAGTCGCTCATTGAAAAAATCCATGTCCTGAAAAGCGCAGTTTACATAACCCGCAATGAAGCGCCAAGGCCGGCGAGCGGACAAACGGCATGGCGTGCAGTTTTTCTCCATGATTACAGCCGGCTGCAAATCCGCTACCATCTATCCGGCGAAATTGACCGGGGCAAAATGGGCAAGGATAATTTTGCCGACGAATCCGAATCTGAACTGTATACCGTGCAAATCAAACTACCCGGCGGCGATTTCGTAGTCAATACGATCCAGACCTACTCGACCCATCCCTTATTCCAGCTCGCCGTTTTCATCGTGGCGACAGCGGTCATGATCTGGAGGCTCCATGCGATGGAGGGCAAGGGCTTCGAAGGGACGGTGCTCGGCACACTCATCATGCCCTACTGCTCAGGATTCGCGAACCTGGTTTTCGCCTATGTCATGAGCCAGTCAGCCAGCAATGGCGGCGCGGTGATTGAAAACAGCCTCGTCAACAATGCCACCAACCTGACCTTCATCCTCGGGCTGACTGCGCTTTTTGGCTCGGCAGTCGTCCTGCCCAAAACCAAGGCGCTGCGAAAAAAACATGCGGAATTTACCCGCATCAACCGGCTTAACCTGCTCTTCACCCTGATCGCCCTGTTCCTGTTCACCGGCACGCTCTGGGCACTGGCCAGCGACAATGAACTGAACTTCTACGACGGCCTGATCCTGGTCGGCCTGTTCCTCTTCTGGCAGATACTGCATGTGTTCGAGGTGCTGAAGGACAACATCAGGAACGAGAAAAGCATCCACTGGTCGATCGCCATAGACCTGGCGCTGATCGCCGCAAGCGCCTGGGGCATCTACCATGCCGTCGACCACCTGGTGGAGTGGGTCTCCACCACCAGCAACCCGGTATTCAGCTTCGCCAGGATCGGCTGGTTCAGCGGCCTGCTCATGGTCCTGCCCAACGCCTTCCTGGCGTTTTACTATGCCCACATCGGCAGGCACGACATTGTCGTCAGCTCACAGGTCGGCGATGGGCACATCTGCATTCCAATGTGCATCGGCCTGTTCGCCATCTTCAATCCGATTCAGATCCCCGCCTCTTTCCAGACCGGCGTCTATCTCATCCTCGGTGCAGGGCTGGTTCATTTCCTGTCAATCGCTGCCCTGGGGCGCATCCCCCGTTTTGTCGGCGGCGTACTCGTCTGCGCCTACGCATTTTTCCTGTACAACGGCCTCATTCAGTAGGGTGTGCTCCGAGCCCGGTAATATTTGAAATCTGCTGGGTCAATGGAACCCGAGGGTAGCCACTTTGGTTGCCCAGAATTATTTCTGCTTGTCGGCCTTGGCAGGAAGCGTGGCGGATTTGCGCACGACAAACGGCGTGCCAGTTTACTCGGCGAGTTGACGCGCCTTCTCGGATGCTCGCATCAAGGCTTGCGGAGCCTTTTGCAGGTCTGGGTCTTTCAGGTGGGAAACTGGCACTTTCATTTGTTTTACCTTTCATCCAGCAATATGGAAAGGGTATCCAGGTGTTCAACGATTACGAAGAAGCGCAGGCCTGGGTGCAAACACCGGGTTAGGTTTTTTAATCCGGGCCCCTTTTACTCTCGCATTTCCATGGTGGCGTCCTGAAACTATTGCGATACTGCCCACATTAGCTCTGTAATTTTTCAGGCTTACATACGTGTTTTTCTTTGTTTACCTTTTTGCCGCATTTGGCACATATAAACTTTGGATTTGCCTGTTTCTTGGCACGCTTTTTTGCACCCTTCGTTTGGCACATTGTTTTCGGCATAAAATCCTTTCCGCTCAGAAACGTGTGTCCCTTTACAACATCAATGTATGTTTGAAGTTCACTCGAACATGGAAACTCACCCTCTAAAGGAAATGCGATGCTGGCCTTTTTCGCTCCTGGGTGCCGAATATCCAGTCTGCTGCGCAGGTGACCACCCAGCCCAATAATCCCGTTCCAGCAAAACACAAACCAGCTCCCCCAAATCCATATCCAGATGCACCCGCGCAGCCGCTGCCCCCGCATCATCTGCATGTGCATTTGTCACAAAGCTCTTAAAAGACTGCCAATCCTTGGCGAGCAATTCCGCCATGATACGGGCGAGCTCATAGGATAGTTGAAGGCCTTCATCCGCACGTTGAAATGAGGCACCAGACCAGAATTCCCGTATTTCCGATTCATGCCAATAGGCCAACAGCTTATGGTGCAACTGCTGCGAGCCGCAGCCACCGCAAGATTTCTTATTGACCAACTGACGCTCGGTATTCACGGCAATACCCACGTTTAACCACAGCGGCAAAGGCAAGTGTGCCAGGCAATTACGCGTCATTTCATGAACCATCATGGACTGGATGGCATACAAATCGGCTTTAACTGCCACAAAATGCCCAACCCCAGCGCGAATATACATGCCTCGACTCAGGCCAAGTGCGGCCGCGCCAGGATAAAAAAATGAGAGGTAACGGTAATAACTCTCAGCATCTTCAAACACAATCAGGATATCTTTACCCCACTGCGGCGCTTGGGCGATGCCATCCAATACACCCAGCACCTGTTCAAGCGCGTTGCCCATAAAATTGGCGGTAGTGCGTGCCGTATTGGGGTTAAGCGACGACAGTAATAATGCCGTTTTTGACTCGGTGACCTGAAAGTTTGCGCCTGAAGCATCGCGCACATGCAACAACCAGGCACGTTTCGCCTCCTCCCACATTGCTGTACGAAATTCGGCCGCCACGTTGTCATTCAACCAGTTCGTCAGCCGATGGCCATCGAGCAGAGGCATGTTTTCGTGTTGAATAAAAAACTGCGGCAACAGAAGCACAGGCGCATTGCCCACAGAAATTTCCGTTGGAGCAACCGCATTCTCCGCTGAGGAGGTTTTGCTGTTATTGGAAAACACCTTGCGTAATCGTCCTAGCATTTAAAGCACCCGATTCATTTGTTGTTGATGCATGCGCAAAAATTAAGATGAGCTGATATTTGAACGAGGGGTGTGCCTTAACGTACCTGTCCGCTCATTCCGGATTCCGCAAGAACCAGTCCAGCGCGCGGTTTGCGTTCTGCGGATTGCGGTGAAAGGCGCCGTGGCCTTCGCTGCCGTCCTCGATCGCAAATGCGACCTCGGCGCCGAGTTTCTTCAGCCAATCTCCGGTGCGCCGCATGGCCGGGCAGCCATCCCGCTCCGAATGTGGGTCGCGTGCGCCGCAGGACGTGATCCAGCGCGAACCCTTGTAAGGCCTGTCGCCGAATTTGCCGGTATCGACCGCCCGTGTCGGCGGATAATCCAGTGTAGCCCCGCCCGCATTCGCGACGAACAGGCTGAAATATCGCTGCCCCTTGGTGCGGTCCAGCGCGGCTACCGCATAGAGGTTCGCCGAACCGCGGCTGAATCCCTCCAGCATCGCATCGCCGGGCTTGATCCCCATGCGCCGCAACAGCAGATCGACCTCGCGGTAGATGTCGAATGGCGAGTAGTAATCCTCCGTCTTCCCACCGCCGCCGAACCACCATTGCAGGTTGATGATGCCGAGATTGCGGTCTTTGAGGTAAGGGCTCCAGATCTCCAGGTCGCGCGTCGCGAAACCGTTGCTGCCATGCAGCGAGACTACCCACTTGTGCGGCTTGCCCTTGAGGGCTTGCGGCTCCCACACCAGAAAGAAACTCCTGCCGTCCTGCGTGGGAACCACTTCCGGGCTGATGCTGGTGAGCCTTGCTTCCTGTGTCGCGCGGTCGTATAGCTGCCTGGCCTGACCGGAGAGTGGTTCGGCAGTGGCGTTCACGCCGGCGCCAGCCAGCATGAATGTCAAAACAAAGCAGCGTACAAATTTGCTCATGCGTGCCTCCATGAATTCGTTTACCCGCTTGACACAGGCCGGCTAACAGGCGTCCCTAGATGTTTTGCTTGCCTTCCAGTTCCTTGTATTTCCTGAATTGCTCCTCTGCCTCTTTAGTGCGCCCCAGGCGCTCGAGCACAATTCCCAGAATATGGTGAGCAGAAGCAAAGTTCGGATCGATGGAAATGGCCTTGCGGTATTTCTCGATGGCCTCTTCCGGCTTCTTCAGGTCGGATAGCGCATTACCCCAGTTGTTGTAGGCAAAAGCATCGTTCGGATCGATGGCGATGGCCTTGCGGTATTTCTCGATGGCCTCTTCCGGTTTCTTCAGGCCGGATAGCGTGTTACCCCAGTTGTTGTAGGCAACAGCATAGTTCGGATCGAGGGCGATGGCCTTGCGGTACTTTTCGATGGCCTCTTCCGGCTTCTTCAGGTCGGACAGGGCGTTACCCCAGTTGTTGTAGGCAACAGCATAGTTCGGGTCGAGGGCGATGGCCTTGCGGTATTTCTCGATGGCCTCTGCCGGTTTCTTCAGGCCGGACAGGGCGTTACCCCAGTTTTTATAGGCAACAGCAAATTTCGGATCGATGGCAATGGCCTTGCGGTATTTCTCGATGGCCTCTTCCGGTTTCTGCAGGTCGGACAGCGCATTACCCCAGTTGTTGTAGGCAGCAGCATCGTTCGGATCGAGGGCGATGGCCTTGCGGTATTCCTCGGTGGCATCTTCCGGCTTCTTCAGATCGGGCAGCGCACCCGGGCTGTTGCCGGCAAAAGCGGCTTTCGGTTCGAGGGAAATGGCCATGCCTTGCTTATCGATGGCCTCTTCCGGCTTCTTCTGGTCAGGTAGCGCGCTACCCTGCTTGCTGCCGGCAAGCGCACTATTGGGGTCAACCTGCAACAGCACATCGTAACTTTCCCTGGCCTCGTTATATTTCTTCATCCTGGTAAGGTAATACCCTTTACCCAGCAGCGCCCATTTGTCGTCCTGCTTATTGTTGTTGGCCAGGAGCTCATCGAATATCGCCAGCGGCCCGGCATATGAACACGCCTCGCCTTTGCATTTTTTCTCCTCGTCCCCGGCAAGGTAAACGGCCAGCACATCAGGCAGGGCCGCATGCAAGGCTGCTTCAGCGATGCGGTCGGAGTAAACATCGGGGTCCGCCCCGAGGGACACGGTATATTGCTGGCCGGAATACTCCCCACCCTCCACCCTGACGCGGGCAACATGTTCGCCGCTCCCGCTCTCGATAACATCGGCGATGATGGCCACATCCTTTTTCCCGAATACGTCTTTCAGGAAGCGGGTGGCGGAACGGAAACCGGAATCCTGCACGGGCATCTGGATTTCGGGGCGATTGACGTTATCCACATTGAACTGGCGCGGCATGACACTCAGGGCATTTCGATCCATGTATGCCATGCGGCTGGCAACCCGGGCGGCCAGCATTTTCGGGGAGAGCCCCTTGTCCTCCAGTGATTTCGGAACGGGGATGGACTCGACAACCAGCGCTGTTGAATTAATTTCCTTGTAGAAGGCTCCCAGCAAAACGAGTATCGAAACAAGCGCCAGCAAGGAAATGGCCACCTTGCATGCATGCACCAGTTCCTGGGCGATCCTGCCAAGGCGCGATGCGGGTTTGTCTGTTTCCGGATTGCTCATCGTCTGCATAATTAATCAGAAGCATGCATCATGGAGATGCAGTTGCGCCAATGGAAACCCGGCAACCAGCATCGCGATTGTTGTGGGCCAGCCATATCTGCCATCTGTTTCGATTTCGCCATGATGCCCGTCATTCAGGAATTCGCCCAACCCAATCTCCCATTCGACAGGGCGAACGGCGCAGATATGTCAGGCCGGGCAATTATCTCACTTCTGCTTCTCTTTCAATACCGCGCGGACGTGCTTGCCGAACGCCTTGTCCTTCCTGCGCTTGTCCAGATAGGACATCTCGTTGAAATCGGACTCGGCCTTGAGCTTCAGATAGCTCTGGTAATGCTCCGCGTTCAGCCCGCCGCTTTCGATGGCCTTGCGGATCGCGCAGCCCGGCTCGTTGCTGTGGCTGCAATCGGCAAAACGGCATCGGCCCGCAAGCGCCATGATATCGGCGAAGCTGTCATCCAGCCCTTCACCAGCACTCAGAATGCCCAGCTCGCGCATCCCCGGCATATCGATCAGCAGCCCGCCATTATCCAGCACGACAAGATGGCGGCGTGTCGTGGTGTGCCGGCCCTCGCCCGTGCCGCTGACTTCCCGTGTCTCCAGATCGCCTTGCCCGAGCAGCAGATTGATCAGCGTCGTCTTGCCCACGCCGGAAGAGCCGAGCAGGCAATAGGTCTTGCCCGGCACCACCATCTCTTTCACCTGAGCAACGCCCTCTCCGGTCACATTGCTGAGAGTGATAATTCTGGCCGTGATGCCTGCCGCGCGGATATTGGCAACCATGCGCGCCAGCTCATCCGCGCTCACCAGGTCCGCCTTGGTCAGCAGCAGCACCGGCTCGATATGCCCCTCGTTGACCATCACCAGATAGCGCTCCAGCCTGCGCACATTGAAATCGAAATGGCACGACTGCATGATGAACGCCACTTCGATGTTCGCTGCGATCATCTGGAAATCGACGTTCTTGCCGGGGGATTTGCGCCGCAGGAAAGACCTTCTGGGCACCAGATCATGGATGCTCGCATGCGTGTCCGCATCGTGATACTGCACGCAGACCCAGTCGCCCATGCAGGGCATATCCACCGAGGATGCGGCGGTGTAAAGGAACTTGCCCGTCAGCTCGGCAGGCACTTCCCCGTGTTGATCGCGGACGACATATCGCCCGCGGTCCACGGCAGTTACCCGCGCCAAGCGCTGGCCCGATTCACACCTTGCCTGCTCCGCCGCAAGCCCGCGATCCAGACCGAGTTCGGCCAACTCCATGGCGAGGCGCTCCTTAATGCAGAAAAGAACATCGCCCCTGCGGGCGATGTGTAGAAAACTATTGCGATGCTGATCCCTTTGATTCGCTCTCAAGCCGCCAGCGGCTCAAAGCGATGTATCTGCGCCAGTTCGTCGGATAATTCCTTCGCCGCTTCTTCAGTATCGTAGTCCGCCTGCAAGCCCATCCAGAAGCCGCTCGACGAGAGAACAATTAGGGACAGACCACGGTTTAGCGCCCACCAGCCGTGTGTTGGGTTTAGTAATGTCCAAGCTGCTCGCTGTGCATGCCATGCCCCCTTTGCTCAGCGCACTTCCACCACGGCATGGCCTTCCTGCAACTGCTCCCTGATTTGCGGCAGCAGTCCGGCGAATGTCTTCAACAACGCTTCCTTGCGGCAGTTGCCCAGCCTGACCCAAAGCACTTGAGGCGGAGTGGCGTTTTGCCGGTCGGCCAGTTGCGCGAAGTCTTCATCCTTGGTGACGATGACCATGCCTTCGCTTTTCGCATATTCCCAGATGGCCGGATCGCTTGCGCTATCCAGCCCCATGTCCAGTACATGTCGGCATTCAAATCCATTTGCTGTGAGGAACCGTGCCAGTGCCAGCGGCAACTGGTTGTCCACCAGCAGTTTCATGCGGCGATGAGGATGGGGTGATCCGCCTGGATGGCCGCATATTCGAGGGCAGCGAGGATGTCTTCTTCCTCGAGAAAGGGATAGTCTTTAAGTATTTCGCTGTGGGAAGCGCCGGAGCCAAGCAACCCGAGGATGTCCGCAACACGAATACGATATCCGCGTATGCAAGGACGCCCGCCACATTTACCGGGCTCTATCGTGATACGCTCGAGTCGTTTCGGGCTCATGTTAATCTCCTCCTGTGCCTTGCAGGCAACATCATGAGGATTTCTGCCCTGTATTGCAATAGCGGCGGCACTGCGCTGCAATCGGCAACCATTCTTGATTTCCCTTTCACCACCCTCTTGCTAATGCCACCAGCCATTCGATAAACGGCAACGCTGCAAAGTCGCTCCCGCAAGAGCATCATGAGGGCTACCGGCTGATAGGTTTGTAACAAATTCGTTGGGCTTGGCTCCTAGCCACTCGACTAAGCGAGCACACGACGCTCGCTAAGTCGCTGGTTATCACCCAACCGCTTTTCTTGCCCATCATTTATCGGCTGATCGGCTTGTAGCGGATGCGCTTGGGCTTGGCCCCTTCCTCGCCCAGCCGCTTCTTCTTGTCCGCCTCATACTCCTGATAGTTGCCATCGAAGAACGTCCACTTGGAATCGCCCTCGCAAGCCAGGATGTGGGTGGCGATGCGGTCGAGGAACCAGCGGTCGTGGGAGATGACCATTACGCAGCCGGCGAATTCGAGCAAGGCGTCTTCGAGGGCGCGCAGGGTTTCCACGTCAAGGTCGTTGGAGGGTTCGTCGAGCAGCAGCACGTTGCCGCCGGAGATGAGCGTTTTCGCCAGGTGCAGGCGTCCGCGTTCGCCGCCGGAGAGTTGCCCAACGATCTTGGCCTGATCCGCGCCCTTGAAGTTGAAGCGCCCGATGTAGGCACGCGCCGGGGTTTCGTATTTGCCCACTACTAAGATGTCGCGGCCTTCGGCAATTTCGTCGAACACACTCTTGCTGGCGGAGAGCGCCTCGCGTGACTGGTCCACATACGCGAGCTTCACGGTGGGGCCGATCTTCACCGTGCCGCTGTCCGGTTGTTCCTTGCCGGTGATCATGCGGAACA
>JACRAQ010000065.1 GCA_016213335.1 Nitrosomonadales bacterium
AGGTCACCCGCACCGCGCACCTGATTGATACCTGCGGCACCGGCGGCGACGGCGCGCAGACCTTCAACGTCTCCACCGGCGCCGCGCTGGTCGCGGCGGCAGCCGGGGCCAGCGTGGCCAAGCACGGCGGGCGCTCGGTTTCCTCCACCTGCGGCTCCGCCGACGTGCTGGAAAAACTCGGCGTGAACGTCAACCTCACCCCGGAACAGGTCGGCCATTGCGTGGACAGCATCGGCGTCGGCTTCATGTTCGCCCCCAACCACCACAGCGCGATGAAACACGCCGCGCCGGTGCGGCGCGAGCTCGGCGTGCGCACCCTGTTCAACCTGCTGGGCCCGCTCACCAACCCGGCAGGCGCGCAGAACCAGGTGGTCGGCGTATTCAACCGCGCGCTCACGCGCAAGGTCGCCGAGGTGCTGCAAAATCTTGGAAGCTGCCACGTGCTGGCGGTGCATGGCACCGATGGCATGGACGAAATTTCCATCAGCACCACCACCCTCATCGCCGAGCTGAAGGACGGCAAGATCAGTGAAACCACCGTGCAGCCCGAGCAGTTCGGCCTGACGCCCGCGCCCCTGAACGCCATCCAGGTCAGCAACCCGGACGAGGCGAAAGCCATGCTGCTCGCCGCACTCGACAACCAGCCCGGCGCGGCGCGCGATGTGGTGCAGCTCAATGCCGGTGCGGCGATCTATGTGGCTGGACTTGCTCCCTCGTTGGCGGAAGGCGTGAAGGTTGCCGGGGAGGTTATCGCCAGCGGTGCAGCGAAAAACAAATTGAAGCAACTGGTGGAAGCCAGCAAGTTGTAGGCTGGGGTGAGGAACAAACCCCAGCACTTTTGAGATTTGGCGATGGTGTTCGGTGCTGGGGTTCGCAGGCTCACCCCAGCCTACGAGACTAATTTTAATAGTACAGGCCGGTGAGTTTGGTGAAAAACTGCTGGGCATCTTGATCCGTTTTTCTTAATGGCGGCATAAAGCAATCGAAAATCACTAGTATATTTCACTTGACACTAGTGGTTTCTAGTGTCATGATGGCAACTCATTCTATTTTAGGAGGCTCTCATGCCACAGTTTACTGTCGATGAAGATATTGCCGAATTAGTGGAACGGCTTGCTAAACCAAAACCCTTCGAGAATCTTTCATTTAACGCCGCGTTAAGGCGTGTTCTCCAAGAGCACATTAAACCAAAGAAAGTTGACGACGAGTTGGAGCAATTGCTGGCGGGATCTTTGGCCGCAGCAAAGAAGGAGCCAAAGAAGGCTCCTTCTCCTAGTCCCCAGCAGTGGGCGGCTAGCGTACCTGAACTTAAAAGCAAGAGGGGTTTGAACACATGGAAGGCAGTTTGTGTTCTTCTAAAAATCGATACAGCTGGTGACTCCGCAAGAAGGAAATTAAAGAACTGGGTCAAGGCAAATCGTCCCAACTGGCCTCCAGTCCCTGAAATCAGCGGCGAGTGAAAATGCCCAACCTAGCATTCGAGAAAGGAGTCGCAATGGCGATAACGTATAAAGGTTTCATACTCCAAGCCGCTGTCGAGCAACTGCGCGACTCTGGGCGGTGGACTATCCGTACTCTCATTGCAAGGCACCACGCGAATGAAGTAAAGGAGAAGTTCGTTTCCGCTTCCAACACTTTCCCCGACAAAGTGGAGGCCGAGCGACACAGCCTTGAGTTCGCCAAAAAGGTCGTTGATGGCAAATGTCAGAACGCTACGACCGAAGATCTTTGATCTTCCCCCGGTTTTTGTCTTCCAACCAGCAACGTTCTGCTTCGGAGAAACTTGAAGGACGGCAATGTGTCGATTGCGCTAATTCGCAAACGGCAGTTTCATGGTAATGGGAACATTTTCATGCCATTGACCGCTTTGCGATAAGCAGTTCGATATGGTGAATGCATCCTTGTGTCATCTGCGGTTGTTTGGCAAAGGCTCCGAAATGACAAACAACTCTGAAGTGGGGTCTGTGTGATTGCTGCTGAGCGAGGCTAAAGGGCTTTCTGTTTTCTGCGACGTGCGACAAGCCCCAGCAGACCAAGCCCAGCAAACATCATCGCGTAGGTTTCGGGCTCGGGGACGGCAGGAGAAAGCAAGTAAGCATGTCCATTACTACCATTAGCGATGATTTGTCCTCGGTCGTTTATGCCTGTTGCATAAGATAAGTAGTATCCCCCATTGAGGGTTATGAGGGAATTGAGGTCGATGATGCTGTAAGCGCTGGTACTGACGAAGGCATGAGTTTCCCCGGCGTTGATGAATGAAAAGCCCACGACTTGGCCGAAGTTGTTGATAGCAGCTGCCCCGCTTGAGGGCCCTCCCAATGTGCCAAGGTCGGTCATGCCGACACCATTGGGTCCGGTGATAAAGGCATGGGGATCACCGCGTGTGGTGGCGGCCGCACCCACGACTTGACCGATGTCGTTGATGGCGCTGGCCACACTATTGGGACCACCCAATGTGCCAAGGTCGGTCATGCCGACGCCGTTTGGCCCGGTGATGAAGGCATGTTTGGGGGAATTGCTGACAATAGTGGAACTGCCCACGACCTGGCCGCTGGCGTTGATGCCATAAGCATTGCTTACGTTGCCACCCAAAGTACCTAATGCAGTCATACCGACTCCATTGGGTCCGGTGATGAAAGCATGGTTGGCGTTATTGCCAGTTGTAAGAGAATTGCCCACAACCTGGCCGCTGGCATTGATGCCATAAGCGTAGCTTTGGGTGCCACCCAATGTGCCAAGGTCGGTCATGCCGACACCATTGGGTCCTGTGATGTAGGCATGAACAGTATTACCTACAACATGGCCGCTGCTATTTATGCCATGGACGCTGCCCAAGAAGGCGCCGAGGTCGGTCATGCCGACGCCGTTGGGGCCGGTTATGAAGGCATTGTAAAATGCATCTCCGGCGGAAATTCCCACAACTTGGCCACTGGCGTTGATAGCAATGGCGGCGGTTATGGTGGCATCGCTCAAGCTGCCGAGATCCGTAACTATGTATTGAGCCTTTGCCAGTGGGATAAAACTGATCCCCAGCAGGCAGAGAGTGGCACAGGCAACTGATCGGAACGATTTAAAGCGTGACATGGAATCCTCCTTTGCTGCATGTCGCTAGTCAAGATAGCGCATTTACTACATCGGGCAGGCTACGCCTCGCAAGATGTTAGGGCAATAGCCTGTATGGATTAAACGAGCAATCTTTGATACTAATCATTGAAGCAAAGCGTGTGCTGCGTGGTCCGCGCCGGTGCCGATGGCAATCAACGAGCAGCAGCTATCGGGAAACATGAAAGGCGGCAACACTTCGACAACGCTCTGCTAACAATGTCCCCCAGCAATTTTTGGCATCTCATGGCAACTTCATGCCAAAGCGGGCACACTGTCAGCTTGGTGTAATTTTGTATTGCTAATGAATATCACTCCATGTTTTGCACCCTCTACAGCGACGACTCCCTGCTGGCGGTGAACAAGCCTGCCGGGCTGCTGGCCGTTCCCGGGCGCGGGGCGGACAAACAGGATTGCCTCGCCTCGCGGGTGCAAAACGAATTTGCCGACGCGCTGGTGGTGCATCGGCTCGACATGGGCACTTCTGGGCTGGTCGTGTTCGGACGGGGCGCCGGGATGCAGCGGCATCTTTCCCGCTTGTTCCGTGAGCGCAGGGTTGCAAAACGCTATGTGGCGGTGGTGGCAGGAAAGCCGGAACACTCCGGCGAAATCAATCTGCCCCTGGCGGCAGACTGGCCGAATCGCCCGAAGCAGAAAGTGGATGCGGCATCAGGCAAACCTTCGCTCACCCGCTATCGCTTGCTGGCGCACGATGCCGCCATGAACACTTCCCGCCTGGAACTTGAGCCAGTCACGGGCCGCACTCACCAGTTGCGTGTGCATCTGGCCGCCATCGGGCATCCAATCCTGGGGGACGCGCTATATGGTGAAAGCACAGCGGAACGGCTGCTGCTGCACGCCTGCCGGTTGAGCTTCGTGCATCCGCTTTCCGGCGAAGTGCTGGAGCTTTCCTGCGATCCGCCGTTTTGAACCCGGTTAATTCAGTAAGGTAAACCCCCGGCTATGCCGGGGGGCTCAGTCAGGTTTGACCGTTCCGGCGGTCATATAAAGAGCAGCATTAAAATTCAGAAACATCATTCCCTCCCCCATGCAGGGGGAGGGCTAGGGAGGGGGTAGAAGCTAAGCATGGGTGCATCAATATTTCCACCCCCATCCCAGCCTTCCCCCTGCAAGGGGGAAGGAGTAAAGCCCTCGCCGCCGGCAGGCGGTCATGGTTTTATCGGCCCCTTTGAGGGGCTCACCCAATAAGTCCCCGGCTTTGCCGGGGGTAATTTAACTCGTTGGAACCAAACTTCAGGCGCTGGCACGCATTGTCAGCCGCAATCATGCAGGAGAATCCATGAAAGTAATTGTTGATGTGAGCATCGTTCCGATCGGGGTTGGGGTGTCCCTGTCGCCCTATGTCGCTGCCTGCGAAAAAATCCTGGCTGATGCGGGACTCAATACCCAGCTTCATGCGAATGGCACCAATGTCGAAGGGGAATGGGATGAGGTGTTTGCTGCCATCCGCCGGTGCCATGAAGCGGTTCATGAAATGGGAGCGCCCCGGATCACGACGGTGATCAAGGCCGGGACGCGGGTTGACCGGGTGCAAACGATGGAAGACAAGGTGCAGAGCGTGCAGCTCAAGCTGGGCGGAACGCCTCGGCCGTAACCGGGGCGCGCGAGGCCGGGAGGCAATCGAGCCTACCCCATGGGAAGGTATCCGGGTTTACCGGCACTATTCTATGGACAGGGGAATTTGAGCGGTTTACGATGAGCCTGGAGATTATCAAATAGATCACATCCTGTTTTTAATCATGAGCAGTTGGGGTACCAATAACAATTCCTGACATGCATCCTTGATGCCGGCAAGGGGGATATCGTGGGAGATGAGCAAACGGATCAGAAACAGTCGAGGCGCGGAGAAATAGTGATCGCGATCATCGGTCTGGTCGGGGTTATCGCAACTGCCGTTTTCTCAAACTGGGACAAGCTGTTCGGGCATCAACCGCCGAGCGAACCCGTGTCGCGCGCCGTACCCCAGTCTGCCTTCCCGATCTTCATCAATGGAAGCGTGATAGACGCCCGGGGCAACAAGCTGAAGGAAGTGCTCATCCAGCTATTCGATGTTGGCACGGGGAAACAGGTGGGGAACACCGTGAAAACCGACCGCAACGGCTCGTTTACCCTGCAGATCCAGTCTTCCGACCTGGAAAACAAGCTGCTCAGGGTTTCCGCACAAAAAGGCAACATGGAGCCTGCCGAGACCGTACAGCTTGGCCAGAACCAGTTCAGGCTATCCATCGTGCTCAGTGACCAGCAGGAGTCGCAATGAAACGAAACCTACCTGACGTCATGCCGGTCGCCTTCGTCCTGGCTTTTGGCTTGGCAGCCGCGCCATGCCGCGCCCAGCCCGCCCCTGAGGAGATGGTGCTGATCCCGGCGGGCCCTTTTGTTTACGGCGAAAACACGGCAACGACCAAGGCCCTGCTGAAGCGGCTCAAGAAGCCTTACCTCGACCTGTACGAGAAGGAAGCAAAGCGCTCGTCCATAACCCTGCCGGACTTCTATATCGACCGCACCGAGGTGACAAATGCTGCTTACAACGAGTTTGTCCGGAGCGGCGGCCGTCCCTCGCGCTTTGCCCGCTGGCCGCAGTTCAATGGGCCCAGGCAGCCGGTGGTTGGCATTGGCTGGCCTGATGCGGTTGCCTATTGCACCTGGCGCGGCAAGCGCCTGCCGAATGAGCAGGAATGGGAAAAGGCTGCGCGTTCCAGCGATGGGAGGCCGTGGCCCTGGGGGAAGGAGGCGGATAGCATGCGCTACAACGGCAAGGAGTCGAGGCGCTATGGTCCGGACAACGTCGGCCGCTATCCGGCTGGCAACAGCCAGTATGGGGTCAGCGACATGGCTGGCAACGTATGGGAAATGACTTCATCCAAATGGTCGCCGAACCAGTATGACGGAGGCTATGTCATGCGTGGCGGCTCCTACCTGAACAATCTGGCAGAAGTCCGGACTACGGTACGCTGGGCTGCGGGCGATGAGGAGCATGGTGCCGAGTGGCTGGGGTTTCGTTGCGCCAGGGACCGTTGAGGAAGCCGGGTGCCTGCCATGAACCAGGCAGAGCCTCTCACACCGCAGCCGCGCCCGATCTTTGAAGCGCACGGACTCACCAAGGATTACCAGATGGGCGAGGTGCTGGTCAAAGCCCTGCGCGGGGTGGACCTGGAGCTGTATCCCGGCGAGTTCGTGGTGCTGCTCGGCCCTTCCGGCAGCGGCAAGTCCACCCTGCTCAACATCCTCGGCGGGCTGGACACCCCCACCACCGGCTCGGTGCGCTACCGCGACCACGACCTGAGCGTGTACGACGATGCGGCGCTGACCCACTACCGCCGCGAGCACGTGGGCTTCGTATTCCAGTTTTACAACCTCATCCCCAGCCTCACGGCGCGTGAGAACGTGGCCCTGGTCACGGAAATCTCGGACAACCCCATGACGCCGGAAGAGGCGCTGAAGCTGGTCGGGCTGGGAGAGCGCATGGATCACTTCCCCACGCAGATGTCGGGCGGCGAGCAGCAGCGGGTCGCCATCGCCCGCGCGGTGGCGAAGCGCCCGCAGGTGCTGCTGTGCGACGAGCCCACCGGCGCGCTCGACGCGCAGACCGGCGTGCTGGTGCTGGATGTGATCGCGCGCGTCAACCAGGAGCTGGGCACCACCACTGCCGTAATCACCCACAATGAAGTGATCGCGGGAATGGCGGATCGCATCGTGCACCTGAGAGACGGCCTGGTCGCGCGCGTCGAGCGCAATGCCAGCAAGATTGCGGCATCCGCGCTGCGCTGGTAACCATGAAGGCACTGGACAAAAAATTGTGGCGCGACCTGTGGCACATGCGAGGCCAGGCGCTGGCCATTGCGCTGGTGGTGATGTGCGGTGTCGGCACCTACATCATGTTCCTGTCCACCCTGGGGGCGCTGCGCGCAACGCAGGCAAGCTATTACCGCGAATACCGTTTCGCCGAGGCATTCGTCAGCCTCAAGCGCGCGCCGGAATCGCTGCGCCAGCGGCTGCAGGACATTACCGGCATAGACCGGGTGGAGACGCGGGTGGTGGCGCCCATCCGCCTGGAGATGCCCGATTTTCCCGAGCCGGTGACGGCGCTCATGGTGTCATTGCCCGACGACGGCCAGCAGGCGCTCAACGCGCTTTACCTGCGCGAGGGACGCCTGCCCGCGCCGGGCCGTGGCGACGAGGTGGTGGTGAGCACGCCGTTCGCGCAGGCGCACAAGCTCAAGCCGGGAGATCGCTTCACCGCCACGCTCAATGGCCGCCGCCAGCCGCTGACCCTGGTGGGCACGGCGCTGTCGCCGGAATTCGTGCAGCAACTGCGGCCCGGCGCGGCCTTTCCCGATTACAAACGCTACGGGGTGATGTGGATGGGGCGCCAGGCATTGGGCCGGGCCTATGATCTGGAGGGCGCCTTCAACGATGCCGCTTTCAGCCTGCTGCGCGGCGCCGATGCGCAATCGGCCATAGACCGGATAGACGACCTGCTCAAGCCGTATGGCGGGCTTGGCGCCTATGCGCGCAAGGACCAGCGCTCGCACCGTTTCCTTTCCGAGGAATTCCAGCAGCTCGGCACGCTGGCCAGCCTGTTTCCCGGCATGTTCATGGGCATTGCCGCATTCCTGCTGAACGTGGTGATCAGCCGCCAGGTGGCGATGCAGCGCGAACAGATCGCCACGCTCAAGGCCTTCGGCTACAGCAATGGCGATGTGATCTTCCACTACCTGAAGCTGGTGGCGATGATCGCCGTGCTGGGCATTGCGGGCGGCACGGCGCTGGGGCTGTGGCTGGGCAAGCTGCTTTCCGCGCTGTACATGGAGTTTTACCATTTTCCCTACCTGATATTCGCGCTGCATCCCGCCACGTTTGCGGAGGCCGCTGCCGCGACCCTGCTGGCTGCGGTGGCGGGGACGCTGTTTGCGGTATGGCGCGCGGCAGCGCTGCGCCCGGCGCAGGCGATGCGTCCCGAGCCGCCGGCGCGCTACCGCGAATCGGTGGTGGAACAGCTCGGGCTCAAGCGCTGGCTGTCGCAGCCGACGCGCATGATCATCCGTCACCTGCAGCGCCGCGCGCTGAAATCGCTGCTGACGCTGCTGGGCATTGCCCTCGCGTGCGGCATCATCCTCACTGGCCTGTTCCAGCGCGACACCGTTGGTTACATGCTGCATGTCCAGTACGGCATGTCGCAGCGCGAGGATATTTCGGTGACCTTTACCGACCCCGCCAGCCGCCGCGCGCTCTTCGACTTGCAGGGGCTGCCGGGTGTAGAGCATGTCGAGGTGTTCCGCGCCGTCCCGGTGCGGCTGCGCAACGGGCAGAACAGTTACCGCACCGCCGTGCGCGGCGTGGAATCGGGCGGCGAAATCCAGCGTCTGCTGGACGCGGATCTCCGCACCGTTGCCCTGCCACAGGACGGCATCCTGCTGACCGACCACCTCGGCAGGATATTGAACGTGAAACCCGGCGACACCCTTGAAGTGGAGGTTCTGGAAGGCAGCAGGCCGGTGCGCGAAACTACCGTCGTCGGCCTGGTCAAGGAATACATGGGGGTTTCCGGCTACATGGAGCTCGCCGCGCTGAACCGGCTGATGCGCGAAGGGCCGGTGATCTCGGGTGCGTATCTGAGCGTGGACAGCGCCTATCTCAACGAGTTGTTCCAGCGCTTCAAGGAAATGCCGCGCGTCGCCGGTGTGGCGGAAAGGGTGCAGGAGATCCGCAACTTCAACCGCGTCATGGACGAGACCATGCTGTTCTTTACCTATGTGGCTTCGATCTTCGCTGCCATCATCGCCTTCGGCGTCATCTACAACAGCGCCCGCATCGCGCTCACCGAACGCAGCCGCGAGCTGGCGAGCCTGCGCGTGCTGGGCTTTACCCGGGGCGAAATTTCCTACATCCTGCTGGGCGAGCTGGGTATCCTGACCATCCTCGCCATTCCGCTCGGGCTGTGGATGGGTAACTGGATGTGCTACTACATTGCGCACAGCATGCAGAATGACCTGTTTCGCGTGCCGGTGATACTGGTGCCCGCCACCTATGCCTTTGCCGCAACGGTGGTGCTGGTCTCGGCCATATTTTCCGGCATGGTTGTGCGGCGCAGGCTGGACCGGCTGGACCTGATTGCTGTATTGAAAACTGCGGAGTAAGTTTATTGAGCTTTCCAAAATACATGACAGTGTTGCCGCAATTGAAAACCGCCCCCACCCTCAATCCCTCCCCCGAAAGGAGAGGGAAGACAAGCCCTTCTCCCTCCGGGGGAAGGGTTGGGAAGGGGGAAAAAGCTGTCACGAGTTATGGAAAATTCAATAGCTGCGTTCCCATTTTGAATTGGAGCGAGTCATGGCAACCAGAGTGCAATGGCGTAGACGCATCGCCTTCTTCGTAATCGTGGCAGCGGTTGCCGCAGGACTGTTTTTCGGCTTCCGCACGCAGCCGGTGGCCGTTGATTCGGGCGTGGCCACGCGCGGCCCGTTGCGCGTCACCATCCAGCAGGAAGGCCGAACCCGCGTAGTTGACCGCTACGTGGTATCCGCGCCGGTCAGCGCCTATGCGCGGCGCGTCGAACTGGATGTGGGCGACGCCGTGAAACGCGGTGACGCGCTGGCCTATCTGGAGCCGCCGCGCGCCGAAGTGCTGGATGTGCGGCGCAACGCCGAGGCAGCAGCCCGCGTCGAAGCGGCGCAGGACAACCTCAACGCTGCCGAGCAGAATGCCCAGGCTGCACGCTCCAATGCCGAGCTGGCGCAAAAGGAGCTGGCGCGGATCAAAGCCTTGCGCTCCGGCAAGTTTGTCGCTGCCGAAGCCGAAGACCGCGCCGCCACCCAGGCCGAACGCACGGCCTCGGCGTTGCGCTCGGCCGAGTTTGCCGTGGCTACCGCACAGCACGTATTGGAGGCGGAGCGCACGGCACTGCGCTACGCGGGGAGGGCAGGCGCGAGGGCGCCCATCGTGGTGCGCTCGCCGGTAAACGGGCGCGTGCTGAAAATCCCCCGCATCAGCGAAGGCGTGGTGGCAGCGGGGCAGGCGCTGCTCGAAATCGGCGATCCGGGCGCGCTGGAGGTTGAGGTGGATGTGCTGACGGCGGATGCGGTGCGCCTCAAACCCGGAACCAGGGTGGTATTCGAACGCTGGGGTGGCGAAGGCGAGCTGGAGGGCGCGGTGCGCGTGGTGGAGCCGGCTGGTTTCACCAAGGTGTCGGCGCTGGGGGTGGAGGAGCAGCGGGTGTGGGTCATCGTCAGCTTCGCTTCACCAGCAACAATGTGGCGGCAGCTTGGCGACGGCTACCGCGTGGAAGCCAGGTTCATCCTGTGGGAAGACAGTAATGTCCTGCAAATCCCGGCCAGCGCGCTGTTCCGCGAGGGCGATGGCTGGTCGCTGTTTGCGGTGCAGCAAGGCAGGGCGGTGAAGCGCGGCGTTCAGGTAGGCCAGCGCAACGGGCTGAGCGCCCAGATCCTGTCCGGCATCAGCGAAGGGGAGCGGGTCATCACCCACCCCGACGACCGGGTGCGCGATGGCGTGAGGGTGGCGCTGCGATAAGCCATTTGGCCATAACTGGGGAAACAACATGTTAGACGAATTCGCGCATGAGCCGCGTGTTGCTTATTTCACGATGGAGATTGCCCTGCGTAACGAGATACCCACCTACGCGGGCGGCCTGGGCATACTCGCCGGCGATACCATGCGCTCGGCCACCGATCTCGACATGCCGATGGTCGCTGTCAGCCTTGTCAGCCGGGCCGGTTACTTCCGCCAGGAAATTGATGCGCAGGGCAGGCAACTCGAGCATCCGGCAATTTGGGATCCCCGTCAGTGGGCCAAGCCGCTCGATGCAAAGATTGCCGTGCCGATTGATGGCCGCATGGTCTGGATTGGCGCCTGGCTGTATGTTCTGGAAGGCAGCATGGGCGGCCGCCAGCCGGTGCTGCTGCTCGACACCGACCTGAACGAGAATAGCAGCGAAGACCGTGAAATCACCCACTATCTCTATGGCGGTGACATCACCTACCGCCTCAAGCAGGAGATCGTGCTGGGTATCGGCGGCGTGCGTTTGCTGCAGGCGGCAGGCTTCAATATCCGCCATTACCATATGAACGAAGGGCATTCTGCATTGCTCGGCCTGGAGCTGATGCGGCGCTACACCTACTCCGCCGAGGAAGTGCGTCCGGGAGAAACCCCGTATGACATTCCCCGCGTGCGCGACCTGTGCAGCTTCACCACGCATACGCCGGTCGAAGCCGGCCATGACCGCTTTCCCTACGACATGGTTCAGCGCATTCTCGACAATGGGTTCGACATCAGGGTAATCAGGAGCCTGGCTGGTGATGACAGCCTGAACATGACGCGGCTGGCGTTGAACCTGAGCGAGTTCGTCAATGGTGTCGCAAAAAGGCATGCCGAGATATCGAATGCGATGTTTCCCGGTTACAAGGTACATGCGATTACCAATGGCGTGCATCCTTTCACCTGGGCCTCGGAAAATTTCCGCCAGCTCTACGACCATTACCTGCCGGGCTGGTGCCATGAGCCGCAACTGCTGATGCGCGCCGATTGTTGCATGCCGGAAGCGGCAATCTGGGAAGCGCATGTGCAGGCTAAGCGGCATCTGATCGAAAAAGTGCAGCTGCTGACCGGCACGGTGTTGAAGCCGGATATCCCGATTCTCGGTTTTGCGCGGCGCATGACGGCTTACAAGCGCCCTGATCTGTTGTTTAGCGACTTGAACCGGCTGCAGGAAATTGCGCGCAGCCATCCGTTCCAGATTGTGCTTGCCGGCAAGGCGCATCCCAAAGATGAAAGCGGCAAACAGATGATAGAGCAATTGCACGCGCACGCCCGGGCGCTATCGGGCTCGATCCCTGTTGCCTACCTTCCGGAGTACGACATGGCGCTGGCGCAGACGCTGACAGCCGGTGTGGATGTGTGGGTCAACACGCCGTTACCGCCTCTCGAGGCTTCCGGCACCAGCGGCATGAAGGCTGCGTTCAACGGTGTGCCCAACCTGTCGGTGCTGGACGGCTGGTGGGTCGAGGGTTGCATCGAAGGCGTATCCGGGTGGGCGATTGGTGACGCCGCTGGAATCCCGGGCGACAATGCGCGCACGCTCTACGACAAGCTCGAGCAGGTGGTGCTGCCGCTCTATTTCAATGCCGATCGCAGCGGCTGGATCCGGGTGATGAAGAATGCGATCAGCAAGAATGCCTCCTATTTCAACAGCCACCGCATGATGCGGCGCTACGCGACCGAGGCTTATGCGAGATGATTGCTGCGAACAAGCCTGTGCCGCGCATTCGCAACTGCTTTTCATTTCTGCCTGAGGGTGTCTTTCACTGCCGGATAGCGCAACGCCACCCTCAATTCCCGCTTCATTCTTTCGTTCGTTAACCGCCGCGATTCGTTCATGAATGACCAAAGCGCCGGAGAGACCGTGCGCTCGGCTTCCGCACGCGGCAGGCGGAGAGGGCGCGGCAGGCCGAATGCATCGGCTACGACATCGAAATACTCGCCCATCTTCATCTGGCTGTCATCGCTGGCGTGGTAGACGCGGTTCGGCTTCGCGTAGCGCAGCGCCGCTACCACGATGCGCGCCAGATCGTCTGCATGGATGTGGTTGGTGTAGCTGTCTTCTTCGTGCGCGATGGCGGCCACGCCCGTGCGCAGCCTGTCCAGTGGCAGGCGGTCGGCGGCGTAGATGCCCGGCACGCGCAGGATGCTGGCGTTTACGCCATTGAGTTTTGCCCAGCGGCGTATCTGCCTTTCCGCATCGGCACGGAGTTTCGCGCGGGTTGTTTGCGGCTTGAGCGGGCGCGTTTCTTCCACTGCCGCGCCGCCGCAATCGCCATAGACGCCGCTGGTGCTGATATAGAGGAGCTGTCCGGGGAGCGCGCCGCGCGACAGGGCGGCAAGGAGGTTGCGGGTGCGGCTGTCGTGGTTGCCGCTGCCGGGAGGCGGCGCAAAGTGCAGCACGATGTGCGCCAGCCCGGCCAGCCGGTGCAGACTGCGCGCATTATCCAGGTCGCCCGGCACTGGGATGATGCCCGCTTGCCGCAACGTGCCAAAGCGCGCGGCATTGCGCGCCAGACCGAACAGGCGGTAGCGCTTATTCAAGAGCAGAGCCGCACGCAACGCGATGTCCCCGCAGCCGGCGATCAGGATTCGAGTCACGGCAGAATCCCCGGCATTCGGAACTCAGCCATCGTTCTTTATCAGCTCCATCGCCTTCTGGAAATACCGGAACGCTTCGTCGGGCTTCTGCAGCTTCTCGGCCAGTTGCCCCAGCGCAGTATAGGCGGCGCGCGTCGGCCTCACGCTGATGCTGGCATCCAGATAGTTCTGCGCCTTGCCCCACAGTTTCTGGTGCAGGCACAGTTTGCCCAGTGCCAGCAGCAACCCGGCATCCTGCGGGTGCTGCGCCAGCCAGCGCTCGGCCCGCTCGATCTGCCGCACCGCATCGCCCGCCAGGCAATCGCCATACAGCGCCACCAGATCGCCATCCCACTGTTCCTCCAGGCTGCCGGTCAGGATCTGCTGGGCGCTTTCGCAGTCGCCCACCCCGATGAAGGCGCGTGCGGCCGCAGCGGCAATTTTGCTGCGGCGCCTGAATCCGCCGGGAATGCTTTTCCATACCGCATGCAGCGCCTGGACGTCCTGCGCCTGCGCGCCGATTTTTTCCAGCCAGGCCTGCTGGCGCATTTGCGCGGCAGTGGCGGCATCAATCGCGTCACGCTTTTCCAGGCGAGTTACGGTATCCAGCACCGCATCCCAGTTACTCCCCTGCTGTTGCGCCTTGAGTTCCAGGTGCAGCGCGCCGGCATGGTTTTTGACTCCCGCATCGCGCAGCGCTTTCAGCGAGTCCAGCGCCGCCTGCGGCTGGTGCTGGTCAAGGCTGAATTTGGTGGCAGCCATCAGGCGCATGGTGGCTTCGCCCACCGTCTTGCCTTCGGCTGCCGCGAGGTAGGCGTCGCGCTCGCCGAATTTGCGCAGCTCGTGCGCGGCGCGAGCCGCGATGATGGGGTTGATGCCGGAGGACTCACCCAGCTCCATGGCTTGCGCCGCCGCCTTTTCCGCCGCTGCGTAACGGCCTTCGAAAAAAGCGGTCAGCGCTTCCATCATGGCCGAGCGTCCTTTGGCCTGGGTGCGCTCGGCGCGGAAACGGCGCACATGGGCGGGCAGGCGCACGGCGGCCAGAGCGAGTTGCAGGGAGAAATAGGCGAGCGCGAACAGCCCCAGCAGCATCAGCAGGAACAGGGCGAGCGACATCTCAATGCGGTAGGGCGGGTAAACGAGCTGCAGGTAGCCAGAATTATGCGAGGCCAGCGCCACCGCCACGGCCAGCGCAAATAGCAGCAGCAGCCAGAACAGGAACTTCATTGCGCCGCCTTTTCCCGCGAAGTGCGGAAATTGCGCACCGCCTCCAGGCTGGTGCCGATGTCCGGCACTTCGATATTGATGCTGGACTGGCGCAATTTCTGCAGGGTGACAACGGCCTGCGCCCCCTGGGCGGACTTTGCGTCAAAGTAGCGCGCCACCCATTCCTGCGCTGTTTGCAGGTCGCGCCTGAAGCCTGCCTCGTCGCGTGCCAGAAGCGCGAGGCGTGCGGACAGCAGGCGCAGCTTCAGGTTCTCGCGCAGGAAAAATGCCTGTGTGGGCGACAGCAGGGGCAGCTCGCGCTGTTCCATGTTTTCGATGCGTACCAGTTGCCTCGCCTCGGCCCAGATTTCGTGCAGCAGTTTCTGCCAGCCGGTGTACGCGAGCGGGGTGGCGGGGGCAGGCGATGCCTGACTATGTGCAACGCGGCTATCCTGCGCCAGCGGCAGCGCGTCCACTGCGGCAATCACGTTGTCGAGGCGGAGGTTGATGCCCGGTACATCCGCGTCCGGCAACGCGCGCAGCTTGTCCATGTCGCGGCCGATGATCTTGCGCAAGCCGTTCAGTGCGGCGCGATCCATGCGCTTCAGGCGCTCGTCTGCCTGCTGCATGGCGATCAGCGCGGCTTTTATGTTGGCGGAGAGCTGCAATTGTTGCGCGGCGATCAGCAGCATCTGCTCTACCTCGGCCAGCGCCGTCTCGTCGCGGCTGCCGGACAGTTCCCGGTACAGCGCGTCCAGCGCCGCACGCTGGCTCTGCGTTTCGGCAAAACGCGCTTCGAGCAGGCTCGTCCGGGCGGACAGCTCGCGCGCGGCTTCCTGCGCCTGTGCCACCAGCACCTGGCCAGCCTTGCTGTTGCCTTCCATTTCGGCCAGGCGGCGCGCCAGCTCCTGCTGCATGTTGCCGATCTGGCGGTGCGCATCAAACCATTGCCACAGGAATATCGCCAGCACGGCAGCCAGCACGATCTGCGCGATGCCCATGCGCGAGAAACCCGCCGCGACGGGATTGCGTTGCGGTGCAGCGGGCGGCGGGCCCTGCTCCGGCGAAGAATCCTGTTCGCTCACGCTGTTTTCTGTCCTTTTATCCTGAATACCTCAGTTCAAGCCACAGAGAACACAGAGTTCGCAGAGTATAAACAAACGGTATTGAGAGTTGCACATTCACCTATTGGGTGAGGCTACTAAAGGCGTGTAAACCCTGGCATTCTCTGTGTTCTCTGTGAACTCTGTGGCTAATTGTTTTTTTCAGGTTTGCTTGCCCATGCTATCAAACCTGCGAGCAGCCCGTCATCCCCACCGGCAGTCGGCACCACCTCGCGCCATCCCAGGCGCTGCGCGGCCTCGGCGATGCGGGGATGCGGCACGAACAGCGGCACGGATGCTATCCGCTGCTTTGCCGCGCCGTCCAGCATGTCCCACAAATACCCCAGCGCTTCGCTGCTGGTCACGGTAATCGCCTGGAGGTCGGCGGCAAGCAATGCGCCTGCGTCCTGCTGCGGTTTTGCGCGCTGGTAGCAGGCGGCATATTCCAGCGAGGCGCCGCGCGCCTTGAGGGTGTCACCCAGCAGCTCGCGGCCGCCATCTCCGCGAAAAATCACCACGCGCCAGCCATTCACGTTTTGCAGTTCCGGCAAAGCCAGGAGCGCTTCACTGTCGGAGCGGCCTTGCGGCGCGATGATGCTGCTCACGCCCAGATCGCGTAGCGCCTTGGCGCTGCCCTGGCCGACCGTGGCTATTTTCAGGGAGGGCGGCAGGCCGCCTGCGGCATGGATGGCTGCCATGCCGTAGCGCACCGCGTTGGGGCTGATGAAGATGGCGAGATCGAATTTGCCCAGGCGCGCGAGGAGCGCGCGCAAGGGCTGCGGGTCGGCTATCGGGCTGATTTCCAGCAAGGGGAACAGGGTAATCCTGCCCCCTGCCTGTTCTATGCTCTGCGCGAGTTGCTCCGCCTGTTCGCGCGGGCGGGTCACCACGATGTTCAGGCCGGCAAGAGGCAGGGTTGGAGTCATCCTGAAGTAAAATTCACCCTTAACGAAAGCGGGTCAGCCACTGATTGGCACGGTTATGAAAAGCTGCGGCTGTTCGCGCAAATCCGTGTCAGAAATTCACAAAGCCAGCGCTGCGAGAATTTCACCCGCTCCCTGCGCCAGCAAGTCCTGCGCCACGGCGTTGCCCAGCGCTTCCGGATCGCCCGCGCTGCCGTTGCGCTCGGCGCGCAGCAGGCGCGCGCCGTCGGGGGTGGCGACGAAACCGCGCATCCGCAGTTTGCCGTCCGCTGCTTCGGCGAAGCCGCCCAGCGGCACCTGGCAGCTGCCCTGCAGCGCGCGGCTCATGGCGCGCTCTGCCAACACGCAGGCGGCGGTGTCGGCATGGTGTAAGGGCGCGAGCACCCCGACCAGTTCGGCGCGGTCGCTCCGGCATTCGATGCCCAGCGCGCCCTGGCCTACGGCGGGCAGGCTGTCTTCGCTGGAAATGATGTTGCGGATGCGGTCGCCCAGACCCAGGCGTTTCAAGCCTGCAGCCGCCAGGATGATGGCGTCGTATTTTCCTTCATCCAGCTTGCGCAGGCGGGTCTGCACGTTGCCGCGCAACGGTTCGATTTTCAAATGGGGAAAGCGTGCGCGCAGCTGGCTTTCGCGGCGCAGGCTGGAAGTTCCCACCACGCTGCCGACAGGCAGGGCGGCGAGATTGTCGAATTTATTGGAGACGAATGCGTCGCGCGGGTCTTCGCGCTCGCCGATGCATGCCAGCATGAAGCCTTCCGGCAGGTGCATCGGCACGTCTTTCAGCGAGTGCACGGCAATATCGGCACTGCCATTTTCCAGCGCGGTTTCCAGCTCCTTCACGAACAGGCCCTTGCCGCCGATCTTGGAGAGCGTGACATCCAGGATCTGGTCGCCCTGCGTGGTCATGCCCAATATGCTGACGGCGGTTTGCGGATATAATGCACGCAACCGGTCGCGGATGTATTCTGCCTGCCACATGGCCAAGGCGCTTTCGCGCGATGCAATTACCAGCTTTGCCGGGGCGGCCTTCGCCTGAGGTATCTGATTCATTGTTTATCCCGAATGTTAGTAAATTTTGCGCGGCGTATTCTAGCATGAGCCTGTTGCGCGCGCGCCATTGCAGGTGTTGACCGTTGAAGAGCCTGCTTTCCGCTCCCGCCGATATTTCCAGCAAGGATGCGCCGCTGCGCGAGGACATCCGCCTGCTTGGCCGCATCCTCGGCGATACGCTGCGCGAGCAGGAGGGCGATGCGGTTTTCGAGATGGTCGAGAACGTGCGCCGCGCGGCGGTGCGCTTCCGCAAGACCCGGGACGAGCGCGACCGCACCCGGCTGGAAGAGGTGCTGGATGCGCTCTCGACGCATGACACGCTCACCGTGGTGCGCGCCTTCAGCTATTTTTCACAGCTTTCCAACATCGCTGAAGATTTGCATCGCAACCGCCGCCACCGCGCGCACCTCAAGGCCGGGTCTCCGCCGCAGCAAGGCAGCGTACAACTGGCGCTTGACCGTATCCAGTCGAAGCCGGCCGGCGCCGATGCGGTGCAGGAATTTTTCGGCAAGGCGCTGATCTCGCCGGTGCTCACCGCGCACCCCACCGAGGTGCAGCGCAAGAGCATCTTGGACTGCCACCTCGAAATCTCCAGCCTGCTGTCCGAACGCGACCGGATGGACATGACGCCGGATGAACTGGCCGCCAACGAGGAGGCGCTACGCCGTTTCGTGCTGATCCTGTGGCAGACGCGCATGCTGCGCACCACAAAATTGACGGTGCCGGACGAGATCAACAACGGGTTGGCGTATTACAGCTACACTTTCCTTGCCGAAATTCCCAGGATTTATGCCAGCCTGGAAAAGCTGCTGGAGGAGAGGTTCGGCAAGCGCCCGCGCATCCCGCCGTTTCTGCGCGTCGGCAGCTGGATCGGCGGCGACCGCGACGGCAACCCCTACGTCACGCATGAGGTGATGCTGAACGCGGCGGAGCGCCATTCGGCATTGATCCTTGAGCATTACCTGTCGGAAGTCGATTTGCTTGGCACGCGCCTCTCACTCACTTCCCGCATGGTGGAAATCAGCGGCGAGCTGGAAGCGTTTGCTGCGCAATCGCCGGACGAGGCCGCCAGCCGCGCGGACGAGCCTTACCGGCGCGCGCTGATCGCCATTTATTCGCGCCTGGCGGCCACGGCAAAATGGCTTGGCCACCGCGTGGAGCATCTGTCGCCGGTAGACCGCAATGGCAAACCCTATGCCGATGCGCAGGAATTCATCGGCGAGCTCGACATCCTCATCGCCTCGCTTCACCACCACCGCGCATTCAGCCTGGCGCGCGGGCGCATCGCCTGCCTGCGCCGCGCGGCAGATGTGTTCGGTTTCCACCTGGCGCCGCTGGACATGCGCCAGCACAGCGGGGTGCACGAGCGGGTGGCGGACGAGTTGCTGGCGAATGCGGGCAGCGGCGGCTACGCGCAGCTTGAGGAAGCGGCGCGCCGCACCGCGCTGCTTGCGGCATTGCAGGCCGGGCGTAATCTTTCCGAAGACATGGAAAAATTCTCGCACGCCGCGCAAGGCGAGCTGCGCATCATGCGTGCGGCAGCGGATATCCACCGCCGCTTCGGGCGTACCGCGCTGCCCAACTACGTTATCTCGATGACGCGTGGCGTGAGTGATATGCTCGAGGTGGCGCTGATGTTGCAGCAGGCAGGATTGCTCGGCGCCGATCCGGATCCCGCGCTGCACCTCAACATCGTCCCGCTGTTTGAGACCATCGCCGATTTGCGCGGCTGCGGCACCATCATGGGCGAGCTGTTCTCCACCGCGTATTACCGCAATCTGCTGAAAAGCCGCGGCAACGTGCAGGAAGTCATGCTGGGGTATTCCGACAGCAACAAGGACGGCGGCTATCTCACCGCCAACTGGGAGCTGTACAAGGCCGAAATCGAACTGGTGGAAATATTCGCAAAGCACGGTATCGAGCTGCGTCTGTTCCACGGCCGTGGCGGCACCGTGGGACGGGGCGGCGGCCCCAGCTACGACGCGATTCTGGCGCAACCGCCGGGCAGCGTAAATGCGCAGATACGCATCACCGAACAGGGCGAAGTCATCGCCAGCAAATACTCCAACCCTGAGATCGGGCGGCGCAACCTGGAAACATTGGTCGCTGCGACGCTGGAAGCTACTTTGCTGCATCACCATGGCGCCGACAGCACCATGCCGGAATATCATCGCATCATGGAAGCGCTCAGCCACGATGCCTTCGCCGCTTACCGCAAACTGGTTTACGAGACGCCCGGTTTCAGCGACTTCTTTTTTGCCGCCACCCCGATACGCGAGATCGCCGAGCTCAATATCGGCAGCCGCCCCGCCTCACGCGGAGGGGGCAACAAGATAGAAGATCTGCGCGCCATTCCCTGGGTGTTCAGCTGGAGCTTGAACCGCATGCTGCTGCCCGGCTGGTATGGTTTCGGCAGCGCGGTGCAGCAATTCATCGAACGCGAAGGTGAAGCCGGTCTCGCGCAACTGCAAGCCATGCACCGGAACTGGCCGTTTTTCCGCAGCCTGCTTTCCAACATGGATATGGTGCTGTCCAAGACCGACCTCGGTATTGCCTCGCGTTACGCCGAACTGGTTCCGGACGCATCCTTGCGCGACAGCATTTTCGGCGAAATAGCAGCCGAATGGCGGCGTACCGCAGATATGCTGTTCGCCATCACCGGAGCGGCTGCGCTGCTGCAGGATAATCCGGCCCTGGCGCGCAGCCTCAGCACGCGCTCGCCCTATATTGATCCGCTCAACCATTTGCAAGTCAGCCTGCTGCAACGTCATCGTGCGGGAGACGGCGATGAAAGGGTGAAGCGCGGAATACACCTGACCATCAACGGCATTGCGGCGGGGTTGCGGAATAGCGGGTAGGAGAATGGCAGGGAGTTCCGGAGCGGTTCGAGAAAATACAAAACGAATCCGGGCTGGAACTTTCAGATTGCCAACGCGGTCGCACACAGCCTTTGGTATGTTCCGCCCGATTGCCGGGTTACAGGCGGGAAAGCGGAGCCTGCGTATATGCTCGCGCGCGTTGGATGGGAAAAATGACATTCTGATATAATTGTTTTGCAAGCTTTGCCTATCCAGGCAATCCCGCGCAAGCTGCTTCCCTCGCATTTGGGGTGTGTTGATCGCGCCATCCGGCACGATGGCGAGAGAGGGATGTTACTGGCATTTCGGCTCCGCCAAGCGGGAAAATGGGGGGCATCGCATAACTCAGGACATTGGGAGGCAGGATTGAAGTCAATGTTTAGCCGTGCGGCCCGGATCAGAACCGGAAGCAACTTGTTGCCAAAGAGCACCGCCTGCAATAAAGGGGAAACCAGATGATTCCTGAGATCGGGCATTTTTCACTCACCCTGGCGCTGCTGCTGGCGCTGCTGCAGGGCATTCTGCCAATCTATGGCGCGGCGCGCGGCAACGCCACGCTGATAGGGTTCGCGCGTTCAGCGGCGATGGGCCAGTTCATATTTGTGGCGATCGCATTCGGCTGTCTGACCCAGGCTTTTTTGGGAAATGATTTTTCCGTTCTCTATGTGGCGCAGCACTCCAATTCGCAGTTGCCGCTGCAATACCGCTTCGCCGCCGTGTGGGGCGGGCATGAGGGCTCGCTGCTGCTGTGGGCGTTTTTGCTCACGCTCTGGACGGTGGCGGTAGCCAGGTTCAGCAAGCGTCTGCCGGATGAAATGGTGGCGCGCGTGATCGGCACGATGGGGCTGGTTTCCGTCGGCTTCCTGCTGTTCATGCTGTTTACCTCCAACCCGTTCGAGCGGCTGCTGCCCCCGGCAATGGATGGACGCGACCTGAACCCGCTGCTGCAGGATCCTGGCCTGGTTTTCCACCCGCCTTTGCTGTACATGGGGTACGTGGGCTTCTCGGTGGCTTTTGCTTTCGCCATTGCCGCTCTGCTTGGCGGCAGGCTTGACGCCGCGTGGGCGCGCTGGTCGCGCCCGTGGACCACGGTGGCGTGGATATTCCTCACCCTCGGCATCGCGATGGGAAGCTGGTGGGCATATTACGAGCTGGGCTGGGGCGGCTGGTGGTTCTGGGATCCGGTGGAAAACGCCTCCTTCATGCCCTGGCTGGTTGGTACCGCGCTGATCCATTCGCTGGCCGTGACGGAAAAGCGCGGCGCATTCAAGAACTGGACAGTGCTGCTCGCCATCCTCGCTTTTTCCCTGAGTTTGCTCGGAACGTTTCTGGTGCGTTCCGGCGTGCTGACCTCAGTGCATGCTTTTGCCACCGACCCGCGCCGCGGCATCTTCATCCTGGCCTTTCTGGTGGCGGTAATCGGCGGCTCGCTGTTCCTGTTTGCCTGGCGCGCGCCGAAAGTGGGGCTGGGTGGCGGTTTTGATCTGATCTCGCGCGAATCGCTGTTGCTGGTGAACAATGTGCTGCTGACTGTCGCTTCGGCTGCGGTGTTTCTCGGCACGCTCTACCCCTTGTTCATGGATGCGCTGGGATTCGGCAAGCTTTCTGTCGGACCGCCCTATTTCGACACGGTGTTTGCGCCCATCATGGCGATAGCGGCTTTTCTGATGGGGATGGGGCCGTTTGCGCGATGGCGGCAGGCCAGCGGGTCAGAAATCGTCAAGCAATTAGCGGGCTGGTTCGCTGCCAGCGTGGTACATGCCGTGGAGGTGGTGGCCGCGTTTGACCGCTGGTCGGTACCCATCATCGGCGGGGTTACGCTCGGTTGCTGGTCCATTCTTTCGACCGTTGCGTACCTTGTCTCGCGGGTGCGCAAGGCGGGTTCTGCCGGCATGCTGTCCCGCCTGTCATCAGTGTCCCGCTCCAGCTACGGCATGATGATCGCCCATATCGGCATCGGCGTATTCATCCTCGGCGTGACCATGGTCAAAGGCTACGAAGCCACCAGCGAAGTGCGCATGCGCGAGGGCGACACGACGACAGTGGCGGGCTATGTGTTCCGTTTTGCCGGGGTAAAGGAGGTGACCGGGCCGAACTACCGGGCAGCGCGCGCCACCATCGAGGTAACCCATAACGGCGCCAAGGTGACCACGCTCTACCCCGAGAAACGCATCTATAACGTGCAGACCATGAACATGACCGAATCGGCCATTGACTCCGGCTTGTTCCGGGATCTTTACGTCGCGCTCGGCGAGGCGATCAGCATGAGCGAATGGATCGTGCGCATCCAGCACAAACCGCTGGTGGACTGGATCTGGTTCGGTTGCCTGTTCATGGCGCTGGGCGGGGTGCTGGCGGTAAGCGACCGCCGCTATTATCTGCTGCAATCGCGCGGGCAGGCATCCGGCGCAGCCGCCGCGCAGGCGGCAAATTAAATATAAGGGGCCGCCGTGAACCGTTTTCTGCTGCCGCTCGGAATATTTCTTGTCCTGGCCGTTTTTCTGGGGATCGGGCTTACGCTCAAGCCCCGGGAGGTGCCCTCGCCGTTTATCGGCAAGCCGGCGCCGAACTTCACGCTGGCGCAGCTGGCCGAGCCGGACAAGACCTTGTCGCCCAAGGATATGCTGGGTAAGGTCTGGTTGTTCAATGTCTGGGCATCGTGGTGCGTTTCCTGCCGCCAGGAACACCCGATACTGGTCGAGTTCTCCAAAAATGGCAACGTGCCGCTGATCGGCCTGAGTTACAAGGAAGTGCGCGGCGACGGCGGCTTCGACGTGAGCAAGATGACGGCCGAAGAGGAGAAACAGCTCGCCTGGCAGCGCGCCAACCAATGGCTGGAGGAGCATGGCAACCCCTATAAGCTGACGGTGATGGATCTCGACGGTCGCGTTGGCATAGATTATGGCGTCTATGGCGTGCCGGAAACCTTTGTCGTAGACAAGCAGGGCATCGTCCGTCACAAGCACATTGGCCCGGTCACGCCGGAAGCCCTGCGGGACAAGATCATTCCACTCGTGAAGGAACTGAACGGTGCTAACTAGAGTTTTATTTCTTATTTTTTTTGCCTTGGCGCTGCCCCAGGCTTACGCTGGCGAGGCGGAGCCCACCGTTGCCGACATCGCCCTGGAAAAGCGCGTCATGGCCATATCCGAGGAACTGCGCTGCCTGGTCTGCCAGAACCAGACCATAGCCGATTCCCATGCCGAGCTGGCGGTTGACCTCAAGAACCAGGTGCGGGAAAAACTGAAACAGGGGATGTCGGAGAAGGAAATCGTGGATTACATGGTCGAGCGCTACGGGGATTTCGTGTTATACCGTCCGCAGATGAAAACCGGCACGGTGCTGCTGTGGTTCGGGCCGCTCGTGCTGCTGTTGCTGGCATTGGGCGTGCTGATCGCCAAGCTGCGCCAGCGCCGCAAGGCGATGCAGGAAGCGCCGAAGCTGAGCGCCGACGAGCACGCGCGCGCGGAATCGCTGTTGTCCGGCACTGATAACGGAGCGAAATCGTGACCCTGTTCCTGATAGTAGTGGTTCTCATGATCGCCGGAGCGTTGCTGTTTATCGTGCCGCCGCTGCTGGGGCGCAAAAAGGAGCAGATATCGACTACCGTCCGCTCCGAACTGAACGTAACGGTTTACCGCGACCAGTTGCGTGAGCTGGATGCGGAGCTGGCTGCCGGCGCGTTGAGCAAGGAAGAGTATCAAAGTGCGCGCAGCGAGCTGGAAGGGCGCGTGCTGGAAGATTCCGCCACCGAAGAGATGGCTGCAACTCCTCCGGTCAGCAACCGCAAGCTGGCTATTGCGGCCGCGGTCGCGGTGCCGGTATTGACGGTTTCGCTCTATCTCATGCTGGGGAAACCGGCGGGGCTGGATCCGCAGAACGTGCCCGCAGAAACCGAGCAGCAGGTGACGCAGGAGCAAATCGTCGCGATGGTGGAAAAACTGGCACAACGGCTCAAGGAAAAACCGGACGATGCGGAAGGATGGATGATGCTTGCCCGCTCGTATCTCGCCCTGCGCCGTTTTAACGAAGCTGCTGATGCTTACTCGCGCGCGGCTGCCCTGATGCCGAACAACGCCCAGTTGCTGGCCGATTACGCCGACATTCTGGCCGTGAACAACGGCCGCAACATGCTGGGCGAGCCGGAGAAAATCATCCGTCAGGCGTTGCAGGCCGATCCGAACAACGTCAAGGCATTGGCGCTGATGGGTACGGCATCTTTCCAGCACAAGGACTATCGAGCAGCCATCGAATGGTGGCGGAAACTCCTCCAGCTGGTTCCTGCCGATTCCCAGATAGCCGCTTCGATCAACGCCAACATTAGCCAGGCGGAGGGGCTGTCCGGGCAGCCCATAGTCCAGCCGCAGGCAGCGCCAACGCAAAGCTCCGGTAGCCGGTGAATCAGGTAACACCAAGAGGGATGCTGTGCGGAAGCGCTTCTCCGGCGGAAGCGAGTTGCTGAAAGCCCGGAGGCGGCTGTTGTGCTGGGTGGCAGCCGGTGCCGCCTCCGCATTGCTTCCCGCTTGCCGGGACGGTGAGCGCAATAGTTTTGCGCCGGGTGACCGCTTTCCGGAGATCGCGTTGCCGGACCTGGATGGCGGGGCGGCAGCGCTTGCCGCCTATCCCGATGCAGCCAGGGTCGTTAATTTCTGGGCGACTTGGTGCGAACCCTGCAGGCACGAAATGCCCAGCCTGGAAAAACTGAGCCAGCTTTTCCACCCGAAGGATTTGCTGGTCGTCGGCATCGCGGTGGATAGCGACCGCAACCTGCCGCGCGAATTCCGGCTCCGGCACCAACTCACCTTTCCCATGCTGTCCGATTTCGACCAGAAACTGTCGAGCGGGGCGTTGCGCGCGTCCGCATTCCCGATAACCTATTTGTTGAAATGGGATCGCACCATTGCCCGGATCATTGTCGGCGCCCGCGACTGGGCCGATCCGGAAATGGTCGAGGAAATTGAAAAATTGCTGGTGGTGCGGCGTATCCCTGTGGGCTGAGTGCGGCCTGGCTTTTCCGGACCCCTACATGAACAGGCTAGTCAAACATGCGCTGCCAGTCTTGGTTCTGGCTGTTTTTTTCGGCTATTACTGTACCCCGATCTGGGATATGGATTTCTGGTGGCACATCGCCAACGGCCGCCATATCGCGGAAACGCACGCCATTCCCGGGCGCGACCCGTTTGGCATGTACGAAACCGGCGGGCTGAAAAGCGACACGCTGCTGAAAGGCTACTGGCTGGCGCAAGTCCTCCTGTATTTTGCCTATGATTTTTTTGGTGCCAACGGCGTCATATTCCTGAAAGCAGGGGTGCTGGCGCTGTGCCTGGCTGTAACCCATGCCAGAAGCAAACTGGCTGGCGCGGGCGAAATCAGTGCCGTACTGGTGCTTTCTATTGCCGGCATGGCCTTGCTCGATTTTACCGGTGAGCGTCCGCAGCTGTTTTCTTTCCTGTATTTTTCGTTGGCTGTTTTCCTGCTCGATCTTTATCGCGAGAAGCAAGGCAGGTGGTCTTTGTACCTGTTGCCGCCGCTCATGCTGCTGTGGGCGAACAGCCATATCGGGGTGACGCTGGGGGGGGCAGTACTGTGCCTGGTGGCGATTGCCTGTTTCGCCGAGGCACGCCTGTTTGCGGGTGGCCGTCACGCAGGAAGGCTGTTCTTTGCCGCTATCCTGGCTGCCGTGCTTTGCACCTTTTTGTCCCCCAACGGGGTGAGCTCGTATGGATATCTGCTTGCCAGACAGTTTGGCGAAGAGGAGGTATTAACGGGCAGGGTTTCGGAATACGCGAGCCCCGTCGCATTGTGGCGCGACATGGGGAAAATGCTGCCTTTCTATTGGGGGTTCGTGCTGCTGGCTGCGGTCGCTTTGCCCAAGACAATGAGAAAGCCAGGCCTTGCCCCACTGCTGGTTGCGCTCGTGCTGGGCGGCCTGAGCTTGAGCACATTTCGCTATATCCCGTTTTTTATTTTATATGCCGCACCTTACGTTGCGCTGGGCCTGTCGCGGCTTGCTGCCCCGGTAAAATTGCCGGCCGCCCTGCTGCGCGCCGCGCTGATCGTTGGCGCAATGGCGGTTCTGGCTCATGGATTCCAGCACGGCACAGTTTTCCGTGGCGGCATTCAGGGCGGCCGCTTCCCGCAAGGCGCGATGGAATTCATGCGGGACAACCGGCTGGGCGGCAAGGTGTTTAACGCCTTTGCATGGGGGGGCTACCTGACCTGGCATCTGCCCCCGGAAGCCCGGATATTCATAGATGGCCGGGCCTTGGAAATGAAACGCTTTCAGGATTACACGCATATTCTTTGGGCGACGCCTTACGGCATACAGCAGTTCGAACTCAACCGCTTCGATTTCGTGCTGATCCCCTACGCCAACAATTTTACCGGCGAGCGATACGGGCTGAACAACTATTTGCTTCAGAGTCCCGGCTGGCAAGTGGCATACCGCGACCAATCGGGTTATCTGTTTGCCCGGAAGAGCGGTGCGCTCCAGTGATAAAGCGCCTTGTATCTGTATAATAAAACCCGGTTGACGGACTCGTTGCGGAGAGAATTCTGCGGATTGGCAGGCTGGCGCGCATGGATCAGACAAATGGCAATATAAGCGAAAAACCCCTTCCGGGCATCTCCCCTGCCGGCAAACGGTCTGCCCTGCTCGGCGGCATGTCGTTGCGGAAAAAGGGGAGCTGGGTGATGGTCATTTTCGTGGCCTATACACTTTCGGCCGGTTTTATCATGAGCCGGGAGCGCAACGCGCTCCACAGCGACCTCCAGAAACTGGAGGCGGTACACGTGGACGAGGAGCGCCAGCTGGGGCTCAACATGCTGGTGACGCGCGCGATTCTCATCGTGAACGAAAATTACTATTCCTCCGGCATGGAAACGCCGGCGGGGCTGGATGCCGCCATGCGCAGCGTTTCCGTGCAGGTTGAGGCGGTATTGTCGAGGCTGAGCAAAGTGGCGCAGTCCTACCCGCTGCTGCACGATGACGTGGCCGCGCTGCGCGCGAATCTTTCGGATATGACCAACAAGCCACCGACTCCGGCGGCGATAGCCGAAGTCCGCGGCAACCTGCACAAGCTGGTCATCGGCCTGGACCAGGTTACCGCCATGATGCGGAACAACAAGCAGACGCTGCTGGAGCGCTACCGCAAGACCTTTGACCGGCTTTCCCTGGTGTGGTCGTTCACCGCCGCGATCGGTGTCGTGTTTCTCGGCGGGCTGGTGATGGTTTTCGTCACCCGGCTGGCGTGGGACATCCAGCGTGTCCACGACCGCGCGCTGGCGATCATCGAGGGGTATCGCGGCAAACCGCTGGCGGTGACCCGTTACGATGAGCTGGGTTCGCTTATGGAGGCGGTCAACAAGATGCAGCTCGAGCTGCGCCAGCACGAAATGCAGATGGAACTGATCCGCCAGCAGCGGTTTCACAAGGAAAAAATGGCGGCGGTCGGCTCGCTTGCCGCCGTGGTGGCGCACGAGATCAATAACCCCTTGTCGGCCATCGTGGGGGCGGCGCGGATGATGTCGGAACTGCGCCCCAATCAGGCGGGCGATGCCGACCAATACGCCCAGCAGGCGGAAGTCATCCTGGCACAGGCCAAGCGAGTGATGAATATCACGCGCCAGATTTCGGAATTTTCCATGCCGCAGGCTGCCGAGCCCGCGCGGGAGCTGCTGGACTTGAACAACCTGATCCGCAGTACTGTCAGATTTATCAGCTTTGACCGCCGCTTCAGTGCGGTTGATATGGTGCTGGATCTCGATCCGCAGCTTCCCGCCGTGTTCGGTGTCGGCGACCATATCACGCAGGTGTTCATGAACCTGTTTATCAACGCGGCGGATGCCTCGGAAGGCAGAACCGATCCCAAGCCGCGCATTCTTGTTTCAACTGCCAGCCAAGGCAAAAACATCATAGTGAAAGTCACCGATAACGGCACCGGCATGAGCAAAGCTACGCTGGACCGCATTTTTGAGGAATATTTCACCACCAAGCCCATGGGCAAGGGCAGCGGCATTGGCATGGCGGTTTCAAAGTCGCTGATCGAGTCCGGCGGTGGTACCATCAGCGTGGAATCGGAGCTGGGCATCGGAACAACGGTGACGGTGCAGCTTCCGACCGAGGCAAGCAACCAAGGTTAAACCTTAATAGGAGCAGGGCATGCATGTGCTGGTGATTGACGATGAAGCCGCACTCCGGCAGATACTGGTCGGTCTGGTCAGCCGTGCAGGCTACTCGGTAGATACGGCATCGAACGTGGCCGAAGCCACTTCCAAGCTGGTGCGCGGGGATGTTGATGTCGCACTGTGCGATGTCCGCCTGCCGGACGGCGACGGCATTGAGCTGGTGCGCGGCTTCAAGGCGCAAAGCGGCGGGATTGACACCCAGTTCATCATGGTGACGGCATTTGCCTCCATGGAAACGGCGGTGGAAGCGTTGCGGGCTGGTGCCACGGACTACATCGTCAAGCCGGTGCACAATGAGGAGCTGCTGCACCGGCTGGCCCAAATTGCGGCGATGAGCGGCCTGCGGGCGGAGAACAAGGCGCTGCGCAGCCTGGTCGCGGGCGGCGGCAGGGGGCTGTACAAGTTCAGCTCGCCCGCCATGCAGCAGGTTGACCGGCTGGTGAGCAAGGTGGCCGGCACCAGCAGCACGGTGCTCATCACCGGCGAGAGCGGCACAGGCAAGGGGGTGGTGGCACGCTCCATTCACGAGCAGAGCCAGCGCTCCGAATTTCCTTTCATCCCGGTAAACTGCAGCGCCATCCCGGAAAATCTGATCGAGAGCGAATTCTTTGGCCACGCCAAGGGTGCTTTTACCGGGGCGGATAAGGCGCACAGGGGGTTGTTTACCCAAGCTGACCGGGGCACCATTTTCCTCGACGAAATCGGGGAACTCCCGCTGCACTTGCAAACCAAATTGCTGCATGTGATCGAGGACAAACAGATCCGCCCGCTGGGCAGCGAGCAGACGCGCGGGGTGGACGTGCGCATCATCGCCGCCACAAACCGCAATTTGGAGATCATGGCAAAAGAAGGCAAGTTCCGCGAAGACCTCTATTTCCGCCTCAGCATGTTTCACATCCACATGCCGCCATTGCGCGAGCGCCGCAGTGACATCAGCGGGTTGGCGCGGCACCTTATCCGAAATGCCGGCGTGTCTTCCGCTTCCGGGAAGGTTCTGGAGATTGATGCCGAGGTTGACGAAATTTTGCAGTCTTACGATTGGCCTGGCAACGTCAGGCAACTGGAGAACGTTATCAACCGCGCTTATATTCTGGCCGATGGCGGGCGCATCACGTTGATGGATCTGCCACCCGAAATCTCGCGCCAGACTGCGGGCGCATCCCAGCAAGACTCCGGCAAGATCGTCGTGTCAGGAGGGGATCTGCGCGAGCAAATGCGGAAATTTGAAGCCAGCCTTATTGCCAAAGCGCTGGAGGAGGCAGGCGGAGACCGCAAGATGGCGGCCCAGAAGCTCGGGATCGGTCTGTCCAGCCTTTACCGCAAGATGGAGGAACTGGCGGATACGGGAATTGCGGGCAACGTGTAGCCAGCGCGTGCGGCGGTTGCCTGGACGAGCCGGGCAAAGGTTGCAGGCTGTGCGGCAAATTTGTATAAAATAAAACTTGCGTGCCGGTAGTAACGGGTCAGACTTTTGTGAATGACGTCAGAACATGAGGAGAAAAGCAATGCGTGGATGGATGAATGGATGGTTGTTGGTTGCGCTGTCATGCTGTGTGCCGCTGGCCTTTGCGCAATCTGCCGCGAGCGGGGTTGTAGCAGCGAGCGGGGTTGCTGCGACCACACCGGAGGAGGATTTTGCGGCTGCCGATAAAGCCGATAAAGACGATGACATGATCACCTCGACCAAGCTGTACAAGCGTGCGGCCGACGGCGGCCACGTCGAAGCGCAGGTGCGGTTTGGGCACATCCTTTTCAGCGTAGGGGATAGCAAGTCAGCTCTGCATTATTTTCGCATGGCCGCTGACCAGGGTAATGCCGGCGGGCAGCACGGGATAGGCATAGTGTATGAGGGCGGTCGAGAAGGAGTGGAGCAGGATATTGTCGAGGCGCGCAAGTGGTACGTTTTGTCGGCGCAGCAGGGATTCAAGCTGGCCATCAACAGGTTGTCCGATGCCTGCGTCGGCCTCGACGAAGCTGCACTTGTGAAAATTTACAGCAGGTCGCAAGTTGAAAAGATGTTGGCAGACACGGCCGTGTTGTGCGGCTCTGACCCGTTTGCCACGATCAAGCGCGCTGCTGATCTCGACTATGCCAAGGCGGTTGTGGCGCTGGCCGAAGCCTATCGTTCCGGCAAATACGGGGTCACGCCAGACCCGAAGCAGGCTGCCGAGTTGACTGCCAGGGCAAACAAGCTGCTCGGGATCGTAGAGAAGAAAGAGAAGAAAAAAAGGCGCTTATAAATTCCGGACTGGGACCGGGCAGTAACTTTGTGTGTTGGCGGGACGTTACTATAGTAAAATGACGCCCGAGCGGGCTGAGCGCCGCATGGTTCAGTGAGCGCCTGTCAGAAACCCGCCCCTTCTTCCTGCGGGAAAGGGGCGTTTTGCAGTTTTTTGTTGATTGACACGCAGCGAGAGGAGAGCAAAAGTGAAGCCGACCCATTGTGAGCGCACTGCCCCGATTGCACGCATGCCCTTGATTTCGGCAGCTATTGCCGCGCTGCTGAGCGTGCTGCCGGTTTCTGCGCCTGCCGCAGGATTGAATGACAACGGGCAGCAGCTTTACATGCTGCATTGCGCGGGCTGTCACGGCATGAACGGGATCAGCGTTGTGCCGGATGCGAAGAGTTTTTCCCGCGTCGAGCTTATGGCGCAGCCGGACCAGAGTCTGCTCAACGTGATCCGATCCGGCCGCAACATGATGCCGTCATACCTCGGAATTTTGAGTGATCAGGAAATCATCAGCGTAATAAATTACATAAGGACATTGAACTAAATGCTGGCCGCCATCAAAACTGCCGCGATGATCGCGGGGACTGCTTTTACGCTTTCTGCTGCAGCAGCGAGCGCTCCTGCGCGCGAAGCGACCGAGCGTGTCCTGGAAACTTTCGAGGTGGGCTCCAACGTGTACGTGCGTGCGCTGAAAACCGATAAGGCGACCAACACCATGTGGGTGGGCACTTCCACCGGCGTGCATGAAATTGATCTCAAGACCAACCAGCCACGCAACACTTTCAACCGCGATAGCGGCTTGGCCAACGAATATGTCTTCGGCATCGGCATAGACAGCAAGGGCTATAAATGGTTTGGAACCAACGCGGGCGGGGTTTCGCGCTACAAGGATGGGAAGTGGAAAACTTATTTCCCCATGCACGGGCTTGCCGATTACTGGATATATTGCTTCGCCAACGACCACAAGGGCGATCTGTGGATCGGCACATGGGCGGGCGCCAACCACTACGACATTAAAACCGGCAAGTTCACGACCTACGTCAAGGAGCTGGTGAACGAATGGGTTTACGGGCTCGACGTAGATAGCCAGGGGCGTGTGTGGTTCGGCACCGAAGGCGGCGTGACCATGTATGACGGCAAAACCTGGAAATCCTGGACGCACAAGGAAGGCATCGGGGCGCCGAACGCCGACGGCCTGCAGGCCAGCCCGAACACCGGCTTGGGAACGCGCATGCGCCATGATTTGAGCGCCTTGGTCAGCGGCGCGTTGAGCTACAACCCGAACTATGTATTCTCCATACTGGCCGCACCGGATGGGACGGTTTGGGCGGGCACGTGGGGCGGCGGCGTGGCACGGTTTGACGGTAAAGCCTGGAGCAATTTCACCGACAAAGATGGGCTTTCGGGGAACATGGTTTTTTCGATCGTGCGTGACCCCAAAGGAGTGTTCTGGTTTGGCACCGACAGGGGTTTGACACGGTATGACGGCAAGACGTGGCGCAGGTACGGGCGTGCGGAAGGCTTGCTGGATAACATCGTCTATGCGGTGGCCATCGATCCGTCCGGCAACATCTGGGCGGGCACCCGCCGGGGCGTGACCAAGATAGGTTTTGGCAAGTAACCCCATGGTAGGCGCGGGCCGCCTGGCAGGCGGCCCGGCAATATCTGAACAACAGGAAAAATCATGCATATTGACAAGAAATCGCTGGCGGTTGCCGCCGTAATTGCGCTTGGAGCAATGGGTGCGGGCTGCGGCAACAAGGACAGTTCGAGCAGCAAACCTGCGGCAGCACCCGCCTCCGCTGTGTCGGCCGCGCCTTCCGGGCAATTGCCGCCACAGCATCCGGCATTGACGCCGGAGCTGGCGAAAAACCTGTCGCAGCAGCAGGCCGCCCAAGCCCAGGCGCGCGGCGGGCAGGACCAGGCTCAAGGCGCGGCGCCGCCGCCCAGGCAGGCGCGCGAGGGCAAGCTGCAAGTGGATCCGGCGCAGAAATTCACCCAGTTTCTGGTCGGCGAGAAAAATGTCAAAGCCATTTATGTTGATGGCAAAGTGGTATGGATCGGCACTTCGGGCGGCACCATACGCTACGATAGCAGCGATGACAGCTACAAGATTTTTGACGCGAGCAACGGCCTGCTTTCCAACGGTGCTTTCTTTGTCGGCAAGATCAGGGGACGAATTACCATCGGCACCTACGGCGGTGGCTTGTCCATGCTGAACGACGATGGCAGGACCTGGAAAAATTACAACATCCCGGACGGGGTGGGCGATTCATTCATTTACAAAGTCATGGAAGCGAAGAACGGCGACATCTGGATCGCTACGTGGTCAGGCGTTAACCGGGTGCGCGGCGGCGCGCTGGACGAAACCGACAAGTGGGAGTTGTTCACCGTGGAGAACACCAGGGGCGGCTTGCCGAACGACTGGGTTTACAGCCTGGAAGAAGGCAAGGATGGTGTGATCTGGCTGGCTACTGAAGGTGGCGTGGCGCGTTTCGCTAACGGCAAATGGGAAAACTGGAACCACGGCAAGGGCATCGGTGCGCCATACGAAAAGGTCAAGGAGGCCACCGCCTTCAAGTCTGACCCCGGCAAGGCTTCGGAGCACCATGCGCGGCAAAAGAGGGAAATGGGCCTGCAGGATGTGGATGTGGCGTACAACCCCAACTATATCGTTTCGCTGGCGGTTGACCGGGACGGCTTGCCATGGGCGGGAACTTGGGGTGGCGGCTTGTCGCACTTCGATGGGAAGCGCTGGAAGACCTATACTACCGCCGAGGGATTGCCGGGCAACCACATTTTCTCGCTGCATATGGATCGCAACGGGCAGCTCTGGGTCGGCACCAATAAAGGGGTGGTCCAGTGGCAGGACGGCAAGTTCGGGAGTGCCGTGCTGACAACCGCAGATGGGCTGGTAGCCGATAACGTGTTCTCCATGGCGACCACGCCGGAAGGCGGCAAATGGGTAGGCAGCTACGGCGGCGTGACTTATTTGCGCCCAGCCAAGTAGGAGGCGCCCGCTTTTCCGCAAAATCCCGGGTGGATCATTCCGGCCGCAACGCGTAATCGTAATCAACTGTCAGCGGGGCGTGGTCGCTGAATCGCCGATCTTTGTAAATGGCTGCTGAACGCGCAGCCTGCGCGATGCCAGGCGTGGCGATTTGGTAATCAATGCGCCAGCCGACGTCCATCTCCCGGGCGCGCCCCCGGTTTGACCACCAGGTATAGGCTTCAAGCTCGGGGTGCAGCTTGCGGAACACATCCGCGAAACCCGCTTCGCTGAACAGCTCGGTGAGCCAGGCGCGCTCTTCCGGAAGGAAGCCGGAATTCTTTTTGTTGCCGCGCCAGTTCTTCAGGTCTTTTTCGGTGTGGGCGATGTTCCAGTCGCCGCACAAAAGGGCTTCCCGTCCGCTGGCGCGCAATTGGCGCAAATGCGGCATGAACGCGGCCATGAATTTGAATTTCACCGCTTGGCGCTCTTCGCTGCTGGAGCCGGAAGGCAGGTACAGGGACACGATACTGAGGTTGCCGAAGCGCGCTTCCAGGTAACGCCCCTCGGCATCGAATTCGGCGATACCCAAGCCTTCCACCACCGCATCGGGCTTGTTCCGGCAATAGATGCCCACGCCGCTGTAGCCTTTCTTTTCAGCATAATGAAAATAGCCGAGGTAGCCGGGCGGGGCCAGCATGCCGGGCGTCATATCGGCGGCTTGCGCCTTGAGCTCCTGCACGCAGATGATGTCGGCCTGCTGCGCCAGCATCCAGGGGAAAAACCCCTTGCTTGCGGCGGAGCGGATGCCGTTCAAGTTGGCGGTAATGATTTTCATCGGCGCTTCGGGATAGCCTGAGATGCCATTATAATGGCTGCATCTTAATCCTTGCCCCGATCCCGCATGTTTGCATACCGCCAGGATTTCATACGCTTTGCCGTCGAAAGGAAGGTGTTGTGCTTCGGCGAATTCCAGACCAAGGCCGGGCGCACTTCGCCCTATTTTTTCAATGCCGGCCTGTTCAACGACGGGGCTTCGCTGAAACATCTCACGCAGTTTTACGCGCAGGCCATTCTTGCCTCAGGCATCCCGTTCGACATGCTGTACGGGCCGGCGTACAAGGGTATTCCGCTCGTTGCCGGAACCTCCATCGCGCTGGTGGAGCAGGGGTGCAACGTGCCGTACTGCTTCAACCGCAAGGAGCCCAAGGATCATGGCGAGGGTGGCAGCATGGTGGGTGCCAGGCTGCAAGGGCGCGTGATGATCGTTGACGACGTGATCTCCGCCGGAACTTCGGTGCGCGAATCCATCGAGCTGATCAGCGCCACCGGGGCAGCGCCGTGCGCGGTGATTATCGCGCTGGATCGGATGGAACGCGGGCTGGGCGAACTTTCTGCGGTGCAGGAAGTGCAGCGTAACTATGGCATTCCGGTAGTGTCTATCGCCACGCTGGATGATCTGCTTGGCTATTTGCGCGACCGTTCCGGAATGGCGCAGAATCTTCAAGCTGTGCAATCCTACCGTGACCGTTATGGGGTAACAAATGAATAACGCGAAAATATCTGCTGCAATTCTGGTCCTGTACTGCACTTTCTGCGCGACGGCGGAAGCCAAGCTTTACAAGTGGGTGGACGACAAGGGCGAAACTCATTACGGCGAAGTCGTTCCTCCGGAATACGCCAACAAGGACAGGGTGCAGTTCAACGACAAGGGGCGCGAGGTCAAGAAAAAAGACGTAGCGGACGAGGCCGCCCAGAGCAAGAGAAGTGTCGAAGACGAGCAGGCCGCAATTGACAGGCGCCGCAAAGACAAGGCGCTGATCAACACTTACAGCAGCGAAAAGGAAATAGACTTGGCGCGCGACCGCAACCTGCAACAGATCGTGGCGCGCATCAACAGCATTCAGACGCTGATCAAGACCGCGCAGGAGAATCTGGATAACTATCGCAAGGAAGCCGAGAGTGCAAGCAAATCCGGCAGGAAAATCCACGAATCGCTGCATGCCGACATCGCCGAAGCCGAAAGCAAGCTGGCGAAACTCAAGCAGGATCTGGCCAGTGCCCAGGAAAGAGAAGCCGCCGTCAAGGCGAGCTATGAAGCCGATAAGGCACGCTACCGCGAGCTGACCGAGGTGCCAAAAAGCAAACGCTAAAGAGCCCTGAATGAGCAGGCGGCGGCATCATATTGAAGCAACTGGCCGTGTTCAATATCGAAATACCAGCCATGCAGTGCGAGCGTGCCGCTTTCTACACGCTCGCTCACCCACGGGAAGGTCATCAGGTTGCGCAGCGAGATCAGGATGGCGCGCTGCTCGCAGGCCTGCAAGCGCTCGCCCGGCGGCGCGCCGGGCATGTCGCGCTCTACTGAAGCGCGCGCGCCCTCGGCCAAGTGCACCCAGGCGTCAATGTAGGAATCGGGGTTGCTACGGCCCCCGGATTCAATCAGCGTGCGGATGCCGCCGCAGCGCGCGTGCCCCAGCACGATGATGTGTTGCACACCGAGGTTGCATACCCCGAATTCCAGGGCGGCGCTGGTGCCGTGGTGTCCGGCGCGGCTTTCCGACGGCGGCACCAGGTTGGCGACATTGCGGATGACGAACAGGTCGCCCGGCGCGCAATCCAGCACGATGGCCGGGTCCACGCGCGAGTCGCAACAGGCCACTACCAGTATCCTGGGAGTCTGTCCCTGCGCGACCAGTTGCCGATACAGCGCGTCGTCGCGGGTGAAATGCTGTTCGCGGAAACGTCGGAAGCCCCGTATTAATTGTTCCGGAGAAGTCATGGGGTCAACTGCTGCGGCGAGGTCATGCGCCGGTCAGCCGCCGCAAGGCTTCGTGATATTTGTCGGAAGTTTTTTGCAGCACCTCGGGCGGCACGCGGGGGGCGGGCGGCTGTTTGCCCCAGCCGGCGGCCTCCAGCCAGTCGCGCACGAACTGCTTGTCGAAGCTGGGCGGGTTGCTGCCGGTGCGGTATTGGTCAGCGGGCCAGAAGCGCGAGGAATCCGGCGTTAGCGCCTCATCAATCAGGTACATTTTTCCCGCACCATCCACGCCGAACTCGAACTTGGTATCGGCGATGATGACGCCCTTGCCCGCCGCGTATTCGGCGGCCTGAGTGTACAGGGCCAGCGAGGCGTCGCGCACTTCGCAGGCGCGCGCTTCGCCCAATATTTGCCTGGCTTGCTCGAAGGAAATGTTCTCGTCGTGCTCACCCGCCGCAGCTTTGGTGGAGGGGGTGAACAAGGGGTGCGGCAGTTTTTGCGCTTCCTGCAAACCGGCGGGCAGGGGGATGCCGCACACGGTGCCGGTTTTTTTGTAATCCTTCCAGCCCGATCCGGCCAGATAGCCGCGCACGATGGCCTCTATCGGCAGCGGTTTCAGGCGTTTTACCACGAAGGCGCGGCCCCTCACCTGGGCGCGATCCGCATCGGTTTTCACCACATCCTCCGGCCTGATGCCGGTGAGGTGGTTGGGAATGACGTGGCCTAGCTTTGCAAACCAGAAGTTGGACAATGTAGTAAGCACTCGCCCCTTGTCCGGCACCGGGTCGGGCAGGATTACATCAAAGGCGGACAGGCGATCCGTTTGCACGATCAGTAAATGCTGTTCGTTCACGCCGTAGATGTCGCGCACCTTGCCGCGATGGAGCAGCGGCAGGCTCTCGATACTGGATTGCAGCATGGGAATGCTCATGGTTATGCGTATAGCGGAAGGAAGCGTGAATTAGAGTGCAGGCAAGGTTGTCGCGGCGATCGCCTCGGACTGCTTCTTGCGATAGATAGCGAGTTTCTGCGCCAGCAACTCATCATTCAAGGCCAGCATGGAAACCGCGAACAAGGCGGCGTTTGCCGCGCCCGCTTCCCCTATCGCAAACGTGGCGACCGGTATGCCTTTCGGCATCTGTACGATGGACAGCAAGGAGTCCATGCCCTTGAGATACTTGGATGGGATGGGCACGCCCAGCACCGGCAGCGTGGTTTTCCCCGCGATCACGCCAGCCAGGTGGGCTGCGCCTCCTGCGCCGGCGATAAAACACCGCACCCCCTGCGCCGTCATTTCCTTGATGTAGTCGAACAGCAGATCGGGCGAGCGGTGCGCCGAAATCACGCGGGCGTCGTAGGCCACGCCGAAATCCTGCAACTGGCGCGCAGCCTGCTGCATGATTTCCCAGTCGCTCGAACTGCCCATGACGATGGAAACGAGAGGGGCACCCATGCTCTATAGCCCTTTGTGGTAGCCGGTCACGCGCTCGACTTCATTCTTCGAGCCCAGAATCACCGGCACGCGCTGGTGCAATCCGGTCGGTTTCAGGTCCATGATCCGCTCGCGTCCCGTGGTAGACATGCCGCCCGCCTGCTCCACGATGAAAGACATCGGGTTGGCCTCATACAGCAGGCGCAGCTTGCCGCCCTTGCCAGGTTCCTTGGTGTCGAGCGGGTACATGAAGATGCCGCCGCGCGTCAGGATGCGGTGTACTTCCGCGACCATGGAGGCCACCCAGCGCATGTTGAAATTCTTCTCGCGGCCGCCCGGGGTCTTGCCTTTCAGGCACTCATCCACATAACGCTGCACCGGCGCTTCCCAGAAACGCTGGTTGGACACGTTGATGGCAAATTCGGCAGTGTCCTCCGGAATGACCATGTTCGGGTGAGTCAGGAAGAAATCGCCAACGTCACGGTCCAGCGTGAAGCCGTTTACACCGTGGCCGGTGGTCAGCACCATCATGGTGGCGGGGCCGTACAGCGCATAGCCGGCGCAGACCTGTTTGGTTCCCGGCTGCAGAAAATCCTCGGCGGTCGGGTTGGTCACGCCATCCTTGCAGCGCAGGATGGAAAAAATAGTACCCACGGAAATGTTGACATCAATGTTGGACGAGCCGTCCAGCGGGTCGAATGTCAGCAGGTATTTGCCTTTCGGGTAGCGGGCGGGAATATGGTAAATGTCGTCCATTTCCTCCGACGCCATCGCCGCAAGGTGGCCGCCCCATTCGTTGGCCTTGAGGAACACTTCATTGGTGATGACGTCCAGTTTTTTCTGTGTCTCGCCCTGCACGTTCTCGCTTCCGGCGCTGCCCAGCACCCCGATCAGCGCGCCCTTGTTCACGTCGTGCGCAATCTGCTTGCAGGCGGAGACAATGTCGCTCAGCAGGCCGGTGAAGTCGCCGCTGGCGCTCGGAATGGCGCGCTGCTCTTCGATGATGAACTGGATCAGGTTCTTGCTCACGATTTATCCTTCAGGTTTGGGATGCTGATTTTACCTGCTTTTGCGCGCCCGCTCCACACGCATGGAACCGGGAGAAGCAGAGTTGATGGCTGTCAATCTTCTGGCAGTTGATACAATTAACAAATGGTTGCTCACCCTTTACACCCCATCGGCCTCAAGGCTCAGGCAGTCAAATTCCGGGCGCTGCCGCCGCTGTCGCTTTATATCCATGTGCCGTGGTGCGTGCGCAAGTGCCCCTATTGCGACTTCAATTCGCACGAGGCGAGGAGCGGGCTGCTGGAGCAGGAATATGTGGCGGCGCTGATCCGTGATCTTGAACTGGCGCTGCCGCAAATCTGGGGGCGCAAGGTGTATACCGTGTTCATCGGCGGTGGCACGCCCAGCCTGCTTTCGGCGCAGGCCATCGAGGGGGTATTGGCTGCTGTGCGCATGCTGCTGCCGCTGGACGTGAACGCGGAGATCACGCTGGAAGCCAACCCCGGCACAGTTGAGGCAGAGCGCTTCGCGGGCTATCGCAACGCCGGGGTGAACCGCCTGTCGCTGGGCATCCAGAGCTTCAGCGACGCGCACCTCAAGGCGCTGGGGCGCATCCATGATGCCGCCGAGGCGCGGCGCGCAGTGGAGATCGCACAGCAACATTTTGACAACATCAATCTGGATCTGATGTACGGACTGCCGCAGCAGACAGTGGAAGATGCCGCGCGGGATGTTGTTACTGCGCTCGGATATGCGCCGCAGCATTTATCCTGCTATCACCTGACGCTGGAGCCCAATACGTTGTTTCACCGCCATCCGCCTGCCCTGCCGGATGAGGATGCAAGCGGCGAGATGCAGCAGCGCATCGAACAATTACTTGCCGCCCACGGCTACCGGCATTATGAAACCTCGGCTTTTGCCAAGCCGGAAAAACAGTCGCGCCACAACCTGAATTACTGGCAGTTCGGCGATTATCTGGGCATCGGCGCGGGAGCGCACAGCAAGCTGAGCTTTCCGGATAAAGTGGTGCGTCAGGCGCGCCACAAGCAGCCGCAGGCCTACCTCGATGCAGTGGCCCAGGGTTTGCCGGTACAGGCGGAGCATGAGATCGGGGGTGATGATCTGGCGTTCGAGTTCATGATGAATGCGCTGCGCTTAACTGAAGGATTCGATGAGGCGCTGTTCGCCGAGCGCACCAGCCTGTCGCTGCTGGTGTTGCGCCGCGAGCTGGATGAAGCCGGGCGGCGCGGGCTGTTGCTGCGCGACCGGAGCCGCATCGCCCCGACCGAACTGGGGAAGAGCTTTCTGAATGATCTGCTACAGGTCTTTCTTCCGCCGGAACACTAGATCCCATACTTCGTGTCCAAGGCGCAAGCCGCGCTGTTCGAACTTGGTGAGCGGGCGGTAAGCGGGGCGTGGAGCATAACCGGCGGCGGTATTTTCCAGCAGCGGTTCAGCGCTTAACACGGCGAGCATTTGCGCGGCATAGTCCCGCCAGTCGGTGGCGGCGTGGAGGTAGCCGCCGGGCCTGAGTTTTCTTGCCAGAAGCGCCGCGAATGGCGGCTGGATCAGGCGGCGCTTGTTATGGCGGGTTTTGTGCCAGGGGTCGGGAAAAAAAATGTGCGCGCCGTCCAGCATGTTGTCGGCCAGCATGTCATGCAGCACCTCCACGGCATCGTGCTGGATGATGCGCACGTTGCCGAGATGCTTTTCTTCGATCAGCTTGAGCAGGCTGCCCACGCCCGGCGTATGCACTTCCAGGGCCAGATAGTCGTTGCCGGGATTGGCTTCCGCAATCTGGGCGGTGGTCTCGCCCATGCCGAAACCGATCTAGAGTATTTTGGGAGCAATCCTGCCGAAAGCGTCATCCAGGTTCAGCGGTTGTGCTGAGAAAGGGATGCCGAAGCGCGGCATCAGGGAATCGTAACATCGCTGCTGGGCATTCGAGACGCGCCCCTGGCGCAACACGTAGCTGCGAATATGCGTGTTGCGCTGCTGCATCAGGGTTTGCCAATCAGCCCGGCGGTTGGTGAGCTGGGTGAAGCGCTATAAAACTTCTTGGGCATGCGACCGGCGAGATAGGCTTCGCGCCCTGCTTCCACCGCCTTTTTCATTGCGCCAGCCATCAGCACCGGGTTTTGCGCGGCGGCGATGGCCGTGTTCATTAGCACGCCGTCGCAACCCAGCTCCATCGCAATGGCGGCGTCCGATGCGGTGCCCACGCCCGCATCCACGATCACGGGAACTTGCACGCGCTCCATGATGAGTTGCAGATTCCATGGGTTGAGGATGCCCATGCCGGAGCCGATCAGAGAGGCCAGCGGCATGATCGCTACGCAGCCGATGTCTTCCAGTTGTTTGGCGATGATGGGATCGTCAGAGGTGTAGACCATTACCTGGAAGCCTTCAGCCACTAGTGTCTTCGCAGCTGCGAGCGTTTCCACCACATTGGGATAAAGCGATTGCGGATCGCCCAGCACTTCCAGCTTGACGAGGTTGTGGCCATCCAGTAATTCGCGTGCCAGGCGCAAGGTGCGCACCGCATCCTCTGCGGTGTAGCAACCCGCAGTATTGGGCAGATAGTTGAACTGCGAAGGCGGCACTGCGTCGAGCAGGTTGGGTTCGTTGGTGTTCTGCCCGAGATTGGTGCGGCGGATCGCCACCGTGACAATCTTCGCGCCGCTCGCATCCAGTGCCGCGCGCGTCTCGGCAAAGTCCTTGTATTTGCCCGTGCCGACCAGCAGACGGGATGCATAGCTTTTGCCTGCAATGATGAGGTTGTCGTTCATTTCCGTATTCCTGCTCGATATTGACGGTTAGTTAATTTGCGGCACACACGCCGCCATTCCAGCGCGGCGGAAATCCATCGGGATTGAACAGGGAGCCACGGTGTCTTGCTGGGTTCACGGCCAGCGCGGGAATAATGCAATTGCGAAGGTGCCGTTCAGCTCCGCATAACCCTTCGGCTAGTCTGCCAAATTATGCAAGTGAGGTCGCCGGTTAGCCGCCGCCGACCGCGACGACGATCTCCATCCGGTCGCCATCCGCCAATTGCTGCGTGGCGAACTGGCTGCGCGGCACGATCTCGCCGTTGCGCTCCAGAGCGATGCGCTTGCCAGCCAAACCCATCTCCTCAATGAGTGCGGCTACGCTGACGGCTTGCGGGATTTGGCGCAGCTCGCCGTTGACGTTGATCGTTATCACTCTGCTCGTCCGTGTTAAAATGCGCTCCGCATTCTACCTTATGCGGGTGTAGCTCAATGGTAGAGCAGAAGCTTCCCAAGCTTACGACGACGGTTCGATCCCGTTCACCCGCTCCACACCTTGCCTTTTCAGCGTTTGCCCGATAGCAGTGCAGCGACTTGCTTGCTGGATTTGTCCTTGGGTGCTGGTGGCGGCTCTTCGGCTTTTGCGCTGGCCGGGGAAGGTTCGTATGGCTTCAGGAACCAGTCGTCCACCGGCGCAGGTTTTTTCCCGTAGGCTGCCGAAACTGTCCGGTGGCGGGAGGGCGCGTGCGAAGCAGATGGAGGGGCGGCCGTTTCACGAGGTAATTCGCGTTTGAGCAGCTTTTCAATTTCCTTCAGCAGCCGGTCTTCTTTGCCGTCTACCAGTGAAACAGCTTCACCGCTGGCGCCCGCGCGCCCAGTACGGCCGATGCGGTGGACGTAATCTTCAGCAGTAGGGGGCAGCTCGTAATTGACCACCAGCGGCAACTGGTCTATGTCCAGCCCGCGAGCCGCAACGTCGGTTGCCACCAGCACGGTGATCTTGCCTTCCTTGAAAGCGTCCAGCGCCTTGATGCGCTCGGGCTGGGTCTTGTCGCCGTGAATGGCATCGGAAGGGATGCCGCAGCGATCCAGCGCGCGCGCCAACCGGGCTGCCGACAGCTTGGTTCGGGTAAATACCAGCACCTGATTGACGCCGCGTGCGCGGATCAGGTCGGCCAAAACGCCCAATTTATCATCTTGCGCAACCAGAATTACGGATTGCTTGACGCTTTCAGCCGCCGTGTTGCGGCGCGCCGCTTCCACCGTGATGGGGTTGACCAGGAAATCGTGCGCAAGCTTCTTGATATCGTCGGAGAAGGTGGCCGAGAATAGCAATGTCTGGCGCTGTTTTGGCAGCAGTGCGAGGATGCGTTTGAGATCGGGCATGAACCCCATGTCCAGCATGCGGTCCGCTTCGTCGAGGATAAGCACCTGCACCTGGTTGAGCATCAGGTTGCGGCTTTCGACGTGATCCAGCAGTCGGCCGGGGGTGGCCACCAGGATCTCTACTCCCTTCATCAGCGCGGGTTTTTGCAATTTAATGTCAACCCCGCCGAAGACAACAGTGGAACGCAACAGCACATGCCTGGAATAGGTTTCTACGGCTTTTTCGACCTGGATCGCCAGTTCGCGTGTTGGCACCAGGATCAGCGCCCTGATCGGGTGGCGTGCTGGCGAGGCGCTGGTGCTGGCGTGCGGCAGCAAGCGTTGCAGCAGGGGCAGGGTAAAAGCCGCCGTTTTTCCGGTACCGGTTTGCGCCATCGCCATCAGGTCGCGGCCAGCCAGAACGTGCGGGATAGCCAGCGCCTGTACCGGCGTGGGTTCGGTATAACCTTCTTCCTCGACAGCCCGCAGAATTTGCGGGTCGAGGTTGAGGGACGAGAACTTGATTTTGGATGCTGCAGGTTCTTCCATCATAATGTCCGGGTATTATACTGAATTGCCGCGCCGTCAGGCCGGTATTGGCCCGGTTGTAAGAATAACTTTGTTTTTTCAGCAGCTTAACCTGGATTATTTCCCCAGGAGCAATTGCTGCGGTATGGTGGGATTCTTTTTGAGGGTGGGCACTTGGGCGTTATCGGGAAAGCTGACATTGCCATAACTGATCTCGGTATTGCATCTGAAACTGAGCGAGCGGGCAATCAAACTTCCTGATTGAGATTCTTCAATTTTTAAGATGGCGGAGACAAAGCGTTTTTCCTGCTCGCAAATTTCATCGGCCTGTTCGTAACAAGATCTCAAAGTGCGGTCGGCCCCATTGCATCTGACTATATACCCCGGATTGGCGCTGGGTGGGGCGGCAAGCACTACCGCCCCACCTGCTGAAACTATAGATGCAGGAGTAGAACTCACCGGAGCCGCAGGCATAGGAATCGGAATCGGCTTTTCCCCCGGTGTGAGCATCGAGTCGGATGATTTTATGAGCGGGGTGTCCGAGCATCCGGCGACCAAAATCAATGCGAAAATTAAAAAGAACGGGAATTTCATTTTTCCGGGTTCATTGACGGGGCGCCCAAGCATAGCTGGATGCGGGTGTGCGAGCCCGGGAAAGAGTGTGTGACTGCCTGGTTGAACCAGCTTGTGGTAATAGCGTTCATGTGGTGTTTGTACCGGGCCATGGTTGCACAGTTTGCATAACCTGAACCAAGCGGCGGTTGAGAGCATTTTGCGGGAAGTAAGGCAAACAATCAATCAAGGTATAAAGAGCAAAACCAGCCAGGATCAAACCGATACTACGTGCGCCGCGCTCGATGGTGATTTCGAGAATCCAACCTTCGAGCTGCCACATAGAATCTCGGCTTAACTCGCTGTCTGGAAACGGTATCCGCTATAAAATTTGTCCCCTCTTTTTGATCTATGTCAACCATGCGTTGCTTGAGTAGTGTAATTATCCAACCGAAGGTGCGTCAAACTGTCGCACGGGGTAAGGCGACGAGTTGGCCGGAGCGCCTGCCAGGTTCCGGATTTCCTGATTGGTTCACAAGGGCTGTATTGGGTTAGGAGCCGGGTCGCGGCATCAGAAAAACATTTTTAAGGCCGCGCGTACTCGAGCTGGGAGAAGGTTGTTTTGTACAGGGCATTGAAGCGTAAGGCAACAGCAGTACCTGAGTAAATTCTGGGTTGAAGGGCGGCGTAATTATTGTGCTACCCTTAAAATTTTTAGTGGCAGCGTACAGGGGAGGTAATAATGCAAGACAAATACAAGTTTCTCATGATAGGCGCTCTTTCGGCGAGCTGTTTGGTAATTGGAGCTGCCAACGCCGCAGACAAAGAGGTAATTCCGGGGTGGCAGAACGCGGATCACTCACCGAAGGATGCGCCGCTCCATGACCCGATGATTCTATACTCGTCCGGCGGGGTGGATGGCAAGCTGGCGGTCATTGGTATTCCCAGCTTCAAGACCTATCGTCATATAGACTGCGGCGTTGATACGCACGAAGTTGTACTTGGCGGTTTACCGGCCGGTAACAAGAACGGGACGCCGGATGGCAAGTATGCCTATCTTAACGACAAGGGCGCCAACACCATCTGCGAAATCAATTTGCAGACCGGTTTTCTGGAAAGGATTATCGCGCTGCCGTTCCCGTTCGGGGTACACCATATCGCGTTGAGCAAAGACGGCAAGACACTGTTTGGAACAGGCGAGTACACTGGCAAGATGTCCAAGACCGACATCGCTACTGGTAAAACAGAAGTGATTGATTGGGGCCCCTCTCCCAGTGCTCCGGACTACATAGATGCCGGTAAAGATGGGAAGTACGTTTTCTCGAACAACTATTACCACTCCACAGTGGGCGTGTTTTCCACCAGCCCCTTCAAGCTGGTCAAGGAAATTCCGGTAGGCAAGAACCCACACGGCACGGACGTTATTCCGGAGGGTACCATGGTGCTGGTGAGCGACAAACTGTCGGCGACCATGACTGTCATTGACGCCGAAAAACTGGCGGTAAAGAAGGTCATTCCGACTTGCGCGGGCCCGCTCCACTCGGTAATGGACGTGTACAACAAGGATGGCGGTTCCTACCGGGCCGGAATAGACAAGCCGGAGGGGTTGACTTCCAAGTACGCTTACGAGAGCTGCTTCGTGGCGGATGCCAACGTGAAGATAGACCTCAAAAAGCTTGAGGTGGTGGACGAGATTCCTACCCACTATCGCACAGGTCATATCTCCATCAGCGCGGACAACTCCTACGTGATGGCGTTGAACAAGTTTTCGACCGGACTGTTCAGCCCGACCGGCATCATCTATCCGGTTAACTTCGAGATGTGGGATGCGCGCGAAAAGAGCCCGACTTATGGCAAGACCTTGAAAATCATGCCGGTGGACGGTGAGCCGCATAATGCCAAGAGCCTGATGTCCTACCTGATCAAGGACTGGACCAAGGGTGAAGCGGAAAGAGGCGGGCTGTTAAAAGCTGGTATGACGCAGTTGCTCGACCCTGCACACAGGGCCAAAGCAAAAAGGTATTTTATTCCCAAGGAAACCACATCACCTGGCATCAAAGTGGTTGATGGCGTCAAGGAAATCCACGTCAAGGCCTTCAGTTATGGTTACATTCCCCGTCAGATGAGGGTGAACAAGGGCGATAAGGTAAGAATATTTGCCACCAACATTGACAAGGCGGCAGGTATTACCAAGAACCCGGATGTCACCATGGGCTTGACCATCTACGGGCCTTACGGCTTGAGAACCAATATGGATCTTCCGCGCGGAGTGACCGCTGTGCATGAGTTTACCGCTGATATTGCAGGCGAATATGAAATCTTCTGCACCCACTTCTGCGGGCCGCTCCACTTGGAAATGAGAGCGACATTCTTTGTTGACGATCCCAAGAAGGGGAATTCCAACCTTCTCACCGGCGAATACGCTGAGGCGCAAAAGCTTCCTGGCTTGGTAGAAGAGGGTCAGGTCACGATTGCGGAACAGGTGAAGGGTCTGTAATTTAAATTTACCCTTACGCACAGTGCGAAAATAAACCAGCTCCCCCTGCGGGGGGGAGCGACCAACAGGGAGGTTCAAAATGAAGAATGGCAAATTGAAGGCGTGCCTGATTGCGATTACGGGTCTGGGCATTATGTGGGCGAGCTCGTCGGCGGTGGCCGCAGTGGAAAAACGCTGCACAGCCGGTGGCGTGAAAGTGGAGTGCCCTACCCAGAGTGATGCAGACGTAAAAAAGGCGGCGGAAGCGTACGGTAAGGAAGCAGAAGATTTCTCGGAAGGCAAAGGAGGCAGCACCTACGGCATCGCCCCATTTGACTACCTGACGGGGGTAGGCAAGCGCGCCAACTCCGACACCAAGACCTATAAGACCGATAGCGGTTACGGTGAGGCGAAAGGTTCCTACAAGACAGAACTGTGGGATCGCGTAAAGAAGCCGGGTGTCACCAACGAGGAAACATACAATCAATGGACGAACAACTGGTCCCCCAAGTTTGATACGACACTGGTTGCGGGCGCTGACCCAACACAAGGGAAGCAATGGTATTACTCTTACTGCATCGCCTGCCACGGGTGGTTGTTGCATGGCGATGGCCCCAGCGCTGCCGAGTTGAACCCGCGCCCCAGAACCTTGACGAGGGGCGACTACATGCAGAAGAAAACCAACCTTGAGCTGTTTACGATAATCAAGGGCGGCGGTGAGGCAGTTTCGCTTTCTTCATCCATGCCGGGCTGGGGAAATCTGCTGCAGGATCAGGACATCTGGAACGTGGTCGCTTTTATTCGGGCGATGCAGGATGTGCCGCCACCGAAGAGCGTAGCCGAATATCTTAATCCCAAGTCCACCTTCAAGCCTAACAAGGGTGACGTGGATGCGCTCAATGCCGCGACCAATAAAGATTTCAAGGAAGCGAACGAGCTGATGGAATCGGATATGGCTGGACGCGGTGGCCCGGAACTCGTGGGTGGAGGTTACGTTGAAGGCGGCAGCAGGAAGAAGCCGAACGAGATTACCCTGAAGGTCGGCAAATAAAAAAAGCCTAGCGCAGGCAAGTTGGCCTCATCAGGCCAGCGGTAACAGGCAGTTCGAGCGAGGTATGTCCAAGGGATGAAATCCATGGATATACCTCTCTCGTTTTACGGGTGCAGAAAATTTCCCCTCTGTGCTAAGCTCTACCAGACGTATTTGCCGAATGGCTGGCACCAGCCCATTCCGGCGCCCACAAGATTAAAGCTATAGAGATCGCGCCATGACATCCTACGCTACTCAGGCAATTGCCAGAGAGATGCCCACGCAAAAACTTGATACCCACCTGCACCAGCGCATTTTGCTTGCGCTGGATTCTTCCGATCACGCCAATACCGCCATGGAAATTGCGGCGGATCTTGCCGGGTTGACAGATGGCGCGGCGATTACCGGCTCCCACGTTTATGCCGCCAAGCTGCACGACATGCGCTTCCGCCAGATGGAGGGCGGGCTGCCGGAACAGTTCAGGGAGGAGCAGGAACTGGAGCGCCAGCGGGATGTGCACGATGACCTGATCACCCGAGGTTTGTCCATCATTACCGACTCGTATCTTGACCAAGCCGAAGCCACGTGCGACCGGCTCGGCATCACCTTCAATCGCTGCTCTCTGGAAGGGAAAAATTACCGGGAACTGGCGCGGGAAGCAAACTCGGGCGGCCATGATCTGCTCGTTATGGGCGCCCTGGGTTTGGGCGCCATACAAGGGAGCAGGCTGGGTACGGTATGCAAGCGGGTTGCCCGGCGTTCGGCGATTGACACCCTTGTCATCAAGGAACCCGGACGCCTGCTCAAGGATGGCCCGATTGTCGTGGCAGTGGACGGGTCGGCCAAGTCCTACGGAGGGCTGGTTACCGCACTGGCGCTGGCCAAGCATTGGCAAGTGCAGGTCAAGGTGGTAGCCGCCTATGATCCTTACTACCACTATGTTGCCTTTAATCGCATAGCCGGCGTCCTGTCGGAGGAAGCCGGCAAGGTATTCAAGTTCAAGGAGCAGGAAAAGCTGCACGAAGAAATTATTGATTCCGGACTGGCCAGGATATATGACGGCCACCTGGCTGTTGCCCGCTCCATCGCCAGCGACTTCGGTATTGAAATAGAAACAACGTTGCTGGACGGCAAGCCGCACGATGCCATCGAAAAATTTGTCAAGAAGGTTCAGCCTTCATTGCTGATCATCGGCAAGCTGGGCATCCATGCAGATGACGAGCTCGATATCGGCGGCAACAGCGAACATTTGCTGCAAAACGTGGATTGCGCCATCTTTCTAAGCATGCGCGAATACCAGCCGGAAATTGATGTCGTTTCCGAAGTCACCACGTCCTGGACCCGCGAAGCCGAAGCGAAGATGGAGAGAGTGCCGTCTTTTGTCCGTAACATGGCGCGCATGGCCATCCTGCGCTATGCGCAGGAGCACGGCCACACCGTCATCACCCAGCGCATCGTGGAAGAGGCCACCGCCCTCCTCATGCCGCGCCACGCAGAACAAGCCATGGGTGAAATCGTTGCCGCCTACGATGCCGGCGAGCTGAAGCACAAACCGACAGAGGAAGATGCCATGCGCTGGGCGAGTGAAGCAAGCGCGCTGCTGCGCACCGTCGGCGACCTGTCGGTGCGCGGCAACCTCAGTATGCGCGCCGAGAAAAAAGCCCGCCAGGAAAAAAGCCCCACCGTGGAGGCGAGGCATGTCAAGGCATTCCTCGATTCCGGAGAAGCGGAAGCCGAGCCGCAGTCTGCGGACAAAACGCCCGAGCCGCACTGGCACGCTGCCGCACTGGCACGCTTGATGCGGGTGCCGGAAGGGTTCATGCGCGACAACTGCAAGAGGATGATCGAGGATTACGCGCAGCAGAACGGCCACGCCGAAGTCACGCTGGAAGTGGCTGAAGGTGGACTCAAACTGGCCCGCGCAGAAATGGAGGCAAAAATGAAAGACTCCTCCGCTGCACCCAAGCCTGCTTCAGGCGGCTGCCCGCTTGGCTTCGGAAAAAAACATTAAGCGGCGCAGAGCCTGCAATAAAATATGAGCGCGCCCCGCACGGAAAATCCAGTCGCCAACGACTTGTTTTTGCTTGCCGTCAACCTGACCAAGCGCTGCAACCTCGCTTGTGCCCATTGCTACATGGATGCGGAAACGCTAAAGCATGGCGGCAAAGACGAACTGGGCACGGAAGAAGTGCGCGGTTTGCTGGATGAGATTGCGAGCCGCAGTACGGAGACCATGGTCGTGCTGACCGGCGGCGAGCCGCTGATGCGCCCCGATCTGGAAGAACTGCTGGCCCACGGCACCACTCTTGGACTTTCCATGGTGGTGGGGACCAACGGTGTCGCGCTCAGCGACAAGCGCGTGCGCTCGCTCAAGGCCGCAGGAGCAATGGGGGCGGGCATCAGTGTTGATTCGCTGGATCCCCAAAAGCACGATGCCTTTCGCGGACTGGAAGGCGCCTGGGAAAAAACCCTGGGGGGTATCGAGGCGTGCAAGCGCCACGGCCTGCCTTTCCAGATACACTTTTCCGTCACCGAATCCAATGCCGACGAAGTGCCCGCCATGATAGATTTTGCCCGTGCCGCCGGGGCGCGGGTGCTGAACGTGTTCTTCCTGATCTGTACCGGGCGCGGCGAATCCATGTCGGATATCAGCCCCGTCACCTATGAACGGGTGCTGAACCAGCTGGTGGAAGCCCAGGAGCGCAGCCAGGATATGCTCATCCGCGCACGCTGCGCGCCCCATTACAAGCGTATCGCCTATCAACGCAACCCGGCTTCCACGCTCACCCGTGCCGCCGGTTACGAAGGGGGGGGATGCCTGGCCGGCATCCACTATTGCCGCATCACCCCGCAAGGCGGCGTCACGGCCTGCCCCTACATCCCGGACGAAGGAGGCAATATACGTGCGGATAAATTCTGGGACATCTGGGATCAATCCCCCGCCTTTCAGTCGTTGCGCAATCCGGAGTTGCAGGGAAAGTGTGGCAATTGCGAGTTCCAGAAACTGTGCGGCGGCTGCCGGGCGCGGCCGCTTGCCATGGGCGGCAGCCTGATGGACACCGATCCCTGGTGCATTCACATGCCCGATGGGTCAGCCGTCATACAACCGATGGCCGAGCAGCCCAAAAAACTCATCTGGAACAAGGAAGCGGAAAAGCGCTTGTCGCGCGTACCTTCATTCCTGCGCAAAATGGTCAAGAGCCGTGCGGAAAGTTATGTGCAGGAACTGGGCATGCACGTGGTTACGGAAGAACACCTGGCCACCCTGGCTGCAAAGCGATTCGGAAGCGGCGGCCCGCCCCGCCCGGAGGGACTACCCGAGAGTGCGGCTCAACGCACCGGACAGGCAGCTGCCGAGGGGCTGCCGTGGAGCGAAGAAGCCCGCGCACGCCTGGCATCCATGCCATCCTTTTTGCAGGAAGGCGTGCGCGCCGTCGCGGAAGACGTTGCCCGCTCGGAAGGCCGTCTGGAAGTGAACATCAAGCTGCTGGACCGGCTGGAAGCGGAAAATCAGCCGGGCCGCAGCATGCAGTGGAATGAGGAAGCGGATCGCCTGCTGGCGGAGTTCCTTGCAGACAAATCCCCCCAGGCGCTGATGTTCATAGCGCCGGCGCTGGATAGCGCCGCTGAACAATTTGCCAAAGCCCGGCGCGCTGCAACGGTGGAACGGGCCGACGCCGAAGAGGCCGTCGCGCGGCTGACCGGCGGGGTGGAATGGGACGAAGATGCGCTGGCGCGCGTGCTGTCGGCGCCCGATTTCAACCGGGCGGGCATCAAGAAGGCTGCCGAATTCAATGCGCGCAGGGAAGGCCTGAAGCGCATCACCTCCGCAGATTTGACGCGCTTCCGCAACAAAGCCATGATGCGCGCGGTGCAGCGCATGAAGGGTTTCGGCATGACGGAATTGAGCTTTGACGCCTACGAGATCGCCCGCGAGCGCGTCCCGCGCCTGAAGGATAACCCCGAAGCCGACAAGCGCTTCGACACTATCCGCAATTTTGTTGCGGCGCGGGAAAACCCGGGCGACCTGTTGGGGCGCGATTTGCTCGATCAAATGAAGGCACAGCTCGAGGCCAACAAGCCGGGCGGTACGACCGCTCACCAGACAAAAGAAAAACCGGCGGTGTAGAGAAATGGAACAGCGGGACGTACTGATCATCGGTGGCGGAATCACGGGGCTCGCATCTGCCTGGTGGCTGGCGCGCGGCGGGCTGTCGGTCGAGGTCTGGGAAGCAAACGAGCGAGCAGGCGGCAAGATCATGAGCACCCGGCAGGATGGCTATCTCACGGAGCGTGCCGCGTCCATGGTGCTGAACTTCCGCCCCGAAGTTGCGGAGCTGGTGCGCGAAGCCGGGCTGGAACCGGCAAAGACCAGCCGCCTGCCTGCCGCCGAAGCGCGCCGTTACCTGCTGCACCAAAGCAGCCTGAAGGCGTTGCCCATGCGCATGGGCGCGATGATGGCCTCGCCGCTATGGAGCTTGCGCGGAAAGATGCGCCTGCTGGCGGAACCCTTCATTTTTTCCAGCGGGCGGCCCGACGAAACAGTCAGCGAATTTATCACCCGCCGCCTCGGCCGCGAGGTTCTGGAAAAGGCCATCGAGCCGTTTATTGCCGGCACGCTGGCGGCAGACCCGGACAGGACTTCCGCCGCCGCCGCGTTACCGCGCCTCACCGCGCTGGAGCAGCGCTACGGCAGCTTGGCTGCCGGGGTAATGGTGAACCGCATCCTGCGCCGCCGCACGGCCTGCACCACCGATACCTTTTCTTTCCGTTGCGGTATGGGTACGCTGGTGGAGAGCCTTGCGAGAACGCCCGGCATTACCGTGCGCACCGGCTATTCTGCCGACGAACTGGCCCGCGAGCCTGATGGCGGCTGGCGGGCCGCGGCAACGACGCCGCAAGGGCGGCAAGTTCTGTCCGCGCGCCACGTGATCGTGGCGACTCCCGCGCCTGCTGCTGCCGCACTGGTGGCGCATGTGGATGGCGAGCTGGCGGAGCTATTGCGCGGGATCAGTTACGCTGCCGTAACCGTGGTACATGCGGGCTTGGCCCGCGATGCAGTGGGGCACCCGCTGGACGGTACCGGATTCCTGGCGCCACGGGGAGAAAGTGCGATATTGACAGGCAACCTGTGGATGAGCACCTTGTTTCCGGATCGCGCGCCCCCGAGGAAAGTCCTGCTTACTTCGTACCTTGGCGGGGTGCGTGCCCCTCAAGTAGCGGATTGGAGCGACGAGCGCCTCGCGGACGAAACCATCGGGGCATTGCGCCCGTTGCTGGATATAACAGCCGATCCGGAGATGATACGCATAGACCGGCACAGCGAAGCCTTGCCGGTTTACCACGGCGCCTATCAGGCGCGCATGCAGGCCATTACCGCCCGCTTGAAACAGGCTTCCGGGCTACATCTTGAGGCGAACTACCGGGGCGGGGTGTCGGTGCGGGACCGCCTCGCCCGCAGCCATGCCGTGGCGAACCAGATTCTGGCGGCGCAGCAATGGCCATCCGTCGAGCGGAAGCGGTGCGTAGTTTCCGGGAATTCAGACGGGGTAGTTGCGCAACCCGGTGTTATCTATTGACTTGCTTTCCATCAATGCGATGGAGTGTTGCGCATGAACTTGGTTGATTCCGGCTTGCTTTTTTCCAAGCGCGCCATCAAGCGCAAAAACTTTTCCCGGTACTGTCAATTAACAGCGTAGTTATCGGATAGAACTTGCCGCCAAGCTTCGCGCCCGGCACCCATTTTGCACTCGTGCTCCCGATTCTCCTTTTGGGCAGGTTAATTCTGCACCAGCATTTATACGCCAAAGTGTTAGAAAAACTGCTTCCCTGAATGCTCGCTCCAATTTCATTTGGCCTGGAGCGGGGCTGCTTTTCGGCTTGGACCTTCTAGGGCATTCACATAACGTCCGCTTCTGTTGGGTAGCGGCTATTTCTTATGCGTTATGGGTGCTGTCCGTAATATTGACCTTGTAGATGTGAGTCATCTTGGGTAATCTTCGCCACATCAGCTGGTTATTCGTCTAGCTTGAGCGCTAAATATTTTCACCAATTCTCCGCCCTCATATAATAAGAGGAAAGTTCCCACCACGTTATGGGTCGCCGTTTCAAAGAAGAAATTCAATATCTTCCGCAAGCAATCCATTGGGCAGCGGCTCAAGAAGTTAAATTGCTGCAGCGTGCTTTATTGAATGCATCATCACGGCCTCTTTTTGCGATTGGATCCGGAGGCTCTTTCACAGCTGCGACTTTTGCTGCCTCGTGCAACGAGAAGCGGTTTGGCCAGTTATCCCGAGCCGTTACCCCCCTAGAATACAAAGAAACTGGCGGCGTGGTTCGAGATGCAGCCGTACTAATGCTTTCTGCTGAAGGCAAAAACAAAGACATCCTCTCGGCAGCCTGGAGCACACTTGTTTATGAACAAGTCGCACTCGCGCTAACTCTGAAGCAATACACGCCACTAGCCTCATTTGCAGCCTCCTCCGGGTCTATGAGTGTTTTAGCATATGACATGCCGTGGAACAAAGATGGCTACCTCGCTACGAACAGCCTCGTTGCCATGATTATTCTTCTGGCAAAAGCATATTGCCGAGACCCGGATAAAGATTTCGTATCGCTGCTAAGCCATATATCCTTGGACTGGTTAGCCCATCGACGTAAAGTAATCTCCGAAACCGTCCGTGAGTACGAGGTCGGAACACAAGTCTTGGTGTTATTCGGCGGCACCAGCCGCCCGACAGCGATAGACGTAGAATCAAAATTTGCCGAAGCTGCGCTAGGAACGTGCCAACTCGCTGACTATCGACAGTTTGCTCACGGCAGGCATTTGCAGCTTAGCTACGCGAAAAAGGCCATCGTTATCGCGTTCGTCAGCAGTGCAGACCAAGCGCTTGCAGAAGCTACGCTTGCGTTAATACCCGATCATATTCGCAAGCTTACCTTGGATGTCCCCACGAATGATGCCGTTGCGGTGGTGCAGGGGGTTATTGACGCCATACTCATAATCGACGTAGTGGCTGACATCCTGGGTATCGATCCTGGCCAGCCTGAAGTGCCGGACTACTGTAGGCTCATTCACCAACTCGACCCCAATGCCTTCCTGAAGGAGCCGCAGTCATCTGTGCCGGTGCCTGTCAGACGTAAGTTGAAGCGGGCGGCGGCCGATGAGGCAGCAATAACTCGGTTTTCCACTGCATATGGGGAGTTTTCAAAAAAGCTGACTTGCGCCCACATTAAGGCCTTGGTGTGCGACTTTGACGGAACATTCTGCGAAACCGACAGGCGATGGGACGGACTGGACGACTTACTTTCAGATGAAATCGAACGCATTGCTAGCTATGGGGTTCCCATTGTTTTTGCAACTGGCCGAGGCGACTCCTTGATGGAGGACCTCCGGAAAAAACTTTCGCCAGAAAATTGGCAACAAGTCTACATTGGATACTATAGCGGCTCGTTAATGGCGAGGCTAGACGAAGACCCAGCGTTTCCTGACGCAGATCCACGGTTCCAGGAGCTATTGTCATGGCTCGAAACAATGGGTGTAAACGCGCTGGTAGAAGCAAAGCCTAAGCTTGATTGTGGACAGCTTGGACTTCGCTGTGGGAACCAAGCGTCTCGCCATGAGGCGGTTACCGCCATCAAGTATTGGATTCGGCATAAACAACTTTGGGGCTGGCGAGTCTATTGCTCTGGCCACTCCATCGATGTTCTCTCAGATTGGGCTGGAAAGCGTAAGGTTCTGGATTTTGTGGTGAATAAATTCAAGCTCGATGCCGACTCAGAGATCCTCCGCCTGGGAGACTCTGGGGACTTTGACGGAAATGACTTCGAGCTACTGCGTGATGGGCTTGGGCTCAGTGTTAACTTCGTTTCATCCGACCCGGCAAGTTGCTGGAACCTTCTCCCGCTCGACCGTCGTGGTGTTGTTGGTACGAAGTATTATCTGTCTCATTTGAGGCAGGCTAATAACAGCGGATGGTTGTCCATGGCGACGCTTGGCGCTAACAACCAAGGAATTGGAGCCTGCGCGTGAGGCGAGAACTAGCGATCAGTCTCATTTCAGATCTCATGGAATGGGACGACAGCGAGGCGACTACAGAATACGCCTGGCTCAAGCTTATGGTTGATTACAAATTTGACCGCTACCAAGGATATGGCCCTGGGATTCACTTCTACGTTCGCTTGATCAGCTGGCTTGCTCAATTCAAAGACGTTGCTGCGCGGCGTACAGCTTACCGCTACTTGCGCAAACACTTGGTGTTTATTGGCCAGCCGGAGTTGTACCAACTGATCAAGCTCGCAATGCCGGAAATGGAGAAAGATGCTAGGCGAATCGTCGCAAATCGTCACGGCATTGCTTATTACGAGACGTGGGCAAATAAAAAAGCTCAGAAAGACCTCAGGCTCATGTCATTGCGTACTTTGTACGTGGGCCTTAGCGACGGTGCTCGGATTGATGTTTTCAGGCGGTACAACGAAGGCTTGCTCACAAACGAACAGGTAATAGCTTCAAGTGAAATATCTGATGACAAGTGGCAAAGCTTGGGTAATAAGCTTGCCGCTCGGCTCGAGCAGAGCGGATTTCCGGACGCGGAGCAGAAGTTCGAGCGAGTTTGCTTGGTCGATGACTTCACCGGCTCGGGGACCACTTTGATCCGCTACGATGATGCCAAAACTACTTGGGACGGCAAAATCTTCAAATTCTGCAGCCAAGCCGAAAATCACGGAAAAATGAGGCCGGAACTTGCTGACCAATGCCACATTCAAGTTCACCACTACTTGGCATCAACTAAGGCAAGGGACGCGGTCGAGGATGCTCTGCCAAAGCTTCAAGAGACGATGCCTCGATTTAGCTGCAAAGCATCTTATTCTTGGGTATTCAGCGCCGAACCCGATGTTGTCATGGGGCCTGCCTCGGATGCAGAGTTATTGGCCTGGATCAATGGCCACTACGACCCAAGCATCCAGACTTCGCATAACTGTGTAGACGGCAAGTCTATTGCTTTGGGATACAAGCAATGTGGCTTGCCTATCGTGCTCGAGCACAATACCCCAAATAACTCGATCGCTCTGATATGGGCGGAGTCTAGGCCAGATAGCAAGAGCCCGCATATCATGCGTCCCTTATTTCCTCGAACTGATCGACATATCGACAATGGACAATCCGTTTAAAAAGCGTGCAACAGAGTTCATTGAAGAACCGCTCGCACTTCTCTCCCTGCTGAGTGCGGAGCCAATTCGGGCATTTTTCGACAAGGGAGCTGCGACGTGCTTTGACCGCCTTACATTGGTTATTGGCACACCAGGAAGTGGGAAAACAACGATTGCTAGACTGCTGGAGCTTGACACGTTGGTCGAGGTTATACGATTAGCCAACAACAAGGATAAAGATGGCCGGCAGCTTGCGATGTCGCTTTCCGAATACAATATTTTAGTAAATAACCTGCCGGCTTATCTGGCACACCGAGTTCCGTGCGTCTCGAATTTACGCAGCATCTGGGAGCTTCCGTATTCAGAGCGCACAAAGAGTGGCTTGCTGCGTACGTTAATCCAAGTCAAAGCCTGCTTGGGGTGGTTGCGCAAGCTTGAACGACTAAAAGTCGATTTGCGGGCTGTGAAGATGAACTTTAAGCCGGGCTCCGAGGCAAATGAAACATTACTTAAGGCAGCTGACACTTTGGTGCTTAGAGAACATGCACGGCAGGCCGAAGAAGACGTTCTGCGAATTATTACCTCGTTGGTCCCTCCAAAGGAGAGTGGCCTGGAAAATTCCGCTGCAAACTTGCCATATATGCTCTTCGATTCTATCGAATCAATCACCGTTCCATCAATTCCTAATGTTGCGGATGAGTCTTTCACGCTTCGCCCCATGGTTATTCTTGATGACGCACATGAACTTCACAGTAGACAGTTTGAAGATGTTCAGAACTGGCTATTAAACAGGGAGTGGTCCACGTCTCGGTGGATTATTACCCGTGTTGATGCCATAGGTACAACCGACCTCCGTAAAGCAATTAGCGATATAGAGGACGAAGTAATTGCCCCAGGAAGCACGACCGGGCGGGACCGAACAATTAAATTGCTGCAGGGCGAGAGGCGGGATCGTGCCCAGTTCAGGAGGGTCGCACGAGACTTAAGTCGTCGATACTTTAGCCAGATGCCCACCTTCCAAAGGCGCGGCATTGATAAATTAGAAGACCGCCTATCCGGCAATAACATAGGTATTTCCAAGGCAGATATCCAGATTTTGGAGGAGGAGAACGTTGCGCTAGTTCAAGAGTGTCGCTTTTCCAAAGAAGCGGTAGAAGTACTAGCTAGGTTGGTGCCGGAGAATATTTCAAAGGAAGAAAAGCTGGTGGTTCTCCATATTCTGCTCCAGCGGGAGAGGCGAAAGACACCACAAGTTGATCTTTTCGGCGATGAGGGGCAGGCTGAAGGCACTGGCAACGAAGAAGAGGAAAGTCAGGAGGCTATCGACGAGGGGGCCCGGAAGACCGTTAAGCCGGCAGTAATAGTTGGGGCTGAATTGCAGCTTACGCACCGGTTCAAGCGACCATTTTACTTTTCGTTTGATAGGCTTGCTGACGCGAGTGGGGACAACATTGAAATTTTTATCAGTTTGGCTGGTGCTTTAGTGGATGAATTGGAGACTCAAGTCCTTCGGAATAAAAAGCCAGAACTTGATGCGCGGCAACAGCATACTATTTTAACGCGCAGAGCCGAAGAAATCATGGGCCAATGGGATTTCCCTCATTGTGAGTCCGTGAAAAAGCTGGTGTCCTTCATCGGTAACCGGTGTATTGCTCGAACCATGGAACGTAACGCACCACTCTCGGATGGTGCCAACGCGTTTGGCATTCCTCAAACTGAGATGGACCAGCTAGAAGCTTCTGCTCCAGAGCTCGCACAGGTTATTCACTACGCGATTGCCTACAATGCAATTACGTTGAGAGAAAATTATCTTTGCAAAAAACGAAGTTGGTGCCTGTTTTTGCTTGGTGGAATTCCCATTGTTGCCAACCGGCTAACGCTAGGGCGGGGTGGCTTCTGTGAAGGACACCTTAGGGACTTGAAGGGGAGCATTGCCCTGTGAGTCAGTTTTCCGTCGATACATGTATTGCGCACAGTGGTGCTGACGCATTCGAATTTATTGGGTATCTGAGTGCATCCAAAGCAGTACTGTTCATTGGTGCAGTTGGGTTAGAACAGGCGTCAATGTATTGCACAACTAGATTTGCTAGCGGGAAAAACGTTTCCTTCAAGTTCTTGGTGGAAAACCGCCCCTCCGTACCTGCTGTGCTGATTCAGCTTGGGCGGGAGCACGAAACCTATTTGAGAAGCAAAACGTCGAATACAGCTGAATTCATCTCTTTTGAGGTCATTTCCACGGACGGCGCAACGACGGGTGGCCGCAACGTGATAAACAAAGCTCAGCCGTGGTTCATCGAGAAGAACTATGTCGATGTTGTGATCGACGTTACTGGGATGTCGAGGGGCGTATTCTTTCCCTTGGTGAAGCTTGCTTGCGAGATGGGGCAAAAATATGGATTCAACGTGCACGTCCTAGCTGCGGCAAACGATAATCCGTCTATCAAAATCTGCTCCGAAGCCAGCGACCGCGCCGAATGGATGCATGGTTTCCAAGGGGACATTGAATTCGACCGGAATAGTGATGACCTTAAGCTATGGGTTCCGCAACTCACACAGAATGCACTTAATCAGGCCGACCTCATGCAAAGGCATATCCAGCCTACACCTGCTGAGGTATGCCCCATTATTCCCTTTCCGTCTCGCGCTCCCCGTCAGGGGGACGATCTGATGAGCGAGTACGCGGACTTGCTCTTCAACCGGTGGGAGGGCAACCTGCTCAACGTCATGTACGCTCATGAGTCGGACCCTATCGACGTCTATCGGTCAATCTACCGTATGCATGCGAACCGTGAATTGGTGTTCAACGGCGCAGCTGGTGGGAAAAAGGCCACTACTGTCCTTTCCCCAGCCGGATGGCGCCTAGGTAGCGTTGGCATGCTACTTGCCGCAATTGATCTGTCTCTGCCAGTTTTGTACGTTGAGACTGTCGGGTATAATCTTGATAGTCCGGTACCGCCATCAGTGACGGTGGCGGATCCTACTTGTCTTTGGCACATCTGGATGGTTGGGCATGTTTATTAGAATGAAGCCCGCACCGCGGAATAGCACTCGTTCATTTGGGCCTCGAGCTGTCGGGTCGGGGCTTATCGCGCTCGATGTAATCCTCGATGACTCGTCGTCTCTTCTCTCCTCAGCAGTCGGTGGTTCCGCTGGGAACGTGTTGGCTGCGCTGGCCTATCTTGGTTGGCGCAGCGTGCCAGTGTGTGAGCTTGGTAAGGATTCCGCAGGGCATCGGGTTCGAGAAGAGTTTCAAAAGCTCAAAGCTGATCTTCGCTTCGTGGTTGAGAGTGATCACGTTTGTACTCCGGTCGTTTATCAGATGCCTGTGAATGCTCCTGAAACACACAAGTTCAGTTTTCGCTGCCCGCATTGCGGGGAACGTCGTGGATACTTGGCGCCGTCTGACGCTCAATTAGGTGAGCAAGTTTACAAGGGTGTTCCTACGCCCAGTGTCTATTACTTCGACCGAGTAACTAAAGTCTCACTGGCTTTGGCGGAAAAATACCGTGCTAGAGGAGTCCTGGTGGTGTTTGAACCTTCTGACGTTCCGACCAACAAAGAAGACTTTCAGCGTGCGATATCTGCTACACACGTTCTCAAATATGCCGATAACCGCTTCGCAGACTTTCCGTACGATGTAAGCAACATTTCCCTAGAAATAAAGACAATGGGATCGAAAGGTCTACGGTTCCGCATACCCTCATTGCTGGAGGATTGGGCCTCATTACCCGCTATCCGCGTTCCTGTTGTGGTTGACACGGCTGGCGCTGGCGATTGGTGCACGGCCGGTCTGTTAGCGTCGCTTTTTGGTGCTGGAACACGCTGGCAATTGTCCTATAGTGCGGCATATCAGGGGCTACGGTATGGGCAGTCTCTTGCTGCTCTAAACTGCATGTTTGCTGGCGCTAGAGGCATAACGGAGAGCTGGTCAGCTCGCAAAGTCAAGCGACTAGCGGCTGAGTTGATGGAAAAGTCGGCCACGACGCAACAACCGACTCTCCAGCGACGTAGGAAAGTCAAGACTAAAGTTAAGCCACTGCTATGCTGCGACCCGCTCGAGGTCTAGCTTTTTCCGGGAGGTTTTCCTTTTAGCTTGAGACGTCTTTGTTTTGTTTTGTGCAGGGCGTAGTTCCTCGAGCAATTCTTCGCGCAATTCCATTAACAGCTGCCCTAGCATGTTTTTGCCAATGCCGTTCACTTCGCCCCAAAGGCGATTAACTGAGTTATCTACGGTGGCTTTCTCGACCAGCCTTGCATTACCGGTTGATAGCAACAGTTCCTTCAAGTCTTCGTGTTGAGTAAATTTTGCGTGGAGCACTCGCTTCATGCGGTCAAATTTATCTTTTGACCAGTTAGGTGCCACATCCCATACATAGAGGCCGTGAGCTGCCATCGCCAGTAGCGAAGGCGATGGGGCCGCCATCAACCATTCGCGGACACTTTCCTTGCGAGCCTTGCCGGCCTGGTAGGCGTGTTCAGAAGTCGGGTATTCAATTCCTTCAAAAAGGATCG